>JABWBN010000183.1 GCA_013360485.1 Burkholderiaceae bacterium | reverse complement strand
AGCGCCTTCTGCACGGTGGCGCGGTCGTCGACCAGCACGGTGAACTGGGCCCACACGCAATCGCGATCGCCGCGCACCGCCAGCAGGCCCGCCTCGGCGCCGCTGGCAGCGAGGCGCTCGCGATAGCGTTGCCCCAGCTCGCGCCGCCGCTGCAGTTCCCAGTCGAAGCGCTCGAGCTTGGCCAGCACCACGGCGCATTGCAGCGTGTCCATGCGTCCGCCCACACCGATGCGGGTGTGGTGGTAGCGCCCGCTCTGGCCATGCACGCGGATCTCGCGCGCGGCGCGAGCCAGCGTGTCGTCGCTGGTGAACAGCGCGCCGCCATCGCCGTAGCAGCCCAGCGGCTTGCTCGGAAAGAAACTGGTGCAGCCGATGGTGGACAGGTTGCAGCTGCGGCGGCCGCGATAGCGCGCGCCGAAGCTCTGGGCGGCGTCCTCGATGACCACAAGGCCATGGCGCGCGGCGATGGCATTGATGTCGTCCATGTCGGCCGCCTGGCCGTACAGGCTCACCGGCATGATGGCCCGCGTGCGCGGCGTGATCGCAGCCTCGATCAGCCGCGCGTCGATGTTGCAGGTGTCGGGCTCGATGTCGACATACACCGGCACGCCGCCGGCGAGCACGATGGTCTCGGCCGTGGCGGCGAAGGTGAAGGGCGAGGTGATGACCTCGTCGCCGCTCTTCAGCCCCAGCGCCATGAGCGCGATCAACAGCGCCTCCGTACCGCTGGACACGGCCACGCAGTGGCGCGCGCCACTGTAGTCCGCCAGGGCCTGCTCCATCTCGGCCACTTCGGGGCCCATGATGTACTGGCCGTGGTCGAGCACGCGCTGGATGCGGGCGTCGATCGATTGCTTGAGTGCGCCGTACTGCGCCTTCAGGTCGGTGAATTGCATAGTTGAAGTCGTTCGCCCTCGAGTCGATAGCGTTCGCCGGTGGCTGGGCATGAGGCCTCGCCGTGCCCGCTCGGCGGCAGGGCAAGGCGCTCGCCGTGGCGGCTCATCCAGCCGATGCGCCGCGCCGGCACGCCCACCATCAGCGCGTAGGCCGGCACATCGCGGCTCACCACGGCTCCGGCACCGACGAAGGCATATTCGCCGATGGTGGTGCCGCACACCACGGTGCAGTTGGCGCCCAACGTGGCACCGCGCCTGACCAAGGTGCGGCGGTACTCGTTCTTTCGCGGCACCGCGGAGCGCGGGTTGTGCACATTGGTGAAGACCATGCTCGGGCCGCAGAAGACATCGGATTCGAGCGTCACCGCGTCGTAGACCGAGACGTTGTTCTGGACCTTGACGTTGTCGCCGATGACCACGTCGTTGCCCACGTACACGCCCTGCCCGAACGAGCAGCCCGCGCCGATGCGTGCGCCGGCGCTGATGTGCGCGAAGTGCCAGACGCGACAGCCCTCGCCGAGCTGCGCACCCGCGTCGACGATGGCGCTGTCGTGAACGACGGTGGCAGCCATCAGTATTCAAGAGGCAGGTTCACGCGCTTGCCGTCGCGCGCCGAGCGGTACATGGCAATCAGCAGTTCCAGGCTCTTCAGGCCCTCGCGGCCGTCGGTCTCGGGCTCGCACTCGCCACGCAGCGTGCGGATGACGTTGTCGTAGTACAGCGGGTGGCCAAAGCCGTAGACCGACGTGGTCTGGTAGCTCGCATCGTCGAGGTGCTGGTCCATCTCGTGCGGCTGCGCGAACTCCCAGTGCTCGATCTGATTGACGGCGACACCGCCGATGCGCACGGTGCCGTTCTCGCCCAGCACGGTGATCGAGCCCTCGTAGTTCTTGGGGTGGGCAAGCATGGTCACGTTGATCGATCCCATGGCGCCGTTGCGCCACTTCAGCGCCGCCACGCCGGTGTCCTCGACTTCGATGTTGCGCGCCAGCGTGCCGGTGTAGGCCATGACGCTCTCCACCGGACCGATCAGCCAGTCGAGCAGGTCGACATAGTGGCTGGCCTGGTTCATGAACGCCCCGCCATCGAACTCCCAGGTGCCGCGCCAGGCGGCGGAGTCGTAATAGCTCTGCGGCCGCGACCAGAACACGTTGACCGCGACCATGTAGATGCGGCCGAAGCGGCCTTGCCCGATGGCCTCGCGCAGCAGCTGCAGTGTGCGGTTGCGCCGGTTCTGCTTGACCACGAACAGCCGCACGCCGGCTTCGTCGCAGGCCTTGACCATGGCCATGCCGTCGGCCCAGCGGGTGGCCATGGGCTTCTCGGTCATCACGTGCCGGCCGGCCTGTGCGGCCTCGATGGCCTGCGCCGGATGCAGGCCGCTGGGCGTGGCCAGCACGACGCAATCGGCCGCCGCGTGCGCGACCATCTGGGTGTAGCTGGCGTAGCCGCGTGCGCCGGTGCGTTGCACGGCCGCCGCCAGTGCGGCGGCATCGGTGTCGCAAACCGCGACCAGCTCGGCACGCTCGGCATGCCGGCCGACGGACTCGATGTGGTTGGACGCAATTCGGCCGCAGCCGGCGAGCGCGAAGCGGATCTTGCGGTCCTGGACGGGAGGGGACTTCAAATGCATGGCGGGCGAAGCAAGTGTGCGAGCCAGGGCGCGCTCAGGTGGCGGGTTCGACGCCCTCGAAGACCTCGGGCAGGGCGATTGCGGCACCGAGGCTGTCCAGCCGCAGATCGGCCGCCTGGCTCATGTCGTCGAAGATCCACTGGCCGGCCGGGCTGAGCCTGAAGGCCTCGACGCGCCGCTCGTCCGGGTCGATCAGCACGTACTCGCGCAGCGACACCAGTTGCCGGTACAGCGCGAACTTCAGGCTGCGGTCATAGGCGTTGGTGCTGGGCGACAGCACTTCCACGACCAGCGTAGGCGCGCGGAAGATCATCTCGGTGGCCAGGTCGGCCTTGTCGCAGGTGACAAAGACGTCGGGGTAGAGCACGGTATCGGCGGCCACCTGAACCTTCATCGACTCGGCGAAGACCTGGCACGGCGTTCCAGCGAGACGGTTCCCCAACTGGCGCACCAGATTTGCGACCACCCGCCCATGCGAGCGCCGCCCGCCGACCATCGCGAACACCTCGCCGCGGTGGAACTCGTGCCGTTCGGGCTGCTGGTTCTCCCAGGCCAGGTATTCGTCCAGCGTGTACCGGTGTTGCGCCAGTCCCATGTCGATGACCTCCAGCGCGCATTGTCCACGAGCGCGCCGCTTGCGGCAGGCTGCGCCTGCCTACAATTCGCGGTTTCCCCAAGCCCTGCCGGCCCGCCATGACGCACGACGCCCTGCTCCCCGACGACGACAACAAGCTGATCGCCGAGCGGCGCGAGAAACTGGCGGCCATTCGCGCCAAGGGGGTGGCGTTCCCCAACGACTTCAAGCCCCGCCACCACGCCGCCGACCTGCAGGGCAAGTACGGCGAGATGGCCAACGAAGAGCTGGAGCCCCAGGCGGTCCAGGTGGCCGTGGCCGGACGCATGATGCTCAAGCGTGTGATGGGCAAGGCGAGCTTCGCGACGCTGCAAGATGGCAGCTTCGGCAAGACGCATGGCCGCATCCAGCTGTTCGTCAGCAAGGATGCGCTGGGCGACGACGCGTACGAGGCCTTCAAGCACCTGGACCTGGGTGACATCCTGGGCGCCGAGGGCACGCTGTTCAAGACGCGCACGGGAGAGCTGTCGGTCAAGGTGACGACGCTGCGGCTGCTGACGAAAAACCTGCGCCCGCTGCCCGACAAGTTCCACGGCATGGCCGACCAGGAGCAGAAGTATCGCCAGCGCTATGCCGACCTCATTACCGACGAGCATGCGCGTGCGCGCTTCGTCGCGCGCAGCAAGGCGCTGGCCTCGATCCGCAGCTTCATGGTGGAGCACGGCTTCCTGGAAGTGGAAACGCCGATGCTGCACCCGATTCCCGGCGGTGCGAACGCGCGGCCCTTCGTCACCCACCACAACGCGCTGGACCAGGAGATGTTCCTGCGCATCGCGCCCGAGCTGTACCTCAAGCGCCTGGTGGTCGGGGGCTTCGAGCGCGTGTTCGAAATCAACCGCAGCTTCCGCAACGAAGGCATCTCGGTTCGGCACAACCCCGAATTCACGATGATGGAGTTCTATGCGGCCTACTGGAACTACCACGACCTGATGGACTTCACCGAGGCGCTGCTGCGCCACGCCGCGCGCATGGCCACCGGCTCGGCAAGCCTGAGCTACGCCGGCCGCCCGGTGGAGCTGGACAAGCCTTTCGCCCGCCTGTCTGTGCGCGAATCGCTGGTGGTGCATGCCGGCGTGAGCGAAGCCGAATCGACCGATGCAGCCGCGCTGCATACGCGCCTGAAGGCGCTGGGCGAAGAGCCGCCCGCGCACTGGAAGCTCGCCGAGCTGCAGTTCGGCCTGTTCGAGGCGGTGGTCGAAGACAAGCTCTGGCAGCCGACCTTCATCGTCGACTATCCGGTCGAGGTCTCGCCGCTGGCGCGTGCCTCGGACGCCAACCCGGCGGTCACCGAGCGCTTCGAGCTGTTCATCACCGGCCGAGAGTATGCCAACGGCTTCTCGGAGCTCAACGATGCCGAGGACCAGGCCGCGCGGTTCCGTGCCCAAGTGGCCAACAAGGAGGCTGGGGACGACGAGGCGATGTATTACGACGCCGACTTCATTCGCGCGCTCGAGTACGGCATGCCGCCCACCGGCGGCTGCGGCGTGGGCCTGGACCGCCTGGTGATGCTGCTGACCGATAGCCCGAGCATCCGCGACGTGATCCTGTTTCCGGCGCTTCGCCACGAGGGCTGAGCGCCGTTGCCGTCACCGCCGAAACGCCAGGACGCCATGGACACCCGCGTCGACGCGCTGAACCTGATCGAGGCGGCCTGCTGGAACGAGCTCGAGCGTGCGGCGCACGAACGCGAGCACGAATGGCGGCTGATGGCATTGGCCACCGCCGACAGCGGCGCACCCGACCTGCGCACCGTGGTGCTGCGCGAGTGCGACCGGACGGTGCGCCAGCTCACCTTCTACACCGATGCGCGCTCACCCAAGGTGGCGCAGATCGCTCGCGTGCCCCAGGGCACGCTGCTGGTGTGGTCACGCCGGCTGGGGTGGCAATTGCGCATGCGCTGCCACCTGGCCATCGAAGCCGACGGCCAGGCAGTGTCGTCGCGCTGGGCACGGCTGAAGATGACGCCCTCGGCCCAGGATTACCTGTCGCCACTTCCGCCGGGCACACCCATCGAGCGCCCAGGCCTGGAGCGGGGCACGCGCGAGCACTTCGCGGTGGTTCATGCCCGGATCTCGACGATCGACTGGCTCGAGCTGCATGCCGGCGGTCACCGCCGGGCCCGGTTCGCGGCCGCGGGGCCCGGTTGGCTCCACCCCTGACCTGACGCGGCAGGGCCGTGGCGGCGCCCTGACCGCGGATGCGCCGGGCCCTCAACGATGCCGAAACGCCGGCTTGCGCTTGTTGACGAAGGCGTCCATGCCTTCCTTCTGGTCGTCGGTGGCAAACAGCGCGTGGAACATGCGCCGCTCGTACATCACGCCGTCGGACAGCGCACCCTCGAAGGCCCGGTTGACGCACTCCTTGGCCATCATCACACTGGGCGCGCCGAACGCGTTGATGACCTCGGCAACCGACAGCGCCTCGGCGATGAGGCGTTCGGCCGGCACCACGCGCGACACCAGACCAGCGCGCTCGGCCTCTGCGGCGTCCATCATGCGGCCGGTGAGCACCATGTCCATGGCCTTGGCCTTGCCCACCGCACGCGGCAGGCGCTGCGTGCCGCCGGCGCCGGGAATGACGCCCAGCTTGATTTCGGGCTGACCGAAGCGGGCGCTGTCGGCAGCGATGAGCATGTCGCACATCATCGCCAGTTCGCAGCCACCGCCCAGGGCGAAGCCGGCAACCGCGGCGATGACGGGTTTGCGGATCGCGCGGATCTGCTCCCAGTTTCGAGTGATGTAGTCGCCGGTATAGACGTCGCTGAAGGTATAGCGCGCCATCGCACCGATGTCGGCACCGGCGGCAAACGCCTTGTCGCTGCCGGTGATCACCATGCATCCGATGGCCGGGTCGGCATCGAACGCCTTCAAGGCCGCACCAAGCTCATCCATCAGCGCGTCGTTCAGCGCATTGAGTTGCTTCGGTCGGTTCAGGGTGATCAGTCCGGTGCGGCGGTCGCCTTCGCCGCGCACCTCCACCAGGATGTTTTCGTAGGTCATGTGGGGCTCGCTGTGTGGCTGCATTGCCAACTTTGTCCATGCAATGCAGCACGATTGCTCAAATCATTCAACCGGAATTGTCAATCCCGCGTTAGGCTAGCAGCAGGTCACTCTGCCTAAGGCAGACACAAGCTGTAAAGGGCCGTACGCAGCATGGCGACAATCTACCGCAAGACCGACAAGGGCCGCGCCGAGATCGACACGCGCGCGCACCGGCTGGTGCCCCGGTTGCGCAATGCCTTGATCCTGGTCGACGGCAAGCGCTCGGGCGACGACCTGCGCGGCATGCTGGGCGCGCAGGCTGACGACACCTTGCAGGCGCTGGTCACCGAAGGCTTCATCGAGACCGCCGCCACGGTGGCCGAACCTGCTGCGGCACCTGCGGTAGCTGCAGCCGCGACCGCGCATGCAGTGGCTGCCGGGCCTGCCTCACGACCGCCGGGTACACGTGCGCCCAGTTTCGACGTCCAACGCCGCGAGGCGGTGCGCGCATTGACCGACACGGTCGGCCCCATGGTGGCCGAGATGCTGGCCCTGCGCATGGAGAAGGCGCCCGACGCGGTTGCCCTGCATCCGTTGCTGCAGCAGGCCGTCGAACTGATCCGAAACGTCCGCGGCGCCAGCAGCGCAACAGCCTACGCCGATCGTTTCGTCGAGCACGGTTGAACGCGCCGCTCGCTCAGCGCGACGCCCCATCGGGTGCGGCCTGAAGCGGTGGTCGATCCAGGGTGAGCTCGACAAAGGTGTCCTGGTCTTGCCGGATCACGATGCGCACGGGCAGGTATTGCAGCGTGGGCGCGAACCAGATCTCGGCCGTCATGTCGCCGCCTCGCGCTTCGCGCCGGGGCTTGACGTAGTAGGTCGGGACCTCGCCAAAGGGCAGGTACAGGGTCTGCATTTCCTTGACATCGTAGATCCAGCGGTCGAGCCGCCGGTTCAGCACCAGCGGAACCTCGATCGATTGACCGACGCGCATTTTGTCGGGCTGTGTGGTGAACAGCCACGTCAGCTGCACGAACTGGCTGGCTTCGTCCTGCACGCCCGCGACGGCGTCGATTTCACGACCGTCGACCAGGGTGATGCGCTGCGGTCCGAACAGCAGCGTCCAGCGACGCGGCGCCTTGAACAGCACCTTTTGCTCGGCGTCGAAGCGACGCGGTTGCAGACCGTGCTCGGTGAGCTCGCCGTCGCTGGTGATGCGGCGGGTCAGCAAGGGCGCCAGGCGCGTTTCCAAGTGAACCTGGTAGCGCGATCCCGAGCGCAACCATTCGACCTGCGCGCTGCCGCCCTCGATCGGTCCGCGGAAGTAGCCGTTGAGCGTGTAGGTGAGCCGTGTCGACGGCGGCCACTCGAAGGCAGCCTGCGGCGGCACATGGGCCGAAGCCGCCCGATCCACCAGCGCCGGGGTGAGGGCTTCCTGCGGCTTGCTGGGCGCGACTTGCGCCGTTGATGGGACGGACGAAGCGGGCGCGGCAGGCTCGGGTGCCGCGGGCACCTGCTCTGGCGCTTGCACCTGCGCCATCGTCGGCGCCTCGACCAGCTGTGGTGCATCGGGCACGCTGGCGCTCACCGGCGCGGGAGATCGGAAGA
>JABWBN010000182.1 GCA_013360485.1 Burkholderiaceae bacterium | reverse complement strand
GTCGCGCCAGGCGTAGCGCTCGGGGTCGTCGCCGAGCTTCTCGCCCAGGCTGCGGGTCAGCGCCAGGATTTCGAGCAGGCGCAGGCCGGGACGCAGGCGGGCGTGCAGCATCACGGCGTTGGCCACGTGCCCGACGGGCGCCTGGCCGGCAGCGCGCATCACCCGCAGCGTGCGGCTGAACTGCAGCAGCAGCCAGAACACGATGACCGACACCGCCAGCGCCACCCCGCGCCAGCCGTAGGCGTGCCAGCCCAGGGCCGTGCCGAGTACGGCCATCGCCCAGCCCAGCGCCGAACTCATGGCTGTGTCCTCGCGCAGCTCGTCACGTCGCCCTCGAAGGGACCCATCACGCCGGTGCGCAGGGCGTGTGCCCAATCGGCGCGGCCCACCTGTTCGGCCTGCGCCGCGGCCGACGCCGAGTCGTATGCGGTGCAGCGCAGCTGCACCTGCCAGCCGGTGCGTGCATCGAACTTGAGCAGCGCCCAGCGGGCATGCGGGCTGCCCGTTTCGACCCGATGCGGGTGCGGGCGTGTGTCGTCGAAGGCCGGCAAGCCCACGCTGCCGGGGTTCACCACCAGCGTGTGCCCGCACTGCATCACCCGCGGCACATGCGTATGCCCGCACAGCACCAGGCGGGCCCGGTCGCGCACCGGCGCGCCCAGGCGGTGCGCGAGTTCCTCCGGCGTGGCGGCGCGTATGCCGGGGTCGCCGCCGCGCTGGTGTCCGGCGGTCACGGTTTCCATGAGGTAGTGATGATCGCTGGCCGGCGTGCCGTGGCACAGCAGCACATCGTCGCGCAGCCAGTGCACGGCCGGCAGGGCAGCCAGCCAGCGCCGCGTCGCGGCACCGATGCGTGCTGCCGCATACGCATCGCTGGAAGGCGGTGTTTCGCGGCCGCCGGCATCGCCCGCCACGGCAGGCAGGGCCAGGAGCTGCCGCTCGTGATTGCCCGCCAGGGTGGGCCAACCGGAGTCCTGCAGCAGGGCAGCGGTTTCGGCCGGCCATAGCGGGCCGCTCAGCGCGTCGCCCAGGTTCACCACAGCATCGCAGCCGCAGTCATTCAGTTCGTCGAGCACGGCCCGCAGAGCCGGCAGGTTGCCGTGGACGTCGGACACCACCGCCAGTCGCCAGCGTGCGCGTCGGCCCGTGGGCGCTGGCGCTGGCAGGGGGTGCGCGCTGGCATCGGGGGCCATGGTCTGGGGTTCACAAGCCGCGCGCCAGCGCGATGGCCTCGTCGATGCGCTCGATGGCATGCACCGTCAGTCCTTCTATCGGCTTCTTCGGGGCATTGGCCTTGGGCACCACCGCTACCGCGAAGCCGAGCTTGGCCGCTTCCTTCAGGCGCTCCTGGCCGCGTGGTGCCGGGCGCACCTCGCCGGCCAGGCCCACCTCGCCGAAGGCGAAGAACCCGGCGGGCAGGGCCTTGCCGCGCAGCGAGCTCTGGATGGCCAGCAGCACCGCCAGGTCGGCCGCCGGTTCGCTGATGCGCACGCCGCCCACGGCGTTGACGAACACGTCCTGGTCGAGGCTGTCGACACCGGCGTGGCGGTGCAGCACCGCCAGCAGCATGGCCAGCCGGTCGCGCTCCAGGCCCACCGACAAGCGCCGCGGCGCCGCGCCGCCTGCATCGACCAGTGCCTGGATCTCCACCAGCAAGGGCCGCGTGCCTTCCAGCGTGACCAGCACGCACGAACCCGGTACCGGCTGGCCATGGGTGGACAGGAAGATCGCGCTGGGGTTGCTCACGCCCTTCAAGCCGCGCTCGGTCATGGCGAACACGCCGATCTCGTTGACCGCGCCGTAGCGGTTCTTGATGGCGCGCACCAGGCGATAGCTGCTGTGGGTGTCGCCCTCGAAGTACAGCACCGTATCGACGATGTGCTCGAGCACGCGCGGCCCGGCCAGCGCGCCTTCCTTGGTGACGTGACCCACCAGCACGATGGCGCAGCCGCTGGCCTTGGCGGTGCGGGTCAGGTGGGCGGCGCACTCGCGCACCTGCGCCACCGAACCGGGCGCACTGGTGAGCTGCTCCGAGTACACCGTCTGGATGGAATCGATGACGCAGAACTGCGGCTGCAGGCTGGCCAGGGCGGCCTGGATCTTCTCGAGCTGGATCTCGGCCAGCACCTGCACCCGCTCGCCTGACAAGCCCAGCCGGCGCGCGCGCAGCGCCACCTGGGCGCCCGATTCCTCGCCGGTCACGTACAGCACCTGCAGCGGCGTGCCGCTGGCGCCGGGCTGCGACAGCGACTGCGCGGCCTGCAGCAGCAAGGTCGACTTGCCGATGCCGGGGTCGCCGCCGATCAGCACCACGCCGCCCTCGACGATGCCACCGCCGAGAACGCGGTCGAGTTCGTCCAGCCCGGTGGGCGTGCGCTCGACCTCGCTGGCCTCGATCTGCGACAGCAGCATCGGCGGCTGCGCGGCGGCCAGTGCCTGGAACCGGTGCCCCCGGCCTGCCGCCCGCTCCGCCACCGCTTCGTTCAGGGTGTTCCACTCGCCGCACTGGGCGCAGCGACCCAGCCACTTGGCATGGCTGGCGCCGCAGGCGCTGCAGACGAACTCGGTACGGGCGCGGGTGTTCACCTGCGGCACTGTAGCCGCACCGGGCTTATACGTGCTCACGTCGGGCGCCTGGCTGCCGTATCGGCGATGAACAGTGAGCGCCTTTCGCGGCGCGCCGCCGTCCCTGGCGTACAGCTCCAGCTTTCAAATCGAAACAGCAGCCGGCGCTTGCGATCGTGACAATGGCTGCCTCAAGACAGAATTGGAGGGCCAACATGCCCTGCCAGCCCCTCATGGGTGTCCGGTTTGGCCCCAAGAGCCGCGCTGCGATCGTAGAAATCCGAACGAAGCAACAGTTGTCACGCACGCTTCAAGTGCTCGTTCCAGTGGGCACAGTCGCCACGATTTTTCTCGGCAGCAGCGCACTCGAAGCCAGCTTCAACGTCTATTCCACCGACTTCGAGATGATGGCGCGTGCGGTCAATGCCGTGCCTGCGATCGAGCGGGCTGTGGTGTTGAGAGTTGCGCGCTTTGCGGCGTTCGATACGGTAGGCGTTGAGTCGCTGTTCTGGCGGCAGTTCGTTCAGGCAGTCAATGAGGGTTGCGTCGTTGTCGCCGATTAGTCGGTGCCTGCTCATGTTGTGCTTGGTGGTGGCCGGTTGTTCTGCTACCCGCAGTCACGGCGTTACTGTGCCGCCGGCCCTATTGCTTGCGCACGGTCAATATGAGCAGGCCTACATGCTGTACGAGCAACGGATAGACGAGTGCCAGAGGCGGCAGCTGCGGCGGGTGGACCGGGAGGTCTTCCGCGATAGCGGCCTGGATCCGTCCGGGCAGGAGTTGGCTGCGCTGGTACTGGCAGAGCGAGCACTGGAGGCGTGCGCCTCGCACGAGTTGGGCAAGCTGCTGATTGCTCGCGGCGCTTACCTGTCGGTGGCCGAGCATGTCGGGCAGCGACCGCGGTTGCGCCCCGATGATCGCTTGATTTTCGACCAGCATTGGAAGCTGTTCGAGCGGGAAGCCGCCTACGCAATGCTGCCCTCACGAGCACGTGCCCAGTTGGAAGCTATCCCGGCATTGCAGCAGCCCTTCGATGCGGTGTGGGCGCTCGACCAACTCCGCGGCGGGCGCTGAGGCGCGCAACGGCTCAGGGCACTGGCAGCTGCGACAGAACGGTCAGGAGCACCCAACCAAAGATCAAAGCGCCCCACCCTGCAGCTTCGATCACGACAGGCGGCCACCGCCTGAGAATAATGTCGCTCACCGCTTCGCGACACCAAATGGCCGTAGCAGCCCAAATTGGCGTTACGAGCAAGAGCCACAGTGCCGGTGTCGTGCGATGCGCTGCACTCGATGTGCTGCTGCTGCCCCAGTCTACGAGCGAACGAACTTCCGCCGATACAGCCGTCGCGATTGCCAATCCAATCGCAGTTGCGAGCGCGATTCCATGCCTTAGCGTTCGTGCGCGCATCAGCCCAAAGTGACGCTCTTGCAGGTAAGTGAGGCAAATACAGACTGCCGCACTCGAAACGAGCAGTACCCAGGCCACGACGCAATTCGGGTCCGGACTACTGCACCGCCACTGGCACCCGCCGCGCCAGTGCGCACATCAACTCGTAGCCCAGCGTACCCGCGGCGTGGGCCACCTCGTCGATGGGCAGCACGCTGTCGCCCGGCCCGCAGCCCCACAGGGTGACCTCGCTGCCCGGCGCGGCGGCCGCAACGGGCGTGAGGTCGATCGCCAGCATGTCCATCGACACCCGCCCGAGGGTGCGGCAGCGCACACCATCGACCAGCACCGGTGTGCCGGTGCCGGCATGGCGTGGGTAGCCGTCGGCATAGCCGCAGGCGGCGATGCCGATGCGCATGGGCGATTCGGCGCGGAAGGTGCTGCCGTAGCCCACCGTCTCGCCTGCGCCGAGCACCTGGGTCGCGATGAGCCGCGTGCGCAGCGTCATCGCCGGACGCAAGCCCCAATGCGCGGCGTCGTGCTGCGGGTGATCGGGAGCGCTGCCATAGCACTGGATGCCCGCGCGCACCCAGTCGCTGCGCACCCCGGGGTGGCCGAGCAGCGCCGCGCTGTTGGACACGCTGCGCTCGCCGGGCAGGTCGCGGGTGGCGGCGTCGAATGCGGCCATCTGCCGCGCCACGCCATCGGGTGCATCGGCCTCGGCGAAGTGCGTCATCAGCGAGATCTCGTCGACCTGCGGCAGCGCGTTCAGGCGCACCCAGGCCGTGCGCAGGGCGGCCGCGGTGAAACCCAGCCGGTTCATGCCGCTGTTCATCTTCAGGAACACGCGGTGCGGCTGATGGGTCTTGTGCGCGCCCAGCCAGTCGATCTGCTGTTCGCAATGCACCACGTGCCACAGGTTCAGGCGCGAGCACAGCTCCAGGTCGCGCGCCTCGAACACACCCTCGAGCAGCAGCACCGGGCCGCGCCAGCCCAGTGCGCGCACGCGCTCGGCCTCGGCCAGGTCGAGCAGGGCAAAGCCGTCGGCGGCGCGCAATGGCTCGTAGGCGCGCTCGATGCCGTGGCCGTAGGCATCGGCCTTGACCACGGCCCACACCCGTGCATCGGGGGCTGCGGCGCGGGCACGGGCCAGGTTGTGCGCCAGCGCATCGAGGTGGATGAGGGCCTGGATCGGACGGGGCATGCGTCGATTGTCCCAAACGCGCCGCTGCATCCGCGGCGCGTGGTGGGGCCGCCGGCGGCACGCTGCCGTCAAGGTGCCATGCTATAACCCGCGGCCGGCGTGCGGGGCGTTTTCCCGGCGTGGGCACCGGGTGCATCGACCTCGGCCAGCTGGGCCGGCGGCCAGGCCCGGATTCAACTTGGACCGTGGGACACGTTGGGGTGGTGGAAGACTGACCGAGCATGAAGAAGGGCTTCCACACCATCATGTCGGCGCAGTTCTTCAGCTCGCTGGCCGACAACGCGCTCACCGTCGCGGCCATCGAGTTGCTGCGCACCAGTCAGGCTCCCGCCTGGCACGTGCCCGCGCTGGCCGTGATGTTCGCGCTGTTCTACGTGCTGCTGGCCCCGTTCGTTGGCGCCTTTGCCGACGCCATACCCAAGGGCCGGGTGATGTTCATATCGAACACCATCAAGGTGGCTGGCTGCCTGATGATGCTGCTCGGCGGCCATCCATTGCTGGCCTACGCCGTGGTGGGCCTGGGCGCCGCCGCCTACTCGCCCGCCAAGTACGGCATCCTCACCGAACTGCTGCCGCCGTCGCAGCTGGTCAAGGCCAACGGCTGGATCGAGGGACTGACCATCCTGTCCATCATTGCCGGCACCGTGCTCGGCGGGCAACTCGTGGGTCCGCGCCTGGCGCCCTGGTTGCTGGGGTGGGATCTGCCTGCAATGGAGACCGGCATCGACACTGCGGTGGAGGCCGCCATCGTGGTGCTGCTGCTGCTGTATGGCGTGGCGGCGGTCTTCAACCTGTTCATCCCGCGCACGGAGGCGCCGCTGCAGCCTCTGACGCTGGGCCCCGGCCAGCTGCTGGCGGACTTCTCGCAGTGCAACGCCCGGCTGTGGAACGACAAGCTCGGCCAGATCTCGCTGGCCACCACCACCATGTTCTGGGGCGTGGGCGGCAACATGCGCATCATCGTCTTCCCCTGGGCCGCGGCTGCGTTGGGATACAGCACCACCCAGGCCTCGTCGCTGGCCGGTGTGGTGTCCATCGGCGTGGCCGTGGGTGCCGTGGTGGCCTCGATGCGCATGCGCCTGGACCGTGCCACCAGCGTGATCCCGCTGGGCGTGGTGATGGGGGTGCTGCTGATCGGGCTGAACGCGATCCGCGACCTCTGGGTGGCGGTGCCCTTTCTCATCCTGCTCGGCGCGGCCGGCGGCTACCTCGTGGTGCCCATGAATGCACTGCTGCAGCACCGTGGCCACAACCTGATGGGCGCGGGCCGCTCCATCGCCGTGCAGAACTTCAACGAGCAGGCCTGCATCCTCGGCTTGGCCGCCTTCTACACCGGCATGACGAAGTTCGGCCTGTCGGCCTTCGCGGCCATCGCCCTGTTCGGGCTGCTGGTCAGCGGCACGATGGCGCTGATCTGGCGCTGGCACGCGCGCAATTGCGTGCAGCACCGTGACGAGGTGGAGCGGCTGCTGGCCATCGCCCGCACCGATAGGCATTGAACCTGGGCACGCCCGCGGCACGCGGTCTGGCGATCGCGGCGCTGCTGTTCAATGCGTTCACCTGGGGCGTGTCGTGGTGGCCGTTCCGACAGCTCCAGGCGCTGGGTGTGCATCCGCTGTGGCAGACCACGCTGGTGTTCGCAGCGGCCGTGGGGGTGCTGGTCGCGGTCTGGCCGCGCGCAGTGGTCGAGGTGGCGCGCACGCCCTCGCTGTGGGTGCTGGTGCTCGCCGCTGGCACCACCAACGCCTGCTTCAACTGGGGCGTGACCATCGGCGACGTGGTTCGGGTGGTGCTGCTGTTCTACCTGATGCCGCTGTGGTCCGCCTTGCTGGCCTGGCTGCTGCTGGGCGAGCGTGCCGGGCTGGCGGCGGGCATGCGCATCGCACTGGCATTGAGCGGTGCGGCCGTGGTGCTGTGGCCCGCTCAGGGTGCACCCGAACTGACCCTGGGACTGCCCGAGTGGCTGGGCTTGGCGGGCGGCTTCAGCTTTGCCCTGAACAACGTGATGCTGCGCCGCGAAGCCGGACGCAGCGAGCATGCCCGTGCGCTGGCCATGTTCCTGGGTGGGCTGGTGGTGGCCGGCGCACTGGCGCTGTGGCAGGGTCGCAGTGGTGCGGTGCCGCCGCCGCCGGAGCCGGCCTGGGGCTGGGTGCTGGGAACGGCCGCGTTGGCGGTGTGGTTCATCGGCTCGAACCTGGCGTTGCAGTACGGCGCGGCGCGGCTGGATGCGCACACCACGGCCGTGGTGATGATTTCCGAAGTGCTCTTCGCCAGCGTGTCCGCCCTGGCCCTGGGTGCCGGGCGGCTCACGCCGCAGGTGGCCGCAGGCGGTGCGTTGATCGTCGGGGCGGCAGTGTACGAATCATCGGATGGGTGTGCCGTCCGGCTGCGCGTCGCAGCCCTTGCAGGGAATTTAGAGCGGAACGATGCTGCAGAATTATTTCCCGATCCTGATGTTCATCCTGGTCGGGCTCGCCGTCGGTCTCGTGCCGATGGCCCTCGGCTGGGCAGCGAGTAGCGCGCTGGGCGCAAATCGTCCCGATGCCGACAAGCTGTCACCCTACGAGTGCGGCTTCGAGGCGTTCGAAGATGCTCGCATGAAGTTCGACGTGCGCTACTACCTGGTAGCGATTCTCTTCATCCT
>JABWBN010000181.1 GCA_013360485.1 Burkholderiaceae bacterium | reverse complement strand
ACCATCGCCCGTGCGGCGCGCTCGGCCGCGCCGGTGCGCAAGGGTCGCGCGGGCGCTGCCAAGACCGCTTCCGCTGTCGGCGACCAGGACTTCGTCCGCTTCGAGGCGTGAGTCATGAGCGCGACCGCCACTACCGCTCAAACTGCCAGCCATGCCGCTGGTGCCGGCGGGGGCGCCCCTGCAGCACAGCCCGGCATGAGCAGCCAGTACCTGATCTTCAGCCTCGGCGGCGAGTCGTTCGCCGTGGGCACGCTGGGCGTGCGCGAGATCATCGAGTACGGCCACCTCACCGCGGTGCCGATGGTGCCCGGGTTCATCCGCGGCGTGATCAACCTGCGCGGTGCCGTGGTGCCGGTGATCGACCTGAACGCACGCTTCGGTCGCACCCGCACCGAGGCGTCGCGTCGCACCTGCATCGTCATTCTCGAGATCCAGGCCGAGGACGACCGGCACGTGCTGGGCATCATCGTCGATGCAGTGAGCGCGGTGCGCCAGATCGACCGCGCACAGATCGAACCCGCCCCCAGCTTCGGCACGCGCATACGCGCCGACTTCATCGCCGGCATGGCCAAGGTGAACAAGGGCTTCGTCATCCTGCTGGACCTGGGCCGGGTGCTGTCGATGGACGAGCTCGCCGAGCTGCGCGCGCTGGCGCCCGAGGCCGCGCCCGACCATGCCGACCGTTGAGCTGGCGCATCCCCCGGTGCTCGGCGCGCGCGAGTTCCGGGGTCTGCGCGACCTGCTGTTCGAGCAGGCCGGCATCCACCTCAGCGACGCCAAGAAGACGCTGGTGTGCGGCCGCCTGGCCAAGCGCCTGGCGGCGCGCGACATCGGCGACTACGCGGACTACCTTGCGTTGGTGCGCACCGACGCCCATGAACGGCAGACCGCGGTGGATCTGCTCACCACCAACGAGACCTACTTCTTCCGCGAGGCGCAGCACTTCGAGTTCCTGGCCCGCACGCTGGCGCCCGCCTGGCGCGGACGCAGCGGTGTGCGGGTGTGGTGCGGCGCCTGCTCCACCGGCGAAGAGCCCTACAGCATCGCCATGACCCTGGCGCACGCGCTCGGGCACACGCGCTTCGAGGTGCTGGCTTCGGACATCAGCACCCGCGTGCTGGATGCGGCGCGGCAGGCGCTGTATCCGCTGGACGATGCGCACGCCATCGCCGCACCGCTGCGAACGGCCTATTGCCTCAAAGGCGTAGGGCCGCGAGATGGGTGGTTTCGCATCGACAAGTCGATCCGCGATCGGGTGAACGTGCAGCAGATCAACCTGGTCAAGCCGCTGCCGGACGTGGGCGAGTTCGACGTCATCTTCCTGCGCAACGTGATGATCTACTTCTCGATGCCGACCAAGCAGCAGGTGGTGGCGCGCCTGCTGCCAGCGTTGCGCGCGGGCGGCCACTTCATCATCAGCCACTCCGAAAGCCTGCATGGCGTGACCGACGCGCTGCGCCTGGTCAGGCCATCGATCTACCGCAAGGACTGAAGGCGCATGGCTCCTCCGATCAAGGTGATGGTGATCGACGACTCCGCTGTGGTGCGCGAGGTGATGGCGCAGCTGCTGTCGGCCGACAGGGCGATCGAGGTCATCGGCGCGGCACCCGACCCGGTGTTCGCGCTGGCCCGCATGGCACGCCAGTGGCCCGACGTCATCGTGCTCGATGTCGAAATGCCGCGCATGGATGGGCTGACCTTCCTGCGCAAGATCATGGCCGAGCGGCCGACGCCGGTGGTGATCTGCTCCACACTCACCACACAGGGCGCCGAGACGACGATGCAGGCCATGGCCGCGGGCGCGGTGAGCATCGTCGCCAAGCCCAAGGTCAACCTGAAAGCCACGCTGCTCGAAGGCGCGGACGACCTGGTGTCGATGGTCAAGGCCGCGGCGCAGGCGCGGGTGCGCCGCCCGGTGGCGCGGGTGGCGGGTGCCGTACCGGCCAAGCTCACCGCCGACGCGGTCTTGCCTGCCGCGGCGGCCTCGCGTGCGCTCAGTGAGACCACCGACCGCGTCGTGGCCATCGGCACCTCGACCGGTGGCACGCAGGCGCTCGAAGTCGTGCTCGGCGGCCTGCCAGCCGACAGCCCTGGCATCGTCGTCGTGCAACACATGCCGGCGCAGTTCACCGCCGCCTTCGCGCAGCGGCTGAACACGGTGTGCGAGATCGAGGTGCGCGAAGCCGCACACGGCGATCGCGTGCACCCGGGCCTGGCCCTGATCGCGCCCGGCGGTCGCCATCTCGTGCTCGAGCGCAGCGGCGCGCAGTACCGCGTGGGTGTCGTCGACGGCCCGCCGGTCAGCCGGCATCGGCCCTCGGTGGACGTGCTGTTCCGTTCGGTCGCCCGCGCCGCCGGCCGCAACGCCATGGGCGTCATCATGACCGGCATGGGCGACGACGGCGCACGCGGCCTGAAGGAGATGCGCGACCTGGGCGCCCGCACCCTGGGCCAGGACGAAGACAGCTGCGTGGTCTACGGCATGCCCAAGGAAGCGATGAAGCTCGGCGCGGTCGAGCGCGAGGTGGCGCTGGAGCGCATCGCGGGGGTGATTGCCGGGCGTTGAGACTGCACCCAATACAAACGGATATTGCACCCCCTAACCTGTTGGATGGGCGAATTCAAGTTTGTGGAGGAAAGTGCCGCTCAGCGTTGCATCATGTGGCAAGCCTGAGGGGTACGAATGCGCAGTACACGGTTGGCAGGGGTCGTACTTGCAACGATCGCCGCTCTGGGCTCATGAATGACGACTTTGGCGGTGCAGGCCGCGCCTGGCATCCCGGGGGTAGCCTTGCGCACCGCCGGGGGATTGTTTGATCCGGCGGCTGCGGCGCTGCCCTCCTGGGCGGGTGACGGCGAGAGCGCCAGTGTCGTTCGACGCGACGGGGGGCTGGCGCTGCACATCGAGGGCGACGGACGGCCCGGGCTGCGTGCGGCGCTGCCTGAGGAGATGCTGCAGGCAACCGGTGTGTTCCGCAGCGGCCAGAAGTTCGTGGTCACGGGCTGGATGAACGGCGCGCTTGCGGGTGTTGTTGCGATCGTCGACGCCCGGACGGCACGGATCGTGGACCGCTTCTGGGGCTATGCGGTCAGTGTCTCGCCAGACGCCGCTGCCGTTGCGTTCGTGCGCTTCCACCCGTCCTACCTCGTGACTGGAAGCGAGAGCCAGTATCGCTTGTATCGCACAGCGCGCTCGCCGGCGGAAAACCGCTTGGATCTCCCCGCAGGCTGGGCCTCAGGCGAGCGGCACGTACCGCTGCGCGATGTCGGGCAGGCGCTGTATCCGTTGAAGCGCGACGAGCGGTGGCGCGACAACGTTGAAGTGCCCGACGCGCTCGCACACCAGCGGCTGTCGCCACTGTCGTGGTCCGCGGACGGGCGCCGATTGGCGTTTCTTGACCGGCAAGGCGAATCCGTGAGCTTGGTGGTTGCTGAGTGGGCTGGCGAGTCAAGCGTCGATCGTGTCAGCGTGAAGGCCGCTGTGCTTGCGGACTACTCCACGCTCTGCGCCGATCGAATGACGACCGCGGCGAATTGCGCTCATCTGCCCGCAGAGGCCGTGGGCTTCGAATGGCGTGCCGATGGCCTGACGGTGACAGCTGTGGCTGGGCGAGGCAGTGCCACGCACAGCCTTCGCGTGCCGCAGACGTTGCTGCGCCCAGTCGCCGAGTAGCCTGCCTGCCGGGTCAAGCCTTGTACGCCGGCAGCACCGCCGCCAGCCGCAGCGCCATCTGCTCGCCCAGCGCCTGCAGGCCACTGGCCGGGCGCACCATCACCTCGAAGTCGACGATGCGGCCCTCGGCATCGAAGCGGATTAGGTCGATGCCCTTGAGCTCGCGCTCGCCCTGGCTGCCGGTGACGCGGGCGCTGAATTCGAGCACCACGTTCAAGCCATCGTCGCTGGCCAGTTGGCGGTGGTAGGTGAAGCCCTGGAACACCGTGGCCACGGTGCGCAGCACGAGCACCACCGCCTGCGCGCTGGCGTAGGGCTTGTGCGCCATCGGGGAGCGGAACACCGCGTCGGGGTGGACCAGGGCATCCAGCCCCGCCAGGTCGTTGCGCGCGATCATGTCGTGCCAGGCGGCCAGCGTGCGGGCGGCGGCGGGTTGCAGGTGGCGAGGCGTCGGGTCCATGGTGTTCGTCCGTCGGGGTTGGGTGGGGATGGCTAGATCGCAGCCGCCAGGCGCGTGCCCTGGTCGATGGCACGCTTGGCGTCCAGCTCGGCGGCTTCATCGGCGCCGCCGATCAGGTGCACGGTGCAGCCCGCGGCCTGCAGTGCGGCCTGCAGCTCGCGCTGCGGTTCCTGCCCGGCGCACACCACCACCGTGTCGGCGGGCAGCGTCTGCAGCTTGCCGTCGATCTGCACATGCAGGCCGTCGTCGTCGATGCGCTCGTAGCGCACGCCCGGTGTCATCGCCACGCCGCGCGCCTTCAGCTCGGTGCGGTGGATCCAGCCGGTGGTGCGGCCCAGCCCGTCTCCCACCTTGCTGCTCTTGCGCTGCAGCAGGTGCACGGCGCGCGCGGCCGGCTCCGGGTGGGCGGGGCTCAGGCCGCCGGCGTGGGCATAGCTGGGGTCGATGCCCCACTCGGCATAGAAGCGCTCGGGATCGAGGCTGGCACTGGGCCCCTGCTGCGTGAGGGACGCGGCCACGTCGAAGCCGATGCCACCGGCGCCGATCAGCGCCACGCGCTCGCCCACCGGCTGGTGTTCGCGCAGCACGTCCAGGTAGCCCAGCACCTTGGGATGATCGATGCCCTCGATGGGCGGCGTGCGCGGTGTCACGCCGGTGGCCAGCACGATGGCGTCCCAACCCCCGGTGGCCAGCGTGGCCGCATCCACCCGGGTGGACAGGCGCACATCCACCCGCTGCAGCTCGAGCTGGCGACGGAAGTAGCGCAGTGTTTCGTCGAACTCTTCCTTGCCGGGTACCTGGCGGGCGATGTTGAACTGGCCGCCGATGGTGTCGCCGGCCTCGAACAGCGTGACCGCATGGCCGCGCTGCGCCGCCGTGACGGCGAAGGCCAGCCCGGCCGGGCCGGCGCCCACCACCGCCAGGCGCTGCGGCGTGGTGGCCGGCTCGATCACGAGTTCGGTTTCGTGGCAGGCGCGCGGATTCACCAGGCAGGAGGTGATCTTGCCGCTGAAGGTGTGGTCCAGGCAGGCCTGGTTGCAGGCGATGCAGGTGTTGATCTCGTCGGCGCGGCCCTCGGCGGCCTTGCGCACGAACTCGGCATCGGCCAGGAAGGGCCGGGCCATCGACACCATGTCGCAACAGCCTTCGGCCAGCAGGCGCTCGGCCACCTCCGGCGTGTTGATGCGGTTGGTGGCCACCAGTGGCACGCCCACCTGGCCCATCAGGCGCTGGGTGACCCAGGCATAGGCCGCGCGCGGCACCTTGGTGGCGATGGTCGGGATGCGGGCCTCGTGCCAGCCGATGCCGGTGTTGAGGATGCTCACGCCTTCGCCCTCGAGGGCGCGCGCCAGCTCGATGACCTCGGGCAGGGTGGAGCCGCCTTCGACCAGGTCGAGCATCGACAGCCGGAACACGATGATGAAGTCGCGACCCACCTGCTCGCGCACACGGCGCACGATTTCGCGCGGAAAGCGCATGCGGCGCTCGAAGCTGCCGCCCCAGGCGTCGCTGCGCTGGTTGGTGCGCGCGGCGATGAACTCGTTGATCAGGTAGCCCTCGCTGCCCATGATCTCGACGCCGTCGTAGCCGGCGCTGCGCGCCAGCGCGGCGCAGCGGGCGTAGTCGGCGACGGTGGCCTCGACCTCGTCGGCATCGAGCTCGTGCGGCCGGAAGGGGTTGATCGGTGCCTGCAGGGCGCTGGGCGCCACCAACTTGGGGTGATAGGCGTAGCGGCCGAAGTGCAGGATCTGCATCGCGATCAGGCCGCCGGCCTCGTGTACCGCCTGGGTCACCACGCGGTGCTGCTCGGCATGCTCGTCGGTGGTCATCATGGCGCCGCCACCCATGGGCCGGCCGGCCGCGTTGGGGGCGATGCCGCCGGTGACGATCAGCCCCACGCCGCCGCGCGCGCGCTCGGCATAGAACGCCGCCATGCGCTCGAAGCCGTTGGGCGCCTCTTCCAGGCCGACGTGCATCGAGCCCATGAGCACACGGTTCTTCAGCGTGACATGGCCCAGGGCCAGCGGTTGGAGCAGGTGGGGGTAGGCGCTCATGGGCCGTCTCCAGCATCAGGGGTTGCGGGCGCCGAGTCTAGTCGAGGTGGACGGGTTTATGCAACGGGTTGCAAAAATGAGCGATGAGTGCGTCGGGATGGCCGGGTGGGTGCGCTCAGCCGCCCAGCAGATCGTGCAGCGCGCGCGCCACCACCCGGGTGGCACGCCGCAGGTCGTCGAGCACCAGGTGTTCGTCGGCGCGCTTGGCGTTGCTCTCGAGCACGGTGCGCGGGCCGGCGCCGTAGATGGCGGCGGCGGCACCGGCGGCGGCGTACAGGCGCACGTCGGTGTACAGCGGCGTGCCGCTGGCTGCGATGGGTTCGCCGAAGACGGCCAGGCCGTGGCGCTGCAGCGCCTGAACCAGTGGCGCATTGCGCTCGTCGGGCTGCCAGGACCGCGCCAGCAGCAGGCGCCGCACCTGCACCTGCAGGCCCGGTTGGGTGGCGGCGGCTTCTTCGATGACACGCCGGACCTCGGCCTCGACTTGCACCGGGTCTTCCTCGGGAATCATGCGCCGGTCGAGCTTGAACACCACCTGGCCCGGCACGACGTTGGTGTGCGTGCCGCCCTCGATACGGCCGACATTCAGGTAGGCGTGGCGGATGCCCGGCACACGCGAGGGCTGGGCGCGATAGGCCAGGTTGCGCGCATAGAGCGCAGACAGGATGGCGACCGCACCCTGCAGTGCGTCGATGCCGGACTCGGGGATGGCCGCGTGCGCCATCCGGCCCTGCACGGTCACCTCCATCTGCAGGCAGCCGTTGTGGGCGGTGATCACCTGGTAGCTGAAGCCGGCGGCCAGAACGATTTCGGGGTGGGTCAGGCCCTGGCGCAGCAGCCAGCCCGGGCCGAGCTCGCCGCCGAACTCCTCGTCGTAGGTGAAATGCAGCTCCACCGCGCCGCGCAGCGCCAGGCCTTCGGCCGCCGCCACGGCCTGCAGCGCGCGCAGGGCGTAGGTGTAGGTGGCGAAGTCGCTCTTGCTGACTGCTGCGGCGCGGCCGTAGAGCCGGCCGTCGACGATCTCGGCACCGTAGGGGTCGTGCGTCCAGCCGGGGCCGGGCGGCACCACGTCGCCGTGGGCGTTCAGGGCCACCACCGGGCCATCGCTGCCCCAGCGCTGGCGCACGATGAGGTTGGTGATGGAGGTCAACCCGGCGGCTGTCACTTCACTGGCTGGCACGGCATGCCGCTCGGCGTGCAGGCCCATGCCGGCGAGCAGTTGCGCCGTGCGCTCGGCGTGAGGCGCGTTGTCGCCCGGCGGCGTGTCGGTGGGCACCTGCACCAGGGCTTGCAGGAAGCGCACCTCGTCGTCGAAGTGGCGTTCGATCCAGGCGTCGAGCGCCTCGTAGGCGGTGGTCATCGCAATGGGGTCCGGTGGGCAGGCGCTGTGGATGGCAAGGGCCGCATGGCGATCGGCCTCAGGTCGCCGGCCAACCCGGCGCCGCCGGGTCGGCCAGGTCGTCGAGCAGGGCCTGGAAGGCGCGCACGGCCAGTTCGGCGTCTTCGTCGGTCACTTCCTCGAGCGGGTTGTGGCTGATGCCGCCGTTCTGGCCGCGCACGAACAGCATGGCCTGGGGCATGCACGCGTGCAGCTGCATCGCGTCGTGTCCGGCGCCGCTGGGCAGGCGGTGCACCGGCAG
>JABWBN010000180.1 GCA_013360485.1 Burkholderiaceae bacterium | reverse complement strand
CCCAGACGGTCATCGCCTGCGCCGCCATCGCCGCCAGGCATGTCACGTAGGCCACCACCGGCAGTCGCAACGTCTGCGGCACGCCCGGCCACAACACCATGAGCACCGCGCCGGCCGCCAGCGCCCACGCCGCCCATGCCAGCGGCTGCGCCGCCAGGCGCACCTGACGGGTGAAGGCCACCAGATAGGCCAGATGGGCCAGCAGGAAGCACACCAGGCCAGCCACGAAACCGTTCGGGAACAGCAGTGCCACGTCGCCACCCAGCGAGCACACGAGGCCGGCGATGATCGGCCACCGCTGGGGATCGCCCTCGCGGGCTCGGCGCCAGGCGTATGCGATGACCAGCGCGGTGGTCAGCGGCTTGGTCACCCACGGCAGCAGAGGCCAGTCGAAGGCCCATGGCGCGCTGAGCACGGTCAGCGCGGCGGTGAAGACGTAGAGCGGGAGCAGGGGATGCATGGCGCACAGTGTGACCTGCATTTTCGAAGAACGCCCATTGGGGGATCCGCGGCACAGGTTGAGTGTCGACGGTCTTTACACCCATGCCTGATCGAGTGGCTCGGGCCGCACGGCGGGACTCGCAACCCATTGCCACACAAGAGATTTTTTTGTCTTCCGGGTTGTGGCACGAAAAGTGCTTTGTTACTTCCGAAGTTCAACGAACCAGGAGTGCAACATGAAGCCCGTACAACTCATCAAAGCCACGATCGCTGCCGCAGCGCTGGTTGCTGGCCAGGCCATGGCCGCCGGCGTGACGCTGGGCGAGGCGCCGCCCGATTCGCTGATCGTCAATCGCGGCGGTCTCGAGTGGGTGTATGCCGGCCCGTGCGCGGGCGTGGACCCCAGCTGCGGCACGGTGCAACTGCACCATGGTTTCGATTTCGCCACCGATGACGAGTGGCTCGCCTCGTTCAGCTCCATCGCCGATCTGGTTTCCGCGTTCAACCCGACCGCCGGCTTGCTGTGTGCCGCGCCGTACTTCAACGTCACCTGGAACCACTGCGACATCGGGGATGCCAGCAATGGCTTCGTCTGGCACTCGCCGCTGGCGCCAGACGCATACCACCGCGACAACTCGGCAGCCGAGACGTTCCTGGTTCGCCGGGGTGCCGACGTGCCCGAGCCCGGTTCGCTCGCCCTGATCGCTGCCGGTCTGCTGGCGGCCGGCGCCGCTCGCCGTCGCGCGCGCAAGGCCGACTGAGCCACCCAGGCACAGAGCAGGTCTGCGCCTGTTCTGTCTGGTGCGCATGCGCCGCCCATCGGGCGGCGTTTTCGTTTGCGGCCTGCGCCTATGGTTCAGGCGCCGGTCTCACACGGCCCGCCAGCTCGGCACGCAGTCGCTTGAGCCGTTCGCGCGGGTCTTCGCGGGCGGGCGCCTCGTCGAGCTTCATTTCGGCGATGAAGCGGCTGGGCACACCGGCCACGGTGTCGCGGCCCTTGCGGCGTCGGCGCAGCGTCGACACCACCAGCGTGCGGCGCGCCCGGGTGATGCCCACGTACATCAGCCGCCGCTCTTCCTCGAGCCGCTGCGGCGTCATCTCGTCGGCTTCGGCCCGAAACGGCAGCAAACCCTCGTTGATGCCGGCCAGCACCACATGCGGCCACTCCAGCCCCTTGGCCGCATGCAGCGTCGACAGCGTGACCACGTCCTGCTGTTCGTCGCGTTCGGCCAGGCTGATGATGACGCTGATGGTCTGGGCCACCTGCAGCACGCTCTGGCGCTCGCTGGCATCGCCCGAGCCGTCGGCGGCCACTTCGCCGCCGCAGCGGCGCGCCATCCAGTCGGTGAAGTCGAGCACGTTCGTCCAGCGTGTGCTGGCGAGCTTCTCGCTGTCCTCGCTGTCGTACAGGTGTTGCTCGTAGCCGATGTCCTTGAGCCAGCCCGTGAGCAGTTCGCGCGCAGCCTCGGCCCCCACGGCGTGCCGTGCTCGGTGTTCCAGGTCATGCACGCAGCGGCCGAACTCATGCAGCGAGCCGATGGCCTTCGCGCCGAGCGCGGCCGCCAGCGTGGGACTGAACAGCGACTCGAACAGGCTGCGCTTCCACTGGCCCGCGAACTCGCCGAGCTTGCCCAGCGTGGTGTGGCCGATGCCGCGTTTGGGCGTGGTCACCGCTCGCAGGAACGCCGGGTCGTCGTCCGGGTTGACCAGCAGCCGCAACCAGGCGCACAGATCCTTGATCTCGGCGCGATCGAAGAAGCTCTGCCCCCCCGACACGCGGTAGGGAATCTGCGCCGCGCGCAGCTTCTGCTCGAACACCCGCGCCTGGTGGTTGGCGCGGTACAGCACCGCGAAATCCGAGAACTTCACCTCGCCGCCCTGGGCGCGCTGCGCCTGGATGAAGGCCACCGCGCGCTCGGCTTCGTGCTCCTCGCCATCGCACTCGATGCGACGCACCGGATCGCCCTCGCCGAAGTCGCTCCACAGGCGCTTTTCGAACAGCTTGGGGTTGCCCGCGATCACATGGTTGGCCGCGCGCAGGATGGCGCCGGTGGAGCGGTAGTTCTGCTCCAGCGCGATGACGGTGAGGTCGGGCCAGTCCTGCGGCAGGCGGCGCAGGTTGTCGATGGTGGCGCCGCGCCAGCCGTAGATGCTCTGGTCGTCGTCGCCCACCACCGTGAACCGGCCGCGCCGGCGTTCATCGGGGGAGCTCACCAGCGCCTTGAGCAGTTCATACTGCACGGCATTGGTGTCCTGGTATTCGTCGACCAGCACATGGCCGAAGGCCTGCTGCCACTTGGCGCGCGCGTCGTCGTCACGCTGCAGCAGCTTCAGCGGCAAGCCGATCAGATCGTCGAAGTCCACCGCCTGGTAGGCCGCGAGCCGGTCTTCATATAGCCGCATCACGCGCGCGGCCACCTGCTCGTCGGCATCGCGGGCGACGGCTGCGGCTGCGGCGCTGTCCAGGCCCTGGTTCTTCCACAGGCTGATGGTCCACTGCCAACGCCGCGCCAGCGCGTTGTCGCTGCAGCCGCCGGCCTCGCGCAGCACGCCCAGCACATCGTCGCTGTCCAGGATGCTGAAACGCGGCTTCAAACCCAGGCGCTCGCCATCTTCGCGCAGCATGCGCACGCCCAGCGAATGGAAGGTGCTCACCGCCAGCTCGCGCGCCGCCCGCGGACCCACCAGCGCGCGCGCGCGTTCGCGCATCTCCTGCGCGGCCTTGTTGGTGAAGGTGATGGCCGCGATCTGCCGCGGCGCCAGGCCCGTCTGCATCAGGCGCGCGATCTTCTGCGTGATGACGCGCGTCTTGCCGGAGCCGGCCCCGGCCACCACCAGGCACGGGCCGTCCAGGTGCTGCACGGCCCGCATCTGGGCGGCGTTGAGGGTATCGGGAGCGTCGGCCATGGTGGTGGGCCTCACCGGTGCGAGTCCCACGCCGCAGGCGCACGGGCCGCGGGGACCATGCCCCATCTTGCGGGGCACGCGCCGGTCGGTCAGGCAAAGGCCGCGATGATAGACACTGCGTCGGCAGCCGGCCGGCGCTGTGGCTGTGTTACAGCGCGCTGAGAATGGCGACCACGCAGATCAGCAGCAGGGCAGCCAGCGTGAGCCCATTCTTGAGCGCGGCATCGGTGCTGCGTACAGAGGTGTCGTCGTGCTTCAGGGCGTCGGCTAGGGTCGGCATGGCGGGCCTCGGGATCGACTGGTGAGGAGGTTGCGGGGCAGGGCTGCCGCGGTGACCAAAGTTTCAACTGAACACAATTTGTGACCATGGCCGATTTCGTTCGAATGTCACGTCGCCGCTGGCTTGGCACGGCTGCCGGGGCATGGGCGATCCTGGGCGGCGCTCCCGCATTCGTGGCCCATGCACGCGCGGCCCAATCGCCACGATTCGAGCTCGGCGTGGCATCGGGTTGCCCGCGGCCGGATCGCGTCGTGCTTTGGACCCGGCTGACCGGCGCCGACTTGCCACCGCAGGTGGACGTGAGCTGGGAGTTGGCCGACGACGAGGCGTTTTCCCGAATCGTGGCCCGCGGCTCGGAGACGGCCACCGCCGATTGGGCCCACAGCGTGCATGCCGAGCCCGGCGGCCTGGCACCCGATCGCTGGTACCACTACCGTTTCACGGCGCTGGGACAGCGCAGCACCACCGGCCGCACGCGCACCGCGCCAGCCCCGGATGCGCCCGGCCGGCTGCGCTTTGCCATCGCGAGCTGCCAGCGTTTCGATCACGGGCACTATGCGGCCTGGGCCCATGCGGCGCGCGAGGCCCTCGACCTGATCGTGTTCCTGGGCGACTACATCTACGAGTACCCCTCGGGCGCCGGCATGCTGCCGCGCCGGCACGCGGGCGGCCCCCTGCGCTCGCTCGCGCAGTATCGCGAGCGCTATGCCCAGTACAAGCGCGACCCGGCGCTGCAGGCGGCGCATGCGGCCAGCCCTTGGCTGCTGATCTGGGACGACCACGAGGTGACCAACGATTGCCACGCCCAGGGCGGCGCCGGGTTGGAGGGCGAGGCATTCCTCGAGCTGCGGGCGGCGGCCTACCAGGCCTACTGGGAGCACCAGCCCCTGCCCATGACGGCGCGCCCTCGAGGACCGAGCATGCGACTGCATGACCACTGGGACTGGGGCAGACTGGCGCGCCTGATCACTGTTGACGGCCGCCAGTTCCGCGATCAGCAGGCATGTGGCAGCGCGTGGCGACCCAAGGCGCTCGGCAGCCCGTTCGGCGCCCAATGCGCGCAGCTCGACGACCCAGCGCGGTCCTTGCTGGGACGGCCACAGGAGCAATGGCTGGCGGGCAGCTGGGACCGCCACCGGCGCTGGAACCTGCTGGCCCAACCCACACTGATGGGTCGTGCCTCCAGCCGGCGCATCGACGAAGCCGGCGACGGCCGCTACTGGGCCGATGGTTGGGACGGCTACGCACCCGCGCGCCGGCGTCTGCTCGAAGGTGCCGTGCAGGCCGGCGCCGAAAACCTGGTTGTGCTGGGTGGCGATGTCCACGCCCACTGCGTCGGCCGCTTGCACACCGATTTCGATGCGGCCGACGCACCGGTGGTGGGCAGCGAGTTCGTCACCACGTCGATCGCCAGTCGCGGCGCGCCGCAGTGGCGCACCGACCGGCTGCTGCGCTTCAATCCAAATCTGATGCACGCCCGCTCCGATCAACGCGGCTACGTTGCATTTGCGCTGGATGAGCGCCGGCTCGAAGCACGGCTCATGGCCGTGGAGCACCCGCTCGATCCATCCAGCCCGATGCTGGTGCAACGCCGGTTCGTGGTCGAAACCGGACATCCCGGTCCCCAAGCCGCCTGACCCCGGCCCAATCGCCCATCAACGGCATGCCCTCGATCCTCTCCGTCACCATCCCGTTCTTCGCACTGGTGCTCGCCGGGTACCTCGCAGCGCGGCGCCACGTGCTGCCCGAATCGGCCATCCCCGGGCTCAACGCCTTCGTGCTGTACTTCGCGCTGCCGTGCATGCTGTTCCGCTTCGGCATGAACACGCCCGTGCTGCAGCTGCTCAACCCGGCCGTGCTGGCGGTTTACCTGGGCTGCGCGCTGCTGCTGGTATGCGTGACCGTGGCGACCACCTGGCGCGAACCGGTGGGCCTGCGCGACGCGGCGTTCGGGGCGCTGGTGGCGGCCTTCCCCAACACCGGGTTCATGGGTGTGCCGCTGCTGGTGGCGTTGTTGGGTCCCGGTGCCGCGGGGCCGGTGATCAGCACCATCCTGGCCGACCTGTTCGTCACCAGCTCGCTGTGCATCGCCCTGGCGCAGGCCGATGGCGCGGCGGGTCTGGGGGTGCGCCATGCGCTCGCGCGCGCGCTGCGTGGTGCGCTGTCCAACCCGCTGCCTTGGGCAATTGCCGCCGGTGCCCTGTGCTCGGCGACCGATTGGCGCACCAGCGGTCCGGTCGATACGGTGATCCGGATGTTGGCCGATGCGGCCAGCCCGGTGGCGCTCTTCACCATCGGTGCCGTGCTGCATCGAGCCGGGCAGCATGCCCACACGCGCACGCCGGTGGCCCGCTACCTGCCGGTGGCGCTCATCAAGCTGCTGCTGCATCCGCTGCTGGTGCTGCTGGTCGCGGCGGGCGCCGTGCAACTGGGAGCGCCCTTGCGCACCTTCGACGTGCTGGTGCTCACCTTGGCCGCTGCACTGCCCAGTGCCAGCAACGTCTCGCTGCTGGCCGAACGCTACGGCGCCGACAACGGCCGCATCGCCCGCATCATCATGAGTTCCACCGCGCTGTCGTTCGGCACCTTCACGCTGCTGGCTTGGGCCTTCGGCGCAAAGCCCGGCTGATTCAGCCGCCCTCGGGCGCGCCCGATGCACCGTCGCTCGGCGCACTGCGCAGCAGCGCCAGCTCACCGCTGGCCAGCCACTCGCGGGCCGGGCGCCGCTCCTGCGGATCGAGTGCATGGCCGGGATGCATGCCGACGACGCCCGCCCAGCCGTCCCTGCCGCCGCGCTTGGCCAGATAGAGCGCAGCATCGGCCACGCGGATGGCGTCGCTCCACCCCTGCACCTCGGGCTGCCCGGGATCTATCGGGAACGCGGCGAACCCGACCGACACCGTGCAGCGCAACTCGGTACCATCAGGCAGCGTGAACGGCTGGTCGTGCACGCTGCGGCACACGCGTTCCGCCAGCTCGCTGGACCAGGCGCGCGCCAGACCCCGCGCCACGACGAGAAACTCCTCGCCGCCCCAGCGCACCAGGGTGTCGCTCTCGCGCAGCGCCTCCTGCAGGCAACGCGCCACATGGCGCAGCGCGGCATCGCCGGCGGCATGGCCTTGCAGGTCGTTCACGCGCTTGAAGTGGTCGATGTCCACCAGCACGAAGACCAGATCCGCATCGTCGGCCGGCGGGCGCCCGTGGCGTCGCGCTTCGTCGTGGCGGCGCACGGCCCATGCCACATCGGTGTCGACGTGCTCGGTGAAGTAGCGGCGGTTGCGCAGGCCGGTCAGCGGGTCGGTCAGGCTGGCTTCCTCGAGCTCGCGGGTGCGCTCGTGGACCAGGATTTCGAGTTGCCGCTGGCGATGGACCAGTCGGTGCACGCGCCAACGCAGGGCGAGCGCAGCCAGTGCCAGCACCAGGATTCCCATGACGCCACGGGTGAGCGGGTGCTGCCACCAGGCTGGGCGCACGTGCACGGGCCAAGCGAGCTCCTCGTTGCCCCAGGGCCCGCCAGGATGTGCAGCACCTGCCCGCAGCACATAGCGGCCGGGCTCGAGACCGGCGTAGCTCGCCACACCGGCATCAGGGCTGGCCTCGATCCAGTCACGATCGACACCATCGAGCCTGTAGCGATAGCGGATTCGCCGGGGGTCCGCGAAGTCCAGCGTCGTGAAGTCCGCCGCGAACGAGCGCTCGCCGGGTTCCAGCACGAGCCGGTCGCGCACTTCGGCCGTCAGGGGCAGGCGCCGACCTTCGACGCGGACAGCGGCCACCATGGGCCGCGCCGTGCGTGGCGCCAGCTCGAAACGGGCCGGCTCGACCACCAGCACGCCCTTGCTGCCGCCGAACAGCAGCCGTCCGTCACGCAGCTTGGCCGTCGAGAGGAACCACGGCGTGCCAAACGCAGCGCCATCCGCCGCCGTGATCTCGCGCATGGTGCGGCCGGCAGGGTCGTAGACATACATCTGCGACCAGATCCGGCCGCGCGCGTCTTGGTGCAGGTTGGCACCGAAGGGCCGGTTGGCAATGCCGTGCTGCAGGCTGATGCGCTCGAATGCGGCAGTGCGCCCATCCCAACGGGCCATCCGGTGCAGTCCGGCCACCGACGTGTCGAGCCACACCACACCGCTGCGGTCGACCAGCAATCCGATGACGATCGGGTTGCCCAGTTCGGCACCAGCTTGCGTGGCCACCGGCTCGAGCGCGCGCCCGCCCGGTGGCAGCCGGTACAGGCCCGCCACGGTGGCCACCCACACGCCGCCATCGGCAGATGCGGCGACATCGAACACGTCGCCCGTGAACGGCCGCCCGTCGGGACCGGCCACGGCCGCCAACGTCGAACCATCGCCGTCCAAGGCCCACAGGCCCACCTGGGTGCCGATCCAG
>JABWBN010000179.1 GCA_013360485.1 Burkholderiaceae bacterium | reverse complement strand
ATGCTGCCCTACCTCGCCACCATCGTCGTGCTCGTGCTGATCTCGCGCAACCCGACCTGGATCCGCGCGAACATGCCGGCCTCGCTGGGCAAGCCGTTCGTGCCGTGACTGGGCGCCGAAAGACTGGCGCATGTCGCATGTTGTCCAGCCGGGCGTTCGACCGTTTGGCGCGCGTGCTGCATGTGCACCGGCATCCGAAGCGTTTACTCAGGATCGCACGAGCGTGGAAAGGCCGCCGCCGCGACGTCTGGCGGCATGTTGGGGAAATCTTCCCCTGGCAGTCGCATCAGTGCGCCCCAGTCGGCTTCAGGGATCTGCATGACGTCCAAGCCTGTGCACACGGCCTCGATGGTGCGCGGTCGCTCGCCGCATCGGATCGATCCGAATGCACAACGCTGTCCGGCCACGATGCCCAATGACGGCAAGTCGCGTACCGCGATCAGCATGTGGCTGTAGTCGAGGCTCGCCCGAACCTCTGCGGTACCCACTGCGAGCGGAGTTCGTCGTTCGAGGCGAACTGCATATGTGATGCCAATCGCGAGGAGCGGCAGAGCGATGGTTGCGGCCGCGATGGCGAACCAATCGCGCCATGTTCGACGCGAACGCATCCACAGGGCCACAGCAACCAGTGTTGAAGCAACAGCTATCCCACCAGTCCAGGCAAGCATGGCGCCGCTGTTGCAGCCACCATCGCAGTCTCCAGCGCGGAAAGCGCCGAGAATCAAGTAGCCCGATGCCGGAGCCACCGTGACGTTGGCCAAGACGAAGGCGCCCAGCCCAAGCCTGTGGGGCGGCCTCATAGGGAAAGCCCAAACTGCGTGTCCCGCAGAACTGGTGCGCTGCAATGGCCTGTAACGCTCATGCGATGGCCCAAAAGAGTACCGATCTTGAGTTTTCGAGGCTCGAGTAGATGGAAGGGATCCGGTTGATCCGAAGCGTGAACCGGGCAAACGTCTGCCACGAAGGAGTGAGTCGATCCATGTTCCAGAGGTCTATGTGATCCCCTGTGGGTACTCGCTCCCCGTCTCGAAGCCAGTAGTCCTTGAAGAATATGATCCCAGTCTTGGCCGCCACGGCTCGCTCAAAGCCCTTGCCGGCAAGGATCGACGCTTTTGGACAGGCGGGGAACGGACGCTTTGTGAGCCAGTTGGCGAGCTCCTGTGCCCGCAAGACCATGCCATTTCCGGCTTCGCCGAACTGGCACCGCGGGCCATCGAAGCTTCGAAAGCTGACACCACATCGCTCAAGGGCCAGCCCGACGCGGATGGCGCATTGGTTCTCATATGCCGGCATACCGGTGGCTGGATCAACGCAGGGCGGGTCCTGCGGATAGGCCTTCCAAAGATCGCTGAAGCGAATCTGCAGCGAAGGCCTCTTGGAGTCGAGCATGTCTTGCATGTGGACTGTGGTACCGACTACCACGTTGCTAAAAATAACAATCCTAGCGAGCGCCTCATCATGATGCTGTTCTTGTGTGTAAGCGGCTGGCCGTGGGGGCACCGCGGCATGACGTGACGGCGCCACATAATGGCGTTCTCTCGCAACCCCTCGGATGGAGATACCGATGTACCCGACGTCAAAGCGAACGATGCTGAAGCTTGCCGGCTGGTCTGCCCTGGCCGCCACCGCCGCGCTCGTGGGCTGCTCGAAGAAGGAAGAAGCCGCTCCCGTCGCGGCCGCGCCGGCCAGCGCGCCGGCTTCGGCGGCTGCGTCCAAGCCCGAGCCGCTGAAAGTGGCCTTTGCCTACGTCGGCCCAGTGGGAGACGGGGGTTGGACGTTCGCCCACGACAACGGTCGCAAGGCACTCGAGAAGGAGTTCGGCGACAAGATCGTGACCACCTTTGTCGAGAAGGTGCCTGAGGCCGCCGACGCCGAACGCGTATTCCGCGATCTCGTGGGCCAGGGCAACAAGCTGATCTTCGGCACCACCTTCGGCTACATGGAGCCCATGCTCAAGGTGGCGGCCGATGCCAAGGACGTGAAGTTCGAACACTCCACCGGCTACAAGACGGCAGAGAACCTGCGCATCTACGACGCCCGCACCTACGAGGGCGCCTACATGGCGGGGGTGATTGCAGGCGCCATGACCAAGACGAACACGCTGGGCGTCGTGGGCTCCATCCCGATCCCGGAAGTGATCCGCAACATCAACAGCTTCACGCTGGGCGCGCAGAGCGTGAATCCGAAGATCAAGACCAAGGTGGTCTGGGTCAATGAATGGTTCAACCCGCCCAAGGAGACCGAGGCTGCTACAGCGCTGATCAACGGCGGCGCCGATGTGCTGATGCAGAACACCGATTCGCCAGCGGTGCTCAAGACGGCGCAGGAGAAGGGCAAGCGCGCCTTTGGCTGGGACAGCGACATGACTGCCTATGGCCCCAAGGCTCACCTGGGCTCGGCGATCATCAACTGGGCGCCGTACTACATCGCGTCGACGCGTGCCGCGCTGGAAGGCAAGTGGACCAGCGGCAAGGCGTGGTGGGGCGTGAAGGAGGGGGCGATCGACTTCGTCTCGATGGCCGAGGATGTGCCCGCCGACGTGAAGAAGAAGGTCGAGGACGTGAAGGCTGGCCTGAAAGACGGCAGCTACGTGATCTGGAAAGGCCCGATCACCGACAACACCGGCAAGGTGGCGCTCGAGAAGGACAAGGTTGCCGACGACGACTTCCTGGTGGGCATCAAGTTCTTCGTCAAGGGAGTGGAAGGCAAGGTGCCGGGCGCCAAGTAGCGCCTGCAGCCCTCGAACCCCCCCCCTGTGCCGCGGCGCGGCAGATGCAAGGACTGTCATGATCGACTTCGACCGGATCTCGCGCGATCGACTCCCCGCGCTGCTGCGCACCGCGCCCAAGGCCGAGTTGCACATCCACATCGAGGGCTCGCTCGAGCCGGAGCTGATCTTCCGGCTCGCGCAGCGCAACGGCGTGGCGCTGGCGTATCCGAGCGTGCAGGCGCTGCGGCAGGCCTACGCCTTCACCGACCTGCAGAGCTTCCTGGACATCTACTACGCCGGCGCCAGCGTGCTGCTGCACGAGGAAGACTTTTTCGACATGGCCTGGGCCTATCTCGAAAAAGCGGCGGCTGATGGCATCGTTCGCACCGAGATCTTCTTCGATCCGCAGACGCATACGGCGCGCGGTGTGGACATCGGTGTTGTCATCCGCGGCCTGCACCACGCCTGCCAGCGCGCCCACCAGGAGTTTGGCCTGAGCGCCGAGCTGATTCTGTGCTTCCTTCGCCACCTGAGTGAAGAGGATGCGCTGGCCACGCTGGAGGCGGCGCTGCCGTATCGGCACCAGTTCATCGGTGTCGGTCTCGACAGCAGCGAGCGCGGCCATCCACCCGAGAAGTTCACTCAGGTGTTCCAGCGCGCCGCTGCACTCGGCCTGCACCGCGTGGCGCACGCCGGCGAGGAGGGGCCGCCGGCCTACATTTCGGGCGCACTCGATGCGCTGGGGGTCGAGCGCATCGACCATGGCGTGCGCTGCCTCGAAGACGCGGCATTGGTGCAGCGGCTCGTGCGCGAGCGCGTCGCGCTGACCGTTTGTCCGCTGTCCAACGTGAAGCTGTGCGTATTCCCGACGCTGGCCGAGCACAACCTGCCCCGCTTGCTCGACGCCGGCCTGGTGGCCATGGTCAACAGCGACGACCCGGCCTACTTCGGCGGGTACCTGAACGACAACCTGCTGCAGACGTTCGACGCGCTTGCGCAGCTCGGCGCCCGACAGGCCTACGCGTTGCTGCGCAACAGCCTGGAGGCCAGCTTCGCTTCGACGGGGCAAAAGGCGCAATGGGTGGCAGCGCTGGATCGGTCATTTGCCGACGTGGCCGCCTGAAGACTGGCCTGCGCTGCCCGTGTTCGCGGGTGTGAAAAATTCATGAGTTCCGGCCCAGGCATGGACCTGATTCATCGCGCCGACGCGAGACCCCGCCATACTGCAAATTGATGAGGCCGGCACGCCCTGGGGAGGGCATGCCGGCCGCCGTGCGGGCACCGTGCTCGTCGGCCTTTGGAGGGTGGGGCCCGTGCCAGATCGTCGTATCACGCCGAAGCAATCGGTTTCATGGTGTGTCACCCCCTCGTCCTGGGCCTGCAAGCCGGGCTTGTCTGGCGTAGGATCCGCGGCTCCCGAGGATCGGGGGCTGGGCCGGGCGGAACTTCGCGCGGGTTTGCGTAAGCGCCCTGTCTGCGAGTTGCCGGGGCGGGTTGCGACTTCGTGGCGCTCCGGCCCCACTTTCCTGCGTCGGGCTTGCAACGTGCCGATCGACGGGTCGGCCGGTACGGGCAGGCGCGTCGCCTGCGCATGCCGGCCTCGGATCGGGGCGCTGAAACCCGCTTTCGTACACGTTCACAGCTGAGCCGCCGCATGGTCGACAAGCCTTACACCCTGTTCATCTATCACCCGGCAGGAGATGTCGATCCCGCGTTGGCGATAGGCGCTGCGCGTGCCGGTGCTGTTGGGGTTTTCAATGCGGAAGACGGCTCGTTGGATGACGTAGCCATCGATTTGGCGCTGGATAGGATGGCGCTTCATGCGGGCGCGCGGTTCGGGGTGCGCCTGGTCGAGCTGGATGCGGATCGTGCGGCGGGGTTGCTGCCGCGGGTCCCACAGGGCCTGGCGTGGGTCATCGTCGATCGCGCCGTGCTCGGCCCGGACGCCGCGGTGGGTGCACCGTTGCGACAGGCCGGTGTCCGTTTGCTGGCGGAGGTGACCGACGCCGAACCGTTGGACGAGCCACTGGTCGCCGGGCTCGACGGCCTGGTGCTCAAGGGCAACGAGTCGGGCGGACTGGTGGGCGATGACGCGAGCTTCATCCTGCTGCAGAAGTGGCTGGGGCGCACCACGCTGCCGCTTTACCTGCGCGGCGGCGTCACGCCGCATGTGGCAGCGGCCTGCGCCGCCGTCGGCATGGCCGGTGGCGTGATCGATGCCCAGGTCCTGCTGATGCCGGAGTCGCCGCTGCGCGATGTGCTCCAGCCGGTGCTGGGCAGCTTGTCTGGCAACGAGACCCAGGCGGTGGGCGACGGCGAGGCCGGCCAGTACTACCGGGTGTTGATGCGGCCCGGCCATGCACTGGCGCGCACCTTCGCGGAGCAAGCCGACGGTCTGGGGCATGAGGGCCTGCGTGCGTGGACGCGCGGGCGGGTGAACTGGCGCGAGCCCCGGCTGGGCTTGCTGCCGGTGGGCCATGATGTGTGCTTCGCGGCGGCCTGGGCCCGTCAATACGGTCATCTCGCGGCGCTGGTGCGCGCCTTCGACGACGCGGTCGCAAATCATCACCGGCAGGCCGTGCAGGCGCGCGCCATCACCGCGGGCGCGCCGCTGGCCGAAGCCCTGGGCACTGCGCTGCCGGTGATCCAGGGGCCCATGACGCGGGTGTCCGACAGCGCGGCATTCGCGCAGCACGTTGCCGAGGGCGGCGCGCTGCCGATGCTGGCGCTCGCTCTGCTCAAGGGCACGGCGCTCACGGAACTGTTGGCCGAGACGGCGCAACGGCTACAGGGCCGGCGCTGGGGCATCGGGCTGCTGGGCTTTGCGCCTCAGGCCCTGCTCGATGAACAACTGGCGGAGTCGGCGCGGCACAAGCCCGACTTCGCGCTGATCGCCGGGGGGCGGCCCGATCAGGCGGTGCATCTCGAGCGCTCGGGCATCCCGACCTTCCTGCATGTGCCTTCAGCCAACCTGCTGCCGATGTTCCTGGCCGAAGGGGCGCGCCGCTTCATTTTCGAAGGCCGGGAGTGCGGTGGCCACATCGGGCCGCTGTCGAGCTTCGTGTTGTGGAGCACGATGATCGACCGCATGCTGGCCGATCTGCCGGCATCCAAGGTGCCTGCGCAGGACGTGCAGCTGATCTTCGCTGGCGGCATCCACGACGCGCTGTCGTCGGCCATGGTCCAAGTGATGGCCGCGCCGCTGGCTGCGCGCGGCGTGCGCATCGGCATCCTGATGGGCAGTGCCTACCTGTTCACCGACGAGATCGTCGACAGCGGGGCCGTCGTGTCGGGCTTCCAGCGCGAGGTGTTGGCGTGCGAGCGCACCGTCAACCTCGAGTCCGGCCCGGGTCATGCCAGCCGCTGCGGCTACACGCCGTTCGCGCGCGACTTCTTCGCCCGCCGCAAGGCGCTGCGTGAACAGCAGGTGCCGGCCGAAGAGGCGCGCCAGGTTCTCGACGACCTGATCCTCGGGCGTCTGCGAATTGCGTCCAAAGGGCGCGACCGGGGCGGTGCGGACGGCGCACTGCGCGAGCTCACCGATGCGCAGCAGCACGAGCAGGGCATGTACATGCTGGGGCAGGTGGCGATGCTGCGTGACCACACACTGCGCGTCGCCGATCTGCATCGGCAGGTCACCGATGATGCGGCTGCGCTGCTGGCGCAGCGGCTGCTCGAGCGCACGCCCGACGACGCCAACGGGGCGGCGGCGGCGCAGCCTGCGGACGTTGCCATCGTCGGCATCGGCTGCGTGCTGCCGCGTGCCAGTTCGCCACGCGAGTTCTGGGAAAACATCGTCGAGCGGGTCGACGCCATCACCGAGGTGCCGCGCTACCGGTGGGACTGGCGCCTGTACTTCGATGCCGATCGACATGCGCGCGACAAGATCTACTCCAAGTGGGGCGGCTTCCTCGACGACCTGCCGTTCGACCCCACCCGGTATGGCATGCCACCGAAGTCGATCGAGTCCGTCGACCCGATGCAGCTGATGGCACTCGAGGTGGCCTTTCGCACGCTGGTCGATGCCGGCTATGCCGGCGATCTGCCGCGGCCGCTGAACCGCGAGCGTGCGGCCGTGATCCTGGGTGCCAGCGGTGGCACCGGAGACTTGGGTTCGCAGTACGGCCTGCGCGCCGAGCTGCCGCGGTTCGCGGGCTCCTTGCCCGAAGACGTGGCGCGCCGCCTGCCCGAGTGGACCGAGGACAGCTTCGCTGGCATCTTGCTCAACGTGATCGCCGGGCGCATCGCCAACCGGCTGAACTTCGGCGGCGTCAACTACACCACCGACGCGGCCTGCGGATCGTCGCTGGCGGCGGTCTACCAGGCGGTCTCCGAGCTCACGGCCGGCCGCGCCGATTTCGTGCTGGCCGGTGGTGTCGACACCGTGCAGGGCCCGTTCGGCTACTTGTGCTTCAGCAAGACGCAGGCGCTTTCGCCACGAGGCCGCTGTGCCACCTTCGACAGTGAGGGCGATGGCATCGCGATTGCCGAGGGCATCGCGATGGTCGCGCTCAAGCGCCTGGCCGATGCCGAGCGCGATGGCGATCGCATCTATGCGGTGATCAAGGGCGCGGGCGGTTCTTCCGACGGCAATGCCAAGGGGCTGACGGCGCCGTTGCCTGCAGGTCAATTGCGGGCCATGCGCCGCGCTTACGCCCAGGCCGGCTATGGGCCGCACACGGTGGGATTGTTCGAGGCCCATGGCACGGGCACGGTGGCCGGCGATACGGCCGAGCTCGAGAGCACGACCCGCCTGATCGCCGAGCATGCGCACGCACCGCGGCAGGCGGTGGTGGGTTCGGTCAAGACGAACATCGGCCATACCAAGGCCTCGGCCGGCGTGGCCGGGATGATCAAGGCGGCGTTGTCGCTGCACCACCGGGTGCTGCCGCCGCACCTGCACGTGCGCACGCCCAACGCCATCCTGCGCGACGAACGCAACCCGCTGCACGTGATCGCGCAGCCCCGGCCCTGGCTGCCCGAGGCCAACGTGCCACGGCGGGCTTCGTGCAGTGCATTCGGATTCGGCGGCACCAATTTCCACGTCACGATGCAGGAATACGCGGGCGAATACCGACCGTGGCTCCAAGTCGCCACCACCGATCGCTGGCCGGCCGAGCTGCTGTTGTGGGGTGAGGCCGACCGCGCCGCGCTGGTGCAACGCATCGACACCACGCTGAAGGCGCTGGCCGACACGCCGGCGCTGGCGCTGCGCGACCTGGCGGCAAGCCTCGCGCGCCACTACCGCAGTGGCAGCGAGACGCTGGCCGTCGTAGCTGGCAGCGCGTCTGACCTGGCCACCCGGCTTGGGCAGGCACTGGCGTACCTGCGCGGCGAGACCGCGGTGCTTGCGCCGGGGGTGGTGCATGGTG
>JABWBN010000019.1 GCA_013360485.1 Burkholderiaceae bacterium | reverse complement strand
GCCGGTCGCCTGCGCGCCGCCACGCCGGCGGTGCGCGACTGGCTGGACCTGCGGCTGCAGGCCTGGCGCATCGGTGTCGCGTTCGAGGACGTGCAGGTCACGCCGAACTTCCTGGCGCAGATCGCGGTCACCCATTGCCCGGTCACTGGCGATGCGCTCACCCGCACCGTCGGCGCAAACGTTCAGGCGACCATCGTCCGCCTGAACGACCAGGCCGCATTCGCCGCAGGGAACCTGGCCATGCTGAGCCAGTGCGCAGCCCGGGCGCTGGCGCAGTTGCGTCAGCAGGCGTCCGGCACGCGGGTCGTCGACGAGGCGATCGCACGCAGCGCGCAAGCCAACGCGCCGCTGGCCGGCGATCGTGAACCGCAGCTGACCGCAACGCAGTGGCAACGGCTGGCGGTGCTGTGCAGCTACGCCACGCGGCTACCCGATTCGACGGTGGCCGAGTTGCCGTTGTCGGTGCTGCCGCCCAATCGGGTTCGGGTGTTGCAGCCGCTGCAGGCGCTGCAGGTGGTGCTCACGCTGTTGTTCTGCCAGAGCGCTTATGCGCGCAGCCTGTGCGACCTTGCCGCGCGGGTGCCTGCCGGTGCCGCCCGGCGCGCCTTCCAGGTCTTCATGCACACGATGCTGGCCAGGCGCTTGTCCGAGGGCGCCGTATTGACACGGGCCGATGCCCGCGTGGCGATGCAGCAGGCCTGGGCACACCCGCTGGTGTGTCAGCGGTGGCGGGCGCTGGCACAGGTTCTGCACCCGGCGACGGTCGGGCCACTGGTGCAGCGTTCCCTGAAGTCGGGCGACGGTCTGGCCGGCTGCACGTGGCTCGCCCCCGATCTGGCTACGCAGGGCTGGGCGCTCGACGCACCCGCGCCGCATCTGTCTGGAGAGCGCGCAGGAGACCTGCTCGCCATTCACTGAAGCCCGGCACCGCCCTCAGCACGTGCCCGGCGAACCGCCGACATGGCGCGTGCATGTCCTGGGGCGCAACGCCTGAGGACGTGCTTCAGCGGGTCAACACCGCGGTCGCGGACGGTACGGTGTCCGCAAAGTCAGCCCCGGGCGACACCGGTCCATCGCCTGCGGTCACCGGCAACGCTCGCAGCCGTGGCTCGCAGAATGCGGCGAGTTGCTGAGGCCCGATGCGGCCGGGCTCACCAGCGTAGTGGCGCGCTGCGGCAATGTGGCTTGCGAGGCACTCCAGCACGGCCGGCGATGGCGCGAACTGGTACAGGGCGTTGGCCACCCGCATCAGCGGTACGGTCGGGCGCTGGGTGTGGCCTGAGACCGCCATCGCTGTCACGATGCACTGGAACATGGCGTCGACGCGCAGGCGCTTGCGCCAGTTCTGCTCGTCATGCGACTCCCGTTCGCCAGTGCGCTGAGTCAGGCTGATGAGCCCGGCGCCGTGCTCGAAAACGGCGTCTGGATATGCCTGCAGGTCACCGACCACATAGCCGGACGATCCAGGTTCGCGCAGGCTCTTCAGCACGGCACCCGGGAGTATCGCGATCGGTCCAGTGGCGCCTGACCCGGTTCCGGCAGCATCTGCCGGCGCACTCGTCTCGAAGTGCGCCCGGACATGCACGCCGAGAATCTCGGCCTGTACGTGCCAAGCGATCTCGTCGGGCTCTGTGCTCGTGTCTGCATCCATGGCGCGCTCCCGGTCAACCGGCCGATCGCCCGACTGCCGGCGCTGCGCCTGACTGCGTGGCGCCGATCATGTGATCGGCAACCCACCACGCGCCACCGAACGCAGCGACGATGACGGTCACCTGCAGCGGACGCACCCACCAACGGGATTCCCGCGTGGCTTCTGCCTCCCATGGCTGCAGCGGCGCCGGTCCAGTCGGCGCCAGCGCCATGGCCAGCTCCTGCCCGCCCGGCAGTTCGGATGGATCGACCAGCACCCAACGCACATCGGATACACCGGTGGACGTCAAACGTGTGGCGATCTGGACCTGGATCATGGGGCAAGGACTCGCACGGCGTTGTTCAATGGGCCATCGGCGCCGTGTCAGTGGCCAGCGAGGGTTCCATGGGCTCGAGCTCGCCGACATCGACATCCGTGTGTACTTGGGCAGCAGTCCTTGCGGCGTGCGTCGGCAGATACGCACGCGTGCCCTGCGAAGCCGGCCGGGGTGGGTCGAATCGCATCCGCAGCCACGTGCTCACGGCACCGCCAAGCCCGCCGAAGACAGCGAACACAGCGGATCGAGCCATCGCATCGTCTCCTGTGCCCGGCCATGCAATTGCCACAGTGGCGAATGCACAGGCCCAGCCCAGGCCAGCCAGCATCACGAGTCCGGTGGAAGAGTCGATTCGTGCCATCGTCAGGGTTTCGGCCTTTACGCGCCGGCCTTGAACGGTGGCCCCCGCCACCAACGTTATGCTTGGCGCTCATGAGCACCGCAGCCACCCCTCGCAGTGTCGCCGAGCAGGCCCGCCTCGACGCAGCGCTGATCGACCTCGTCGAGCACAAGATCACGTTCAACCAGACCTTGGGACTGAAGGTGCAGCAGTTGCGGCCCCAGTTCCAGGTCCGGTTCGACATGCGCCCGGAGCTGGTGGGGCACTACTTCTACGGCCGCCTGCATGGCGGCGTGATTTCTGCCGCACTCGACGCGATGGGCGGCTGCGCGCTGATGCTGGCGCTGGCCGACAAGCACATGGCGGAATCCGCCGAACAGGTGATGCATCGATTCGTGAAAATGGGCACCATCGACCTTCGGGTCGATTTCCTGCGCCAAGGCATGGGCGCGCACTTCGTCGCCAGCGCCGAGGTGCTGCGCCTGGGCGGGCGCGTCGGTACCACGCAGATGCGGCTGGTCAACGACGAGGACACCCTCATCGCAACGGCCGCGGCCGCCTATATCGTCAGCTGAAGAGGTCTGGATGAAGAATGTCAACGATGCGCGCCGAACCTGGCTGAAGCTCGGAATCACCGCAACCGCCATGATGGGCACGCTTGGGCGCGACGCCTGCGCGCAAGGTGCAGCGGGCGGGGCCCGCCCGACCGTGCTGTTGTCACTGGTCGCCGACGAATTGGTGATGGTGGGTGAGCGACCCAGCATCGGCTCGAACCTCAACAAGAACCTGCGCTCAGCCATGCCGTTGAGCGCCGGCGCAGTCGATGCCGCGATCGGCAAGCTGATGAAGGCCGAGTTGGCCCGGGCGTTGCCCCAGGTGCAAAGCACGGTGATCAACACCCCCGACCCTGCGCTGTACAAAGGCCACGACAGCTGGTTCGATCTCGCTGGGGCGCGCGCAACAGAGGAGATCGTGGCTGACCTTCGGGGTACCGGCGCTGGCGAGGCCCTGCTGCTGCTCAAGCACCGCGCCGACGCCGCGATTCAAGCCGCCAACGGGTTGTTTGGCACCGGCCAGCTGGAAGGCCTGGGCTATTACATGAACCAAACTGACAAGAGCGAGTACAAGGGTGATGCCGTTGCCGACGGCCGTGGCTGGATCGCCCCCTACGCCTACTTGCGATTGGTGCGGCTCAACCTGGCCGATGGCCGTGTCATGGCCCAGCGTCGAGTCAAGGCCGCCTACCTAGTCGGCGACAAACGCACCGAGGGAGACACCGGTCCCTGGAAGAACATCCCCGACGACCAGAAACTCGTTGTCTTGCTCGACCTCGTGCAGGAGCAGTTGCAGGAGCACTTGCCTGCGCTGTATGCAACGCCTTAGGCACGGGTGGATACCCGGTTGGGCGCAGCACAGTGAGATAGCATTCGCGGCTGCTCCCGCCTGCAACGCCGTTTCCAGCCCCCGCCATGCAAGTCGTCTGTCTCGATCTCGAAGGTGTGCTCGTCCCCGAAATCTGGATTGCGTTCTCCGAGCGAACCGGCATTCCCGAGCTTCGGCGCACCACGCGCGATGAGCCCGACTACGACAAGCTGATGCGCTTTCGCATCGCGCTGCTGCGCGAGCGTGGGCTGAAGCTGGCCGATGTCCAGGCCGTGATCGGCGCCATGGCTCCGCTGCCCGGCGCGAAGGACTTTCTCGACAGCCTGCGCAGCCGCTACCAGGTGATCATTCTGTCGGACACCTTTTACGAGTTCGCCGACCCGCTGATGAGGCAGCTCGGGCGCCCGACGCTGTTCTGCCACAACCTCGACATCGACGCGGATGGCTACATCGCCGGCTATCGGCTGCGCCAGGCCGACCAGAAACGCCAGGCGATCCATGCCCTGCGCCTGCTCAATTTCCAGGTCATCGCCGCGGGCGACAGTTACAACGACACGGGCATGCTGGCCGCCGCGCATGCCGGCTTCTTGATACACCCGCCCGATGCGATTGCCCGGCAGTTCCCGCAGTACCCGGTTCATCGCGATTACCCGGGTCTGCTGGCCTCGATCGACGCCGCCGCTGGAGCGCTCGCGGGCTGAACCGCTGCTCGACCCGTATCCCCTGACCGGCACGTTTCGGCCGTCGTTCCTACAATGGCGCAGTCGCTGCAGGCGCCGGTCCGGCGTTGCGCGCCCGACGGATCGACCCTGAACTGAGTCTGCCCCCCAATGCGCGTCGCTCTTGAACTGCTCGCGCCGGCCCGCGATGCCGATATCGGCATCGCCGCCATCGATCACGGTGCCGATGCGGTGTACATCGGCGGCCCGGCGTTCGGCGCGCGCCTGCATGCCGGCAACAGCGTGGCCGACATCGAGCGGCTGGCGCGTCATGCGCACCGCTACCACGCGCGGGTATTCGTGACGCTCAACACCATTCTTGGCGACGACGAACTCGAGCCCGCGCGCAAGCTCACCTGGCAGCTTCACGACGCGGGGGTCGACGCCTTGATCGTGCAGGACATGGGGCTGCTCGAGCTGGACCTGCCGCCGATGCAACTGCATGCCAGCACGCAGACCGACATCCGTACGCCGTCCAAGGCGCGATTCCTGCAGGACGTGGGCTTTTCGCAGATGGTGCTGGCGCGCGAGCTCACGCTCGATCAAGTCCGCGAGGTGGCGGCGCAGATCGACCGGGCCACGCTGGAGTTCTTCATTCACGGCGCGCTGTGCGTGGCCTACTCCGGCCAGTGCTACATCAGCCACGCCCACACGGGCCGCAGCGCCAACCGCGGCAGCTGTTCGCAAGAGTGCCGCCTGCCCTATACCGTGAAGGACGCGCAAGGTCGCATCGTCGCCCACGACAAGCACGTGCTGTCGCTGAAGGACAACGACCAGAGCGCCAACCTGCGTGCGCTGGCCGATGCCGGCATCCGCAGCTTCAAGATCGAGGGTCGCTACAAGGACGTCGGCTACGTCAAGAACGTCACCGCCCATTACCGCCAACTGCTCGACGCCCTGATCGACGCGCCCGGCAGCCACTGGCAGCGGGCCTCGAGCGGGCGCTGCGAGTTCCTGTTCGCGCCGGACCCCGCTCGCAACTTCAACCGCAGCGCCACCGACTACTTCGTCCACGGCCGGCAGCAGGACATCGGCGCCTTCGACACGCCCAAGCATGCCGGCCTGCCGCTCGGCGAGGTGTTGCGGGTGGGTGCCGATCACCTGGACCTGCAGTTGGACGCCAGCGCCCAGCCACCTGCGAACGGCGACGGCCTGACGTGGTGGGACCTGCAACGCGAACTTCAGGGCGTGCAGATCAACGTCGCGCGACCCCTGGATGCCGGGGCGGGCCAGTGGCGCCTGTTCCCCAACGAAGCGGTTGCGCACCTCAAAGACCTGCGGCGCGGTGTGGCGCTCTATCGCAACCGTGACGTGGCCTGGGATCGGCAACTCGAGCGCCCCTCGGCCCATCGCCGCATCCCGGTCGACCTGCGCCTGGACGAACTGCCCGACGGCTTTCTGCTCACGATCACCGACGACGAGGGGCACCAGGCCCAGGCCGAGCTCGCGCACCCGCACGAGGCTGCGCGCCAACCCGAACGCTCGCAGGCCAGCTGGCGCGAAGGGCTGAGCAGGCTGGGCAACACGATTTTTGCGCCGCGAGAGGTCGAGCTCGCGCTGAGCGAACCGTGGTTCGTGCCCAGTGCCGCACTCAATGGCCTGCGGCGTGAGGCGGTTCAATCGCTGGAGACGTCACGCGAGGCCTCTCGCCAGCGGCCGCCCAGGGGCGAGGCGATCGACCCCCCGGTGCCCTACCCCGACGACCACCTGAGCTACCTGGCCAATGTGTACAACCACCGGGCACGCGACTTCTACGCCCGCCACGGCGTGCGGGTGATCGAGCCCGCATACGAAAGCCACGAGGTCACCGGCGAGGCCAGTCTGATGATCACGCGGCACTGCGTGCGCTACTCGTTGAGCCTGTGCCCGAAGCAGGCCAAGGGTGTCACCGGTGTGCAAGGCACGCTGAGAGCAGACCCGCTGGTGCTGCAAAGCGGCGACGAAACGATGACGTTGCGCTTCGACTGCAAGGCCTGCGAGATGCACGTGGTTGGCCGCATCCGGCCGAACGTGCTGCAGCAGGCGCACGAAGCGCCGCTGCGCTTCTACCGCAGCACCGCTCGCTCGGCTTGACTTCGGACCGGGGCCGGACGAGCCGCCCGTCGCCTGTGGTCAGGGCATCGCAATGCCGTCGATGCGCTCCATGCGCACGACGATGCGCCCGTACTGCTGGCTGCGCAGCTCTACCCACTGGCCGGACTCGATCTTGACCACGCCGCCGCCGATGGCCTGGCCGGCCACGTAGAGCGTGACGCCCTTGCGGGCTTCCTGCGCAGCAGCCAGCGCCTGCTCGATGGCCTTGCTGCTGCCGTCGGCCATCGCCGGCAAGGCAGCGCCCAGTCCGATGGCCAGTGCCGCTGCGGCGGCGCGGCTGCGGTGGTTCCAGGTGGTGGGTCGCATTGCGTGATCTCCCGAGTCAGGTCAAGGACGAAGCAGCCTACCCGATCCAGCGGCGGGCATTGCGGAACATGCGCATCCAGGGGCTGGGTGTGGCCATGTCGCCCATGGTCCAGCTCATTTGCGCATGGCGGTGCACCCGCTCCGGGTGGGGCATGAGCACCGTGTAGCGGCCATCGGCGGTGGTGACCGCGGTCAGGCCATCGGGGCTGCCATTCGGATTGAACGGATAGCGCTCGGTCGGTTGGCCGTGGTGGTCGACGAAGCGCATGGCGCGGTGCACCCGGGCAGCGTCGCCGCGCTGCGAGAAGTCGGCGTAGCCCTCACCATGGGCCACCGCGATCGGCAAGCGGCTGCCCGCCATGCCAGCGAAGAAGATCGACGGGCTGTCGAGCACCTCGACCAGGCTGTAGCGGGCCTCGAACTGCTCGCTGCGGTTGCGCGTGAACTTCGGCCAGTGCTGCGCACCGGGGATGATGGGCGCGAGCGCCGCCATCATCTGGCAGCCATTGCACACCCCCAGCGCGAAGGTCTGGGCACGCCCGAAGTAGGCGGCAAATTGATCGGCAAGCCGGGTGTTGAACAACACCGACCGGGCCCAGCCTTCACCCGCTCCCAGGGTGTCGCCGTAGCTGAAGCCGCCACAGGCGACCAAACCCTGGAACTGGTCGAGACCCACCGCGCCGCGCTGCAGGTCGGTCATGTGGACATCGAAGGTGTCGAAACCCGCCTGCGCCATGGCGTAGCTCATCTCGACATGCGAATTCACGCCCTGCTCGCGCAGGATGGCCACGCGCGGACGCGCACCGCCGACGAACGGTGCCGCCACGTCCTCGGCCGCGTCGAAAGTGAGGTGCTGGCGCAGTCCAGGATCGCCTTCGGCGCCGGCCGCCTCGTGTTCGGCATCCGCGCACTGCGGATGGTCGCGCAGGCGGGCGATGCGCCAGCTCACCTCGTCCCAGGCCTGCTGCAGCTCGCGCAGCGGTGCGCTGAACTGGCAGCGCGCGTCGCGCCAGACTTCCATTGCGCGGCGGGGATTGGGCGTGCCGATCACGTGGCTGTGGCGGCCGAGGCCGTGCGCGCGCAGCACGCCCAGCACGGCGTCGCGATCGCCGCGCCGCACCTGCATCACGGCACCGAGCTCCTCGTTGAACAGCGCGCGCAGCGTGAGCTCGTTGCGCCGCTCACTGACCTGCGTGGCCCAGTTCTTGGTGTCGCCATGATCGGCGCGGCTGTCGGCGATGCCGTCGCCCTCGGTAACGAGCAGATCGACGTTCAGGCTCACGCCCGTCTGTCCCGCGAACGCCATCTCGCACACCGCGGCCCACAGCCCGCCGTCGCTGCGGTCGTGATACGCCAGCAGCCGCCCCTCACGCCGAAGCTCCTGCATGGCCGCAGCCAGCGCCTTGAGCACCTGCGGGTCGTCGAGGTCGGGAACGTCATCGCCGAAGCGACCGAGCACCTGCGCCAGCATGGAGCCGCCCATGCGCTGGCGCCCGCCGCCCAGGTCGACCAGGATCAGGCAGGATTCGGCGTCGTCAGGCGCCTGCAACTGGGGCGTGAGCGTGCCCCGCACATCGTCCAGGGTGGCAAACGCCGAGACGATCAGGCTGACCGGTGCCGTGACCTGGCGCGTCTGCCCGGCATCCGCCCAGCGCGTACGCATCGACAGGCTGTCCTTGCCCACCGGGATGCCGATCCCCAGCGCCGGGCACAGCTCCATCGCCACGGCGCGCACGGTGTCGTACAGCGCCGCATCTTCGCCCGGTTCGCCACAGGCGGCCATCCAATTGGCGCTGAGCTTCACCCGCGACAGCTCGATCGGTGCGGCCAGCAGGTTGGTGATGGCCTCGCCCACCGCCATGCGCCCCGAGGCAGGGGCGTCCAGTGCCGCCAGCGGCGTGCGTTCACCCATGCTCATGGCCTCGCCGCGCAAGCCGGCGAAATCAGCCAGGGTCACGGCGCAATCGGCCACCGGCACCTGCCACGGGCCGACCATCGGGTCGCGGTGGCTGAGCCCGCCCACGGTGCGGTCGCCGATGGTGACGAGAAAGCGCTTGCTCGCCACGGTGGGATGGCGCAACACGTCGAATGCCACCTGCGGCAGCGCCACGCCCGTGAGATCGAGCACCGGCTCGCCACGCGGCATGCGCTGCACCTCGCGGTGCATGCGCGGGGGCTTGCCCAACAGCACATCCATGGGCATGTCGATCGCCCGCGCACCGCCGGGTCCGTCCTCGAGCACCAATTGGCGCTCGTCGGTGGCCACACCGACGACGGCCCACGGGCAACGCTCGCGCTCGCACATCTGCCGGAACAGCTCCAAGCGCTGCGGGTCGAGCGCGAGCACATAGCGCTCCTGGCTCTCGTTGCACCAGATTTCCTTGGGCGCCAGGCCGGATTCCTCCAGCGGCACCTGGCGCAGGTCGAACACCGCGCCGCGCCCGGCGCCGTCGACCAGTTCCGGGAAGGCATTGCTGATGCCACCGGCGCCCACGTCGTGAATGGCGAGGATGGGATTGCCCTCGCCCAGGGCCCAGCAGTGGTTGATGACCTCCTGTGCACGCCGCTGGATCTCGGGGTTGCCGCGCTGCACGCTGTCGAAGTCCAGGGCCGCGGTGTTGGTGCCGGCGGCCATCGAACTGGCCGCGCCGCCGCCCATGCCGATGCGCATGCCCGGCCCGCCCAGCTGCACCAGCAGCGTGCCCGCCGCGAAGGGCAGCTTGTGCGTCTGGGTGTCGCTGATGGTGCCCAGTCCGCCGGCAATCATGATGGGCTTGTGATAGCCGCGGCAGACACCAGCCACGGTCTGCTCGAACACGCGGAAGTAGCCACCGAGGTTGGGCCGACCGAACTCGTTGTTGAACGCTGCGCCGCCCAGCGGGCCTTCGATCATGATCTGCAGCGCGCTGGCGATGTGGGCGGGACGGCCGATAGAGGCCGCCTCCCACGGCTCGACGCGGTCGGGCAACTGCAGGTTCGACACCGAGAATCCGGTCAACCCGGCCTTGGGCCTCGCACCGCGCCCGGTGGCTCCTTCGTCGCGGATCTCGCCACCGGCGCCGGTGGACGCCCCCGGGAACGGCGAGATCGCGGTGGGGTGGTTGTGGGTTTCCACCTTCATCAGCACATGGGCGATTTCGTCGCGCGCCACGTAAGGCGCTGCATCGGCATGTCCGGCGGGCACCCAGCGCTGCACCGGGCCACCGGTCATCACCGCGGCATTGTCGGAATACGCCACCACGCTGTGCTGCGGCGATACGCGCTCGGTGTGCCGAATCATGCCGAACATCGACAACGACTGGCGCTGGCCGTCGATGGTGAAGTCGGCGTTGAAGATCTTGTGGCGGCAGTGCTCGCTGTTGGCCTGGGCGAACATCATGAGCTCGACATCGCTGGGGTCGCGCCCCATGCGGGTGAAGGCCTGCACCAGGTAGTCGATCTCGTCATCGCTGAGCGCCAGCCCCAGTGTCTGGTTGGCCTGCTGCAGCGCCGCGCGGCCGGCCTGCGCCCCGGCGCCCAGCACCGGCACATGAGCCAGGGGCTCGCCTGCGCGCTCGTCGAACAGGTGCCGCGCGGCCTGGCGCTCGAAGGCCACGCTCTCGGTCATGCGATCGTGCAGCACGGCGGCGCAAGCGGCCAGTTCATCGGCGGCGAGCGTCTTGCCAGCCACGCCGAACAGGCCGCGCTCCAGCCGCAGTCGGTATTCGGTGACCCGCTCGACGCGCACCAGGCCGCCACCCGCGGCGCCTTCCAGGCAATTGCGGGCGATGTCGGTGGCCTTGCTGGCCCAGGGCGAAACCGTGCCCAGGCGCGGCATCACCACCACCAGCATGCCGTCGTCGCCACCGGAGTGGGGTTCGCCGTAGTCCAGCAGGGCGGACAGGCGCCCGACATTGAAGCCCGGTGCGCAGGCTGCCCAGTGCACGTGGCGCGCGGTGACGGCGCACACGCGCGAGTTGACAGCCTGAAGCCGCGTCAGCAGCGCCCTGGCCCGGAAGTCGGACAGCGCATTGCCGCCCTCGAAGTGCACAACGTTCGGATCGATGGACGGCATGAAAGTGGGGCAATGCCGGGGTAAACCAGGCATTTTACGTTGCGGTGGGATAATTCCGGCCCATGTCGATCACCCTGAAGACTGCTGCCGATCTCGAAGGCATGCGCGTGGCCGGACGCCTGGCGGCCGAGGTTCTGGACATGCTGGTCGCGCATGTCAAGGCCGGCGTGACGACCGATCAGCTCGACCGATTGGCCCATGACCACATGGTCCAGGTGCAGGGCGCGATTCCGGCGCCACTGAACTACGCACCGCCGGGATACGCGCCCTACCCGAAGTCGATCTGCACCTCTATCAATCACCAGGTCTGCCACGGCATCCCCAACGACCGTCCGCTCAAGGACGGCGACATCGTCAACATCGACATCACGGTCATCAAGGACGGTTGGCACGGCGATACCTCGCGCATGTTCGTGGTGGGCGCCGGCTCGATCGCCGCGCGCCGCCTGTGCACCCTCACCTACGAGGCCATGTGGCGGGGCATCGCCAAGGTGCGGCCCGGTGCCCGATTGGGCGACATCGGCCATGCCATCCAGACCTTTGCCGAGGCCCAGGGACTGGCGGTGGTGCGCGAGTTCTGCGGCCACGGCATCGGCCGCAAGTTCCACGAGGACCCGCAGGTGCTGCACTATGGACGCCCCGGCACACTGGACGAACTGGTGCCCGGGATGGTGTTCACCATCGAGCCGATGATCAACGCCGGTGGCCGCGAGATCCGCGAGCTGGGCGATGGCTGGACCATCGTCACCAAGGATCGTTCGCTCTCAGCGCAATGGGAACACACGGTCGCCGTCACCGAGAGCGGCTACGAAGTGCTCACGCTGTCGGCCGGCTCGCCGCCGCCGCCCGCGTTCGTCAACGCCACCTGAGCAGCGCCCGACCGACACCGCCGCGGCCGTTCCGACCACCATGTCGCTCGCGTTGCGTGAGTCGCCACCCGCCGCCCATGGCGTGGCTGCGCTGCGGGCACGGTTCCGTGATGGCAAGCGCGAGCTGATCGAGCACTTCCGTCAGTCGAGGGCATCGGCACCAGCCGCCACCCGGATGATCCGGGCGCTCGCGCGGCATGTCGATGCCACTCTCGCCGACCTGTGGCGGGGCGCCGGCATGCCCGCAGGCGCGACCTTGGCAGCGGTTGGGGGTTACGGCCGCGGCGAGCTCTACCCGTACTCCGACGTGGACGTGCTGGTGCTGCTGCCCGAGGGCGAGCCCACCGAAGCCTTGCGTGCGGCGGTCGAGGGTTTCATCACCGCCTGCTGGGACATCGGGCTCGAAGTCGGCTCGTCGGTGCGGACCGCAGACGAATGCGTCGCGGAGGCGCGCGCCGACGTCACGGTGCAGACTGCCCTGATGGAGGCGCGGCCGATCATCGGCTCCAAGCGCTTGTTCCAGCACTTCCGCCACGCAACGGCGGCGGTGATGGATCCAGCCGCCTTCCTGCGCGCGAAGACGCTGGAGATGCGCCAGCGCCATGTCAAGTACGAGGACACGCCGTACGCGCTTGAACCCAACTGCAAGGAGAGTCCGGGGGGCCTGCGCGACCTGCAGGTGGTGATGTGGGTGGCGCGCGCCGCGGGCCTGGGCCGCACGTGGGGCGAACTCGCGGCCCATGGGTTGATCACGCCATTCGAGGTCAAGCAACTGCAGCGCAACGAGGGCATCCTGCGCGTCATCCGGGCGCGCCTGCATGCAGTTGCCGGCAGGCGCGAGGACCGGCTGATCTTCGACCTTCAGACCGCCGTGGCGGAGAGCTTCGGTTACTCCGCCACACGCTCGCAGCGATCATCGGAAGTGCTGATGCATCGCTACTACTGGGCTGCCAAAGCGGTGACGCAGCTCAACCAGATCCTGATGCTGAACATCGAGGAGCGCATCAATGCGCGCGAGTCTGCGCCGATGCGCGCCATCAACGAGCGGTTCTTCGACCGCGGCAGCATGATCGAGGTGGCACACGACGAGCTCTACTTGCAGCATCCCAGCGCCATCCTCGAAACCTTCCTGCTGTTTCAGCAAACACCCGGCATCAAGGGCCTGTCGGCACGTACGTTGCGCGCGCTGTACAACGCCCGCCAGGTGATGGACGGGCGCTTCCGGCGTGACCCGGTGAACCGGGCGCTGTTCGTGCAAATGGTTCAGCAACCACAGGGCATCACGCATGCGTTCAGGCTGCTCAACCAGACGTCCGTCCTGGGGCGTTACCTGTGGGTGTTCCGGCGCATCGTCGGGCGCATGCAGCACGACCTGTTCCATGTCTACACGGTGGACCAGCACATCCTGATGGTGCTGCGCAACGTGCGGCGCTTCTTCATCCCCGAGCACGCCCACGAATACCCGTTCTGTTCACAACTCGCCGCCGAATTCGATCAGCCCTGGGTGCTGTACGTGGCAGCCCTCTTTCACGACGTGGCCAAAGGCCGCGGCGGCGACCATTCCGAGCTCGGTGCCATCGAGGTGCGCCGCTTCTGCCGTGATCACGGCATCGACCGCGAGAACGCCTCGCTCATCGAGTTCCTGGTTCGCCACCACCTGACGCTGAGCACCGTCGCGCAGAAGGAGGATCTGTCCGATGCCGATGTGATCCGCGCGTTCGCGCAGAAGGTGGGCACGGCTCGGCGCCTCACCGCGCTGTACCTGCTGACGGTCGCCGACATCCGCGGCACCAGCCCGAAGGTCTGGAACGCCTGGAAGGGCAAGTTGCTCGAGGACCTGTATCGCATCACATTGCGGGCGCTGGGTGGCGCACGGCCGAACGTCGACGCCGACATCGAGGCACGCAAGCAGGAGGCGCGCCAGATCCTGGCCTTGCACTCGGCCCTGCCGGGCACCGAACAGCCGTTGTGGAAGACGCTCGAGCTGAGCTACTTCGCACGCCACGACGCCACTGAAATCGCCTGGCATGCACGCTCGCTGTGGCGCTACATCGAGACCGAAGCCCCCATCGTGCGTGCGCGTCCGTCGCCAGTGGGCGACGGACTGCAGGTGCTGGTGTATTCGCCCGACAGGCCGGACCTGTTCGCACGCATCTGCGGCTACTTCGATGGCGCCGGGTTCTCCATCCAGGACGCCAAGATCCACACCAGTCGCAGCGGCTATGCGCTGGACACCTTCCAAATCGTCAAGCCAGGCTACGAGAACGACCAGGCCGGCTACCGCGACCTGATCTCCTTGATCGAGACTCAGGCGACGCAGGCGCTGTCCAGCACCGGTCCCTTGCCCACGCCCGCGCAGGGCCGTGTGTCGAGGCGGGTGAAGTCCTTCCCGGTCGCGCCGCGCGTGACACTGCGGCCCGATGAACGCGCCCAGCACTGGATCCTTTCGGTCAGCACCAGCGACCGCTCGGGGCTGCTCTACGCCATCGCCCGGGTGCTGGCTCAGCATCACGTCAACCTGCAACTGGCCAAGGTCTCCACGCTCGGCGAGCGTGTTGAAGATACGTTCCTGATCGACGGCCCGATCCTTCAGCAAACGCGCGCGCAGTTGCAGATCGAGAGTGAACTGCTCGACGCCATCGCGCCGCAGCCACTGGCAGCGGGTTCGGCCACGGCCCGCGCCTGAGGCGCGCCCATCGAGACCGGCACGACCGCGACATGACCCTGCATACGATCGACGCCAGCGTTGCCGCTGCCGACCTGGACCAGTTCGACACCGTGATCGACGCGCGCTCCCCGGCGGAGTTCGCCGAGGACCACCTGCCCGGGGCGGTGAACTGGCCTGTGCTCGACGACGACGAACGACGCATCGTCGGCACGCTCTATGTGCAGGATTCACCGCTGGCCGCACGCAAGTTGGGTGCAGCGATGGCCGCTCGCAACATTGCCGCCCACATCGAACGTTGGGTGACTGCCCAACCCCGGACATGGCGCCCGCTCGTCTACTGCTGGCGCGGCGGCCAGCGCTCAGGCTCGCTCGCGTGGTTCCTCGATCAGATCGGTTTTCGCACGCACAAGCTGCAAGGCGGATACAAGGGTTTTCGCGCCGTCGTCCGCGACGATCTGTGCAGCCTGCCGCAGCGGTTCCGGTTCGGTGTCGTCACCGGCCGCACCGGCAGTGGCAAGACACGACTTCTGCACGCGTTGTCGGCCGTCGGTGCGCAGGTGCTGGACCTGGAAGGGCTGGCGCGACACCGCGGCTCCGTCCTGGGCGGACTGCCTGACGTGCCGCAGCCCTCGCAGAAGGCTCTCGACACCCAGCTGTGGAGCGCGCTGCGCGCGCTCGACCCGCGGCGCCCGGTCTACGTGGAGAGCGAAAGCCGCAAGATCGGCCGCCTGCAGTTGCCCGATGCGCTGGTGGCGCAGATGCATGAGCATGGGTTCTGCGTGCGCGTCGAAATGGACGACGCGGCGCGTGTGAACTTGCTGCTGCAGGACTACGCCCACTTCGCCCACCAGCCCGAGCGCTTCTGCGAGTTGCTGGAGCCCCTGGTCGAAATGCGCGGCCGACAGACCGTGAACCGCTGGCAAGAGCACGCGCGTGCCGGGCGCTGGGCCGAGGTCTACGCGCAGATGATGATCGAACACTACGATCCGCTGTACCTGCGCTCGATCGACCGCCACTACGCGGGCTACGCCCATGCGCCGTCCATCACGCTGGCAGACGGTGGCCCCCATGCCCTGCAACTGGCGGCCCGTGAAGTGTTGGAGCGATTCGAGGGCCATGGTTCATGCGTGACAGCCCAGCGCTGATCGAATCACGCCGGTTTGGCGTGCGTCCGATACCGCCCCTGCGCCCGCTGGGCTGGCTCGTGCTCGGCTGGCGCGACCTGCGCCGCTGCCCACTGGTGGGGCTGGTGCACGGGTTGGCGCTGGCGGCCTTCGGTGCGGTGCTGATCGCATTGGCGCACGATCGGTTCTGGCTGCTGGCCGGCGCGTTCTCCGGCTTTCTGCTGGTCGCGCCGTTGTCTGCGACAGGGCTGTACGCCGTCAGCCGAGCGCTGGAGCGCGGCGAGCATCCGGGCTGGCGCACCGTCACCAGTGCCTGGCGGCCCGAGCCGCGGCTGGTACGCTTTGGCCTACTCCTGGCGCTGGCCGGAACCGGATGGGTGGTGACGTCCGCGTCGTTCATCACCGGCTTCGCCCCGATGCCGGTTGAACGCCCGATCGACTTCATGCGCGGCGTCGTGCTTGCCGAGCAAGGCCACGTGTTCGAGACTTGGTTGCTGCTGGGCGGTCTGCTGGCCGCGCCGGTTTACGCCAGCAGCGTCGTGGCCCTGCCGATGCTGCTGGACCGCCAGGTGGGCGTGATGGTGGCCGTGCTCACGAGCTGGCGTGTGGTCCAGGCGCATCCACTGCCCCTGGCCCTGTGGGCCGCGCTCCTGTTCGGCCTGACCGCAATGGGCATGGCCACAGCGTTGCTGGGACTTGTGGTCGTCGCGCCCTGGCTCGCCCACGCCAGCTGGCATGCCTATCGCGACCTGGTGGACACCACCGGTCTAGAGGCACGCCCCTGAGCGCAGGACAGCGGCATGTTCGGCTACACCGAGGAACAGGTGGCATGGTTCGGGCTGACGTTCGGCGTGTCGGCCTTCATGCTCTACATGGTGTTCATCATCTTCCAGTTGGCTCGCGAGTCGCGCGCGGGCAAGCTGGGCACGTTCGTTCTGTTCCTGGCGCTCGGATTCGGCTTGGTCGGCTTTGCCGCCAAGGGCGTGATCAAGTTCTTTCTGGGTGTAACCGCTGACTGACCCGGTGCGTCACTCGTCGCGCGTGATCGGCGCGGTCGATGCAGGCGGCCCCAGTTTGGTGTCGACACGCCATACGCCCTCAGAAATCAACGGATTGCCGTCGGTCTTCGGGATGTAGCGGTTGTAATAGATGTACGGGCCCTGTGCCGTGATGAAGTGCTCCGGATCCTGGCGAACCCGGTACTTCGTGGTGTCGTTGGTGAGCATGCGAAAACTCTGCTCATCGGGCACGATACCGGTCATGGCCAACTGGGTGGGCACGGTGAGATCGTTCGCCCACTGACTCGAGCTCAGCGTGAAGAACACCCACGACTTGCCGTTGTGCACGAACGGCTCGGGCGACCAGATGTACGGAATCGGGTCGGGCATGGCCACCCGCTTGACCTCCGTCCAGCGGAACACACCGTCTGTGCCGGCAATCTTGCGATGGATCGTCAGATTTGTCCGATCGTTGGTCGTGAAGAAGACAAACTCATTGCCGAACTCCGGGGCGCGCCACATGAACGCCCCGAACTTGCGCGATGGATCGTTCGTCAGTTGTTCCTGCTCCCCTGTATCGGTGTCGTAGAGAAACACTTGCAGGCTGCCGTCGGTTGCCTTGCCGCTGAAGATGATCTTGCGCGTGCCCGGGACCCAGCGCCGCGAGCCCCCACCCGTCTGGTCGCTGATCGGCAGCAACTGCTCGGAGCGTGGGTCGCTCGCCTCGCGCCAGTAGAGCTTGGCCTTGCGCGCGTCCTGATAATTCATGCGCGGCGCCGGATCGTCCAGGTCGAGCGTGGCAGCCGGGGACTGGCGCTGCATCGCACTCTTGATGTGGTGCCCATTCCAGCTCAGGTCCGCACGCTGCGTAGCGACAGCCACGCCAGCACTCAGAGCACCCGGTGTCGCTCCATCGGCATACCGCGTATAGACCACCTGCGATGGGCCGGTCGAAAACATCCACTCCGGGCCATTGCCCCAATCGGTAGAGAACGCGGCGCGCGTATCCAGCTGCACCGCCTTGCCATCGGGCGGGTAGAACGCGCCCGTCTGGTAGTCGACGTAGCCGAGCCACAAGCTGTAGTCGCGATCCGACCACACAAAACGTGCGTTGCCATCACCGTGATTGCAGGTCGGGCACCAGGCCCCGTCGCGCCCCCAGTCGAACTCGAAGTCGACGATCTTGGCTGCCGTCACCTGGTACTCGGGGATGACGGGCGGCGCGGCGATCGAGGATCCCAACCACACATGCAGTACCACGCCGCAGGCCAGCCCTGCGGCAACTCGACCTCGCAACGCGGATCCGACTGGTAAACAAACCGGCATATCAACTCCCTGGATCGAAGTCACCGCCGGGTGACTCGGTTTTCGTTACAGGCCCGTAGAAGCCCGGCGCAAGCCCGCCCGGCCGCGGCCTTCGTTTTGTGTGTAGTAGATGAACGCTCCGCTGGATGTGTGAACCCACTCCGGCTCGGTGCGCACCTTCCCGGCAGCTGCTGGGTCGCTAACCTGACGCAGCAATGGCAGCGCCGGATCGATGGATGCGACCCAGATCTCGGAAGGCCCGACTTTCTGGTTGGACAGCTGCATCACCACGTATGAGCGGCCGTCGATAATGGTCGGCTCTGGCGAGTAGATCCCACTGCGCGCCGAAAATGCAGTCGCGTCGAGCGCGTTGATCAGGTTCCATGACGCGCCTTCCTCGCGGTAGACACGCAACTGCGAACCGCCCGCAACGGCGATGAATACGCGCGCCGATCCAAACTCGGGCGCACGCCACATCCAGACTTCGTCCTTGGGATCGGTGTCCTGCGTCAGCACATCCACCACGGAGGTGTCGATGTCGATGCGCACCGCCTGGGCAACGCCATTGGAATCCAGTTGGGTCGTCGTGATCGCACGCTCGCCTCGCACCCATCTCGGAGCGCCGCCACTGGCCTGAACAATATGGGCCCCGAACGTTCGCTCGGTGGTCGGGTCGGTCGACTCGCGCCACATGAGCTCATAGCCACTCTCACGTACACGTGCATACAGGATGCGCGCCTGCGGATCACTGCCATCCATGCTCGGTATCGGAAGGCCGCGGTCGCTGGATGCTTCGACCGCCTGCACATCCCAGGTGCCGCCATTTTCCTTCGCTACGGCCATCTCGACCCGGCCCGAATCATCGAGCCGGGTGTAGTAGATCTCGCTACCCCGCTGGCTCAACGCCCACTCACCACCGTTGATCAGCGGGAAGCCAGGCACCGACAGCGTGGCGCGTTCGTCGATCACAGTTCCCCGGCAACCGCCGGGCCCGAGCGACCCATCGCTGCGCAGCGTCGTCACCTTCAAGCGGTTGCTGCGGTCCATGAACACCATGCGCCGCCCTGCGCTGTAGAACTCGGGATCCACCACGCCGGCGGCGGCAGGACAGACTTCCTCATCCTGAGGAGTGAACTGCGCATGCGTCGCACCCGCATGCGCACACATCAACGCGGCGACTGCGATACGAAAAACCGCGAGGTGGCACTGCTGTGATGGCATCGGTCCGCGGTACGCTGTGATCAGCGGTGGACATTAGATTCCGCTGAGACCACGAGCAATCCCGCAGCCGCGGGAGTCGCATCCACAGCATTGTGGAGCCGACCCGACTCGAACGCCCACTGTCCGCTTGAACCCCTGAGGAGTTCAGGGCATCCCAAGTCCGCGCATGAACGCATGAACGGCGTCGGTATAGGCCGATGCCTTGCCCAGGTCGGTGTTGGTCTCGCCATGCTTCATGTCGACGGGCAAGACGGAGGCTCGTCCACCGAGCTGTCGCGCCTTGGCGGCGAAGGACTCGGCCTGCGGACACGAATCGCCTCGCCGGGTCGAACACACCAGCAGCATGGGAGCGGGCTTTGAGTGCAGGCGATGGTAAGGCGAGGCAGCCAGCCACAACGCACGATCCCGACCGAACACCTTGTCGTAGAAGCGGTAGTGCCGCGACTCCATCGTCGCCACCACGTCGAGCGCAGCACTGTCCAATGACACCATGCCCAACCAGGGCCTGCAACCGTGCCGTGCGGCGAGTTCGGCATCGGCCGCGAGCAATGCCACCAGGTGCGCTCCTGCCGAGTGCCCCATCAGCAACACCCGCGCCGGATCGGCACCCCAGTTGCCCGCCTGCGCTTGCACATGCGCCAATGCACGGGCCGCGTCGTCGGCCTGCGCCAGCACGTCCGGCGCCGTACGCGACATGCGGTAGTTGATCGACACGAGCACGTAGCCCAGTGGCAGCCAGCGGCTCACCTTTTGGTTGACCACCGGCGCATAGCCCTTGTCGCCCACCATCCACGCGCCACCGTGCACCATGAACAGCAGGGGCGCACTGCGCGCGCCGGCAGGGATGTAGACATCGAATCGCTGCTGAGCATCCGGGCCGTAGCTCAAGTCGCGCAGGACACGCGCGCCCGCGGGCAGCGACACGGGCGCCGTTCGACCGCCTGATCCACGGCCCTGCAGCGCCTGCTCTTCACCATCGATGCCGGAGCTCTCGCGTGCCTGACGACGCTGCTCGATCCGCTCGCGCAGTGCCTCGCGCAGAGGTCCCGCCTGCACCACGCCGGCGCCGGCCATGAGTCCCAGAAAAAGCCCGCGACGTCGCCGGTTCATCTCACGGCGCCGGGACGACCGGCACTGCGAAGAACATCAGCTTCTGGGTCTGGCCCTCGATGTATTGCTGCACAGTGGGGATCGGACTGGTGGAGACCGATGGTGTCTCCATCCGCGGTGCGCCGTAGTCGAGGCCGCTGCCGTCCGGGGCCAGGGGATGGGTCAGCATGTGTGTCGCGATGAAGCTGTTGCCGGCATTGCCGCTTTGGTAGACCCTCACCATGCTCAGCATGTTGGCCATGAGCACGAGGTTGTCGCCCGATATCGTGAGTTGGACCCACCCGGCGCCCATCGGCGGTGTCACCTGGCGCGGCGTCTCCCACGCCTGCGTGGCCGCCAGGTAGCGCGCATACAGGACCCGCCCTTTGTCCACGGTCGCCATGTGGACGTTGCCGGCGGTATCGCGCACAACGCTGAAGTGGCTGGCGTAGGGGTCTGGATCGGACGGCGGCGGGGTCATGTAGATCGTCGACAGGCTCCAAGGCGTATCGAGACTCCAACCGTCTTGCCGCTGCGCCCAGTACATCCCGTCGTGCACAGTGAAGATCATCCCGATGCCATCAGGCGTGAGTACAGGTCGGCCACTGCGCTGCGCCGATTCGGCATCGGATGAGCCAAATACCTGAGGCAGTTCGGTCCAGGCCAGTTGCCCAGCCGCGCGCACCGACATGCGCAGCGAATAGACCAGCGTGGCACTGTCCTGCGCGACGTAGGTGACATATAGGTTGCCCGCGCGATCGAACCCGATGGCAGGGTTGCTGTAGACCACGCCAGACTGGACAGCGACGCTCTGGTTGCGCAGGAGCGACCACGTCTTCAGGGCAGGGTCGTAGCGCAGCAGCCCCAACATGATCTGATTGTTGGCATTCGCATATGCCACATACAAGTCATTGCCGCTGAGTTGACCATCCGAGACGTTCAGCCCATTCGTCTGGGGCAACGATGGCCCGCTGCTCCAGGTCGCGCCTGCGTCGAACGTCGACTGCAACTGGAGCGCCCCGCCGGGCACCTGAAACCCCCGGTTGACCAGCAGGTGGGTCGCGCCATCGGGCGTCTGCCACATGTGCTGCTGATGCCGGTACGAAATCATCCGGGTCGACGTGCTGGTCAGCGTGGTCGGCGCGGACGGGATGGACTCGACCGCCCCCGAAGCTGGCGTAGCCATTGCGACCATCAGTGCGATGGTGCCGAACGAACGGCCCATACTGTAAAAACGGGGCTTGGACTTCATCATGGGTGGTGCTGGGTTGGGGCAGAGTGCAGCCCGAAACTCCCTGCGCAACACTGTACCCGTGTCGTGCCTCTTGGGGATCCACCCGTTCGCAGGTTCTGGTTCGATGGGTACGGTGGCCTGCGCCCTCCCCCCTGGTTCGTGGGGGGCCGGAGGCAGACGCTGTACCGATCGCGCGGCGCCATTTCTACACTCGACCCGGCGTACCGGCGATGGGCGCCGTACAGGCATTCCGGATGGCGGGCTGCACGTGCTGCAACGGGGAGCATGAAGTGGAGATTTTGAGACGATTCGGCGCCGCGGCGCTGGCCGCAGGCGTGAGCGCCCTGGTTGTTGGATGCGGGGGTGGCGACAGCAGTGGAGCCACCGACATCAGCGCCCAGCGCACCGTGGCGCAGGCTGAAGTGCCGCTGGCCGTTCGAAAGGCGGCCGCCACTCGAACGGCCAACAGCACGACGAATGCCTGCGCCAACATCGCGCCGTTCTACTGGGAAGTGGGTGGGCGCAATGGTGCCCTGGTCAGCGGGTCGCGCACCGGCGCCGGGGCTGCTTACACCGCAGGCTCCGGCATGAACCTCGCATCGGCCTCGAAGTGGATCTACAGCGCTTACACCCTGCAGCGGCAGGCGGGCGTGCTTTCGGAGACCGACCTGAAGCACCTGCAGTTGCGCAGCGGATACACGCACTTCGGGGTGTGCTATCCCTACCAGACGGTGCGAGGATGCCTCAACTACGCCGACAACAACCTTTACGAGCCCGCACATGACGGGTTGTTCGTGTACGACGGTGGCCACATGCAGAAGCATGCCGTGATGTCCGGGCTGGGCACACAGGACCGCAGGGAACTGACCGACGAGGTGATGGCGCAGATCGGGCCAGGACTGCCGTTGCAATACGGTGTGCCGGCGCTTGCGGGCGGGGGCTATGGCACGCCCCGCGGATATGCCGAATTCCTGCGCCGCATGATGCGTGACGAGCTCGTGATGGGCAGTTGGCTGGGATCGCATCCCATCTGCACAAACCCGAGCGTTTGTCCCGACCAGGCCGTGCGGTCACCGAACCCAGACAGCGAAAGCTGGCACTACTCGGTGGGGCACTGGATCGAGGACGACCCGGTGGTCGGCGATGGCGCCTACAGCAGCCCCGGATCGAAGGGCTTCTATCCCTGGATCGATGCGGGCAAGCAGTTCTACGGGCTGGTGGCGCGCGAGGCCGAGTTCGGGTACTTCCCGTCCGTGAGTTGTGGCCGCCTCATACGCACGGCCTGGATGAGCGGTACCACGCAGTGAGCGGCGGTGCGGTTCTGGCGTGGATCGGGGCCGCTGCTTCAATAGCCGTCGACAAACTGGTTGATCAGGTCGGCCAATGGCAGGCCGGCGTACTCCTCGATGGATGACATCGGGTGGTTGGCGCTGCGCACGTTCAGCAGCTTCACACGCCCGCTGCAGTGACTCCAGGTGACAACGTCACCCAGAACGACACCCTCTGCCGCTTGCGGGTCGGCACCGCACATCAGGGCGGCGCGCCGACGGTACATCTGCCATTCGCCGGCGAGCACGGAATCGAGCCATGCCCGCGCCGATCCGGCCACGACCAAGGGTGCCACTTGCCAGGTCTCGGCCTCCCACTTGCCAGTGTTCTGGATCACGCTGTCACTACCGGCAAACAGCCCCAGGTAGGGCGGCGGGTGGGTGCCAGGGTTGCATGGCGTCGCCGCATCGAGGTAGCGGCGTGATGCCGGGCCAGCCATCGAGATGTAGGCATCGAACGTATCCGGCGACTCACACCACATGCGCTGCACCATGGCACCGCCCATCGAGTGCCCGGCAATGGCCAATCGTGTGACGCCGTAGGTGGCCCGCACATGCGCTGCCAGGGCTTGCAGGAACGCGACATCATCCTGGCCGGACGTCATGGCGTGATTGGACCAGGTGCGTGCGTTGGGCTCCGCGTCGATGGCCTGGCCCTGCGGGAACACGCCGATCACACGGTTGGACTTGATCCAGGGCCAGTTGGCCAGGGCCGTGGTGGCCGGATCATTGCGCGTGTTGTAGCCCATCGCGTTGGCGATGTTGTAGTTGGTGCCCGCGCCACCGTGCAGATAGATCAGCGCCCGAGTGGGTGATCCATCGGGAACGAAGAAGTCGATCGAGTTGGAAAACCCGGCGATGGTTCGGGTCTGGACAGCGCCAGAGCTGACCACGGGGGTGATGTAGTCGGACAGCAGGCCCACGTACATCGGCGTATCGCCGAACAGGCCGCCGAGCACGTACACCCCTAGCTGAATGTAGGCCGGGTCCGGTGCCACTGCTACGCCGAGGTAGACGCCTGACTCAGGGTAGTAGCGATAAAGGAAGGGCGCGAAGCTCAGGTTCGAGCGGCGCCGGGGGAAGTACTCGGGGAACCGCGACTCGCCGAAGTCGAGCAGTTGAATTGCCGAATCGGTGACATCCACCGACTGCGCCCGCGCCAAGGGTGCAGACAGCGCAGCCCCGAGCACGATGATCCAGATAAACACGAGCCCGCGCAGCACACCAAACCCCCAAACGCCATGACGCACGGATTCTGCGTCAGCAACGTTTCCAGATCGTGGACCGCGCAGGATCGTTACACCTGCACACGCCGGCGGGCCATCACCCCATGTGCAGTCCACCGTTGCAGCTGAAATCGGCACCGGTCGTGAAACCGGAGTCCTCGCTGGCCAACCAGGCAACGATGGAGCCGATCTCTTCCGGTTCACCCAGGCGCTTGACCGGTATTGTCGCAACGATCTTCTCGAGCACCTCGGGCTTGATCGCCCGAACCATGTCGGTCCCGATGTAGCCCGGGCTGACGGTGTTGACGGTCACACCCTTGCTGGCCAGCTCCTGGGCCAACGCCATCGTGAAACCGTGCATGCCGGCCTTGGCGGCCGAGTAATTGGTCTGGCCCGCCTGGCCCTTCTCGCCGTTGACCGAGCTGATCTGGATGATGCGGCCCCAACCCTTCTCGACCATGCCCGGCACCACCTGCTTGGTGACGTTGAACATGCTGTTGAGGTTGGTATCGATGACCGCCTTCCAGTCGTCGGGCGTCATCTTGAGGAACATGCGGTCGCGCGTGATACCGGCATTGTTGACCAGCACGTCGATCGGGCCATGCTCTGCAACGGCCGCGCTGAACGCAGCGACGGTGGAGTCCCAGTCCGCCACGTTGCCCACTGAAGAGTAGAACGTGAAGCCCAGTTCCTGTTGCTCGTCGAGCCACTTCTTGAAGTCGCGGCTCGGGCCGCAGCCGGCGATCACCTTGAAGCCGCTCTTGGCCAGGCGGTGGCAGATGGCCGTTCCGATCCCGCCCATGCCGCCAGTCACATACGCCACTTTCTGAGTCATGTCGTGCTCCTTGATTGCGATTGGATAAGAGGTGGCCGCGGCACCAGCGTGACCGCAACGCGACTGGGGGTCAATCGGGTTCGCCCCATGCCCGCGCTGCGCTGCCGCAAGGCCGCCGCGCAGTTGTTCAGCGCTCGACGGTCAAGGCCACACCCATGCCGCCGCCGATGCACAGCGAAGCAATGCCCCGTCGTACATCGCGGCGCTGCATTTCGTGCAGCAGCGTCACCAGGATGCGGCAGCCCGAGGCGCCGATCGGGTGCCCGATGGCGATCGCGCCGCCGTTGACGTTCACCTTGCTGGTGTCCCAGCCCATCTGTTGGTGCACGGCACAGGCCTGGGCAGCGAACGCTTCGTTGATCTCCAGCAGATCCAGGTCGGCGGGCTTCCAACCGGCGCGATCCAGCGCCTTGCGTGCTGCCGGAACCGGACCCATCCCCATCACCGCCGGGTCGAGGCCCGCGCTGGCATAGCTGGCAATGCGCGCAAGTGGCTTCAGCCCCAGGGCGGCGGCCCGCGCAGCGCTCATCACCATCACGGCAGCCGCGCCGTCGTTGATGCCAGAGGCGTTGCCGGCAGTCACCGAACCAGCCTTGTCGAACGCCGGCTTCAGGCCGGCCAGTGCGTCGGCATTGGTCTTTCGGTTGACGAACTCGTCTGCGTCGAACACCAGCGGGTCGCCTTTCTTCTGCGGAATGACGACCGGCACGATCTCGTCCTTGAAGCGTCCAGCGTCCTGGGCCGCCGCCGCCTTCTGCTGCGAGGCCAGCGCCAGCTCGTCCTGCATCTGCCGCGTGATGCCGTACTGGCGCGCCACGTTCTCGGCGGTGATGCCCATGTGGTACTGGTTGTAAACATCCCACAGGCCGTCCACGATCATCGAATCGACCATCGTCCAGTTGCCCATGCGCTGGCCGTCGCGCGACCCGGGCACCACGTGGGGCGCCAGGCTCATGTTCTCTTGGCCACCGGCGATGACGATGTCGCTGTCGCCGTCGCGAATGGCCTGGGCGGCCAGCATCACCGCCTTGAGGCCCGAGCCGCAGACCTTGTTGATGGTCATCGCCGGCACCGCATGCGGAAGGCCCGACTTGATCAGGGCCTGTCGTGCCGGGTTCTGTCCGGAGCCGGCAGCCAAAACCTGACCGAGGATCACCTCGCCCACCTGCTCGGCGGCCACGCCGCTGCGCTCGAGCAGTGCACGAATGACCGTGGCACCGAGTTCCGGGGCGCTGGTGCGCGCGAGGGTACCGCCGAACTTGCCCACGGCTGTGCGGGCGGCGGCGACGATGACGATGTCTTGGGTGCTCATGAGGTCTCCAGATGTGGGTGAGGCGTTTCGGGCGGCGCCATGCTCATGCGCGGCGCAGCGGTCGAGATGGATGGGGGTTGGGGCCTGTTCGCGCGTCAGGCCTTTTGCCTGACGTAACGGCCGGGCGCCGGCTCGATCACACGATGGCGAGTGCTGCCGTAGGAGCGCGGTGCGGCGACCTGGCGACCACCAAAGGTGGCCAGCCACTTCGACCACACCGGCCACCAGCTGCCGGGCACCTCGGTGGCGCCAGCGAACCACTGCTCGTGATCGGCGGGCAGCTTCGCGTTCACCCAGTGGCTGCGCTTGTTTTTCGACTCCGGGTTGATGACGCCGGCGATGTGGCCGGACGCGCCCAGCACGAACGTGCGCGGGCCGCTCAAGATGCGCGTCGATGCGTATGCCGCAGGCCAGGGCACGATGTGGTCCTCGCGCGAGGCATAAATGAATGCCGGCGCCTGGATCGCACCGAGGTCGAGTTTCTCACCGCAGACGGTGAGGCGCCCTGGCTCCTTGAGCTCGTTCTGGAGGTACGTGTGCCGGAGGTACCAGCAGTACATCGGGCCGGGCAGATTGGTGGAGTCACCGTTCCAGTACAGCAGGTCGAATGGGGGCGGTGCCTCGCCCTTGAGGTAGTTGCCCACCACGTAGTTCCAGACCAGGTCGTTGGGGCGCAGGAAACTGAACGTCGTGGCCAACTCCTTGCCGCGCAGCAGCCCTGGACCCTTGGGTGCATGCTCACCCAGCGTGGCCTCGCGCAGCTGGACCGAAGCCTCGTCGACGAAGACGTCGAGGATGCCGGTATCGGTGAAGTCCAGCAGCGTGGTCAGCAGCGTCATCGACGCTGCCGGATGCTCGCCACGAGCGGCCAGCACCGCCAGCGCGGTAGCCAGGATGGTGCCGCCCACGCAGAACCCGAGGGTGTTGATCTGCCGTGCACCGGTGATCTCCCTCACCACATCGATGGCGCGGATCGGCCCCAGGTCGATGTAGTCGTCCCATGTCTTGCCAGCGAGCGACTCGTCGGGGTTGCGCCAGCTCACCACGAACACCCGGTGGCCCTGCTCCACCGTGTAGCGGATCACCGAGTTCTCCGGCTGCAGGTCGAGGATGTAGTACTTGTTGATGCACGGTGGTACGAACAGCATCGGACGCTCGTGCACCTTGGCTGTGAGCGGCTTGTACTCGATGAGCTGCAAGAGCTCGTTCTCGAACACCACCGCGCCCTCGCTGGTGGCGACGTTGCGTCCGACCTCGAACACGCTCTCGTCGGTCTGCGACATGTGGCCCTTGGCCACGTCCTGCCACAGGTGCTGCAGACCCTGCGCAATGCTCTGCCCGCGCGTGTCGATGGCCTTTTGCAGCGCCTCGGGGTTCAGGGCAAGGTAGTTGGCCGGGCTCGCCGCGTCCACCCACTGCTGTACCGCGAACCGGATGCGGGCGCGGGTCTTGGCATCGCCTTCGACGCTGTCGGCCAGCTGCATCAGCGTGCGTGCATTCAAGAGGTACCACTGCGCAGACAGCGCGGCGGCCGGATGGGTGGCCCAGGGATCGGCAGCGAAGCGCTTGTCGGTCAGCGCTGGCGCCGCGCCACCCGCCGCTCCGGGCAGCGACTGGTTCCAGATCGCGGCGGCCTGGGTCACGTACTCGGACTGCAGCCGCTGCAGGGCCTGCGCCGGGACATTCAACCCCGAAAGGGATTTGAATGCCTGACCCACCGCGTTGCCAAACGCCTGGGCAGCTTCGCCGTCGGGCGCGTTGGGGCTGCGTCGCTTGCTCATGCCTGTCTCCTGGCTGACCCGACCCGGTGCAGGGCCGCGGTGTTGTCGGTCACCGTGCAGCAGTTCACGTTGTATCGTTTCTAGCTTACCGCATGATGACCCCAATTACCATTAAGTGATATCGCGTATCACTATCTGAAAATGCACATCGTCGCCGTTGCCTGGATCTTCGTGGTCGTGCTCGTTGCCTTGGCCGAGGCGACTGCGCCCCAGGGAACGGTACTGGGTGCCCTGTTCACCTTGCTGGGCTGGGGCGTTCTGCCGCTGTCCATCGTGCTTTACGTGTTGAACACCCCTGCGCGCAAGCGCCGACTGCGCCAGCCCACCCAAGACGGTACCGACGAGCAACCGCGCCGCGATGGCAGCGGATGAACACGCGACGTCACAGGGCCCGCGCGATGACAGCCGCCATGCGCCCTGTGACGCGGTCACGGCGATACGAGAAGAACCGCTTGGGGTCGGACACCGTGCACCACTGCCCGCCGCTGTGTTCGACCACGCCCGCGGCACGCAGCCGATCGCGCGCCAGGCCGGCCAGGTCTGCGCGCCAGCGCATCTGGCCATCGGGTCGGAGGCGGGGCTCGAAGTGCCGAGGCGCAACTTCGGAGCCGCCATCGGTCCGGGGGACGCCGAAGGCCTGGAGCACGTCAGCTCCGACCTCGAACGCCTGCGGCCCGATGCATGCACCCATCCACACACGCACCTGATACGGCTGACAGCCTGCAGCGATGCAAAGCGCCTCGACGGTGCGCTCCAACACACCCGCAGCCAGACCACGCCAGCCTGCATGCGCTGCCCCGACGGCTGTGCCCCCCGGCGCACACATCAGCACCGGCAGGCAGTCAGCGACCAGAACAGTGCAGCCGACTCCCGCCTCGGTCGTGACAGCGGCATCGGCCCGCACCGCGGGGCGTGCAGCGTGAAGGTGCGCAGCCGTCAGCCGCACGACGTCGGCGCCATGCACCTGCTCGAGATACACCGGTCGAGCACCCAACACCCGAGCCAGCCGCCGGCGGTTTTCCTCGACGGCGGCGGGCACATCGTCCGGCAGGTCGGGTGTGGGCCCGGCGCGCAGGTTCAGACTTTCGTAGGGCCCGGCACTCACCCCCCCGTGGCGCGTCGTCATCAGTGCCCGCACGCCGTCCTCGCCGGTCCAGCCCGGCGCGAGCCAATCCATCGGGACGGGCCGAAGGCTCACCGTGCCCCGATTGCCGCCGGCACCCGAAACGCTGCGCTCATTCCTGGGCGTCTGGGCAGGCCGATGGCTGGGTTGCGCTGAATGCCTCGAGGGCCATGCAGCGCTCGAAGACGCGCATGACCTGCGGCACGTGATCGAGGCGGCATTCGAAGCGCCGCGCGTTGAAGATCTGCGGCACCAGCACGCAGTCGGCCAGGCCAGGGGCGTCGCCATGACAGAACGGCGTCGGTGTGCGAGCCAGTTGACGCTCAACCGCCTCCAGACCCGTCTCGACCCAATGGCGATACCACCGATTCTTGTCATCCTCCGCGACCTTGAGCGCACCAGTGAGATAGCGCAGCACGCGCAGGTTGTTCAGCGGGTGGATTTCGCAGGTGATGTCCAGCGCCAGCGCTCTCACCCGTGCCCGGCCCAGGGGATCGGACGGCAACAGGGGCGGCTGCGGATGGGTCTCCTCGAGGTACTCGATGATGGCCAGCGACTGCGTCAGCGCCGCATCGCCGTCCACCAGCAGCGGCACCAGCCGCGATGCGGACACGGCCGCATAGGACTCGTTGAACTGCTCGTTGCGCACCAGGTGCACGGGCAGGTACTCGTAGGACAGGCCCTTGAGCGCCAGCGCGATGCGCACGCGATAGGAGGCGGACGAGCGGAAGTAGTTGTAGAGCTTCATGTGCATTCGATGTGTGGGGACGGTGTACGCGCGGTCGCGGTGAAACGCCACAGGCTGTTCAGGCAACCGCGACCCGCAACGTGCCCAGGCCGTCGATCGCCGCCTCCATCACATCACCGCGCACCACTGCGCCCACCCCGGCCGGCGTACCGGTGTAGATCAGGTCACCCGGCTGCAGTTCCCAGGCTCGAGACAGCTCGGCGATCACCTCGGCCACGTTCCAAATCAGCTCCGACAGATCTCCGCGCTGGCGCAGCTCTCCATTGACGGCCAGTGTGATCCCGCCACGCTCGAGCCACCCGGTGCCGGCCACCGGATGCAGCGGCCCGATCGGTGCCGATTGCTCGAATGCCTTGCCGATGCACCAGGGGCGGCCCTGCTTCTTCATTTCGCCCTGCAAGTCGCGCCGGGTCATGTCCAGTCCCACCGCGTAGCCCCAGACATGACCCGGTGCATCGGCCACTGCGATATCGCGCCCCCCGCGACCAATGGCCACCACCAGTTCCACCTCATGGTGCAGATTGGAGGTCAGTGCAGGGTAGACCATCGCGCCGGTCTGCCCTCGGGCCACAGGCAGCACGGCGTCGGCCGGTTTCATGAAGAAGAACGGCGGCTCGCGATCGGAGTGGCCCATCTCGCGGGCATGCTCGGCGTAGTTGCGACCCACGCAGTAGATGCGATGCACGGGAAACTCGCCGCCGGTGGTCACCGGCACGGTGGGCACGGGCGGCGCGCTGATCACGAAGCTCATGGTACGGGTTCCAGGAATCGACAGATCGGTGACGGGGTGGCCTGCGCCGGCCGACGCACGGCCGCATGCAGGCAAGCTCGGCTGATGATGCCACGCAAGCGCCGGCTACACTGCCACGATGCTGGGCTCGCACGCGATCCGACACTGCCGCGACTGCGGACACGCCGTCGAATACCGCGTCCCCGCCGACGACAACCGCGAGCGCGCCACCTGCCCCCGCTGCGGCACGATCCACTACGAGAACCCGCTGAACGTCGTTGGTACGGTGCCCATCTGGAACGACCAGGTGCTGCTGTGCCGCCGAGCCATCGAGCCTCGGCGCGGCCTGTGGACGCTTCCCGCCGGCTTCATGGAACTGGGCGAAACCGTGGCCGAGGGCGCGGTTCGCGAGACCGTCGAGGAATCCGGCGCACGCGTGCAGCTGGAAGGGCTATTCACCGTGCTGAGTGTCGTGCACGTGGGACAGGTGCATCTGTTCTATCGGGCCCGCATGCTCGATGCCACGCTCGATCCGGGCCCGGAGACGCTGGAAGCGCGGCTGTTTCATGAGCATGAGGTGCCGTGGGACGAAATCGCGTTTCGCACGGTGCGCGAGACGCTGCGGCACTACTACACATGCCGCGCACGCGGCGACTACCCGCTGTACTGCGGCGACATCGGCTGAACCGCGGGCCCCGTCGCGGCATCGAAACCCAGCGCCCACAGCTGCTCCAGGTCGGCCGCGTCGCGCACGCCTTCCGCGGTGATCGAAAGGCCCAGCCCATGGGCCAGTTGAACCAGCGCGCGCAAGTGGCGGCGCAAGTCCGCAGCCGCCGGCGCACCCACTCCTTCGACGTAGCAGCTGTCGACGCGCACGACCGTCAGTCCCATGTCTTGAAGACCTGGTATGCGTGCCAGCGCGTCGCCCACGTGTTCCAGCCCGACCTGCACACCGGCGGCACCCCAGCGCAGCGCCACGTCGCGCACCAGACCCGGCCGCTCCAACGCGAGCGACTCGGGCAAGTCGATCCACAGCTGCCTGGCGTAGGGCTGCGCCAGCTCGATCATCCGGGTCGCCTGCGCCACGAACGCACTGAACCCCAGCGACTGCGCCGCGAAGTTGATGCACCGACCCTGCCCGTCAGCCGCGATCGCCTGCAGGGCGAGGCCGAGCACGTGTTCGTCGACCTGTGCGCACAGCCGCGCCCGACCGGCCATGGGCAGCCAATGCGCGGCCACCCGGCGATCCTGCGGATGCCCCAGGTGCATGCGCAGCGGGCAATCCAGATACAGCACACGCGAGTCGGCCGCGCACACCGGATAGGCCCCCAGCGAGGTGTTCCCCTGGTGCAGCGCGTCAGCCAAATGCTGCTGCCACGTGGCCTCGCCCAGCGGCGGGTCCGGCGGCGCATGGTCGACCTGCACGACCCGGAAGGCCCCCGCCGCCTCGGCTCGCGCCAGCGCTTCGTCAGCCAGCGTAAGCGCCACACCCACCGCCACCGGCGCGGCCAGCTCCACCACACCTGCGCAAACAGCCGTAGCACCGTCGACCGACACCAGCGGCACCCGCATCGCGTTGACCAACGCCTGCGCCGTCTCGCGAGCCACGCCCGCAACCGGCAACGCGAGGGCGAAGTCGGTCCCGTTGAGCCGGCCTGCCAGGCAGCCGTCGGTGCGATGGGGATACTGCATGAGGGTCTGCGCCAGGCTCTGCAGCACGTGATCGGATGCCTCGCGACCGATGCGCCGGTTCATGCCCGGCACATCGCTCACGCGCAGAATCACCAGGCCCAGGCGCGGCAGGCCGCTGTCCAGGGCGCGGCCGAGCTGCGTCAGGAAGTGCCGGCGAGTGGCCAACCCGGTCAGCGCATCGACATGGGCTTCGCGCCGCAAGGCCTCGAGCTGCTCGGCCTGCGACGCGAACAGCGCCTGCAACTGGTGCCGGGTTTCGGTCCAGGCATGGTCGAGCTCCGCGGCCAGGCGGGCCTGGGCCCGCTCGTGCGCCACCACCGCACCCGCCAGCAACACAGCAGCGCCCGCTCCGAACATCGCGAGCAAGAGCACGACTTCGAGCGGCTCAATGCCAGCAGGCATGGCAATGTGTGCTGCGAGCCCCAGCCATCCCATCAGGGCCAGCCAGAGGGCTGCGCCCACCAGTCGCCATCGCCCAGCACCGGGCAGCGCGGGTACGGGCAGCAGGCCCGTTGTTGAAGGCAAGTCAGCGCCCAAAGACGGGCGCGGCCGAGCGGCCGGATCAACGCCGACGGAAGCCGGGCAAGCGGGCGGACCGGTTTGGACGTTCTGGACGACAGGCATGGCCGAAGCGGAGCAGCGCGCATGGAGCGCGCCACCTCGTCATGTTCGGCCGTGTCAAGCGCCGCTGAAGCGAGAGGCGCGCGCCGCCGCGCGTCACTTCGTGCCGGAATCGACAGCCGTGGCGGAATCAGCGCCGCGCGGGCGGCAGATCGGTGCAGCTGCCATGGGCCGCCTCGGCAGCCATGCCGATGCTCTCACCCAGCGTCGGGTGCGGATGGATGGTCTTGCCGATGTCCACTTCGTCGGCGCCCATCTCGATGGCCAGCGCGATCTCGCCGATCATGTCGCCCGCGTGCGTTCCGACGATGCCGCCGCCGAGCACGCGATGCGTCTGGGCATCGAACAAGAGCTTGGTGAAGCCCTCGTCGCGCCCGTTGGCGATGGCCCGCCCCGACGCGCTCCAGGGGAACAAGCCCTTTTTCACGGCAACGCCGCGCGCCTTGGCGTCGTCTTCCGTCAGGCCCACCCAGGCGACCTCGGGGTCGGTATAGGCCACACCCGGGATCACGCGCGCATCGAAGCGGGCGCGGGCCAGCGCCTCGTCGCCGCGCAGCTCGCCGGCCACCACCTCGGCCGCCACATGTGCCTCGTGCACCGCCTTGTGGGCCAACATGGGCTGGCCGACGATGTCGCCGATGGCGTGGATGTGCGGCACGTTGGTGCGCATCTGCACGTCCACCGGGATGAAGCCGCGCTCGTCGACGCGCACGCCCGCGCGATCGGCGCCGAGCTTGCCGCCGTTGGGGCGCCGCCCCACCGCCTGCAGCACCAGGTCGTACTCACCGTGACTGGTTTTGCCGGCTGCGTCCTCGAACTGCACCCGGATGCCCGCCGAGGTTGCCTCGGCGCCCACGGTGCGCGTCTTGAGCAGGATCTGATCGAAGCGTGCCGCATTCATCTTCTGCCACACACGTACCAGGTCGCGGTCGGCGCCCTGCATCAGGCCATCGAGCATTTCCACCACGTCCAGCCGAGCGCCAAGCGTCGAATACACCGTACCCATCTCCAGGCCGATGATGCCCCCGCCGATGATCAGCATGCGCTTGGGCGTTTGCCGCAACTGCAGCGCACCGGTGGAGTCGACGATGCGCGGGTCGCGGTCGAGCCCATCGGCCTGCAGGAACGGCAGCCGCACCGCGGACGAGCCGGCCGCGATGATGCATCGGGCGAACTGGATCACCTGCTGTTGACCGGTCTTGCCCTGGGCATCGCCCTCGGTCAGCTCGACCGCCAGGTGGTTCGGCCCCGCGAACGTGCCATACCCACGCACCACACTGACCTTGCGCATCTTGGCCATCGCCGCCAGGCCGCCCGTGAGCTTGCCCACGACCTTGTTCTTGTGCGCCAACAGCTTCTCGCGGTCGATGCGGGGCGCGCCGAAGTCCACCCCCAGGTCGCCGAAGTGGCGTACTTCGTCGATGACTGAGGCCACATGCAGCAGCGCCTTGGACGGGATGCAGCCCACGTTCAGGCACACGCCGCCCAACGTGGCATAACGTTCCACCAGCACCACCTTCAGCCCCAGGTCGGCCGCGCGGAAGGCAGCCGAGTAGCCACCAGGTCCGCCGCCCAGCACAAGCAGGTCGCAGCTGTGGTCGACCGTGCCGGTCCAGGCTGCGGCAGATGCCGCCGCGGCTGGCGCAGCAGCAGGTGCGGCGGCCACCGCAGCGGCGGGCGCCGCGACAGGCGCAGGAGCCGGACCTTGTGCCGCGGCCCCCGCGGCTTCGAGCTCCAGCAGCACCGTGCCTTCGCTGACCTTGTCGCCCAGGGCCACGCGCAGCGACTTCACCACCCCGGCATGGCTCGACGGAATTTCCATCGACGCCTTGTCGCTTTCCACCGTCACCAGGCTCTGCTCGGCCTTGATCGTGTCGCCCGGCTTGACCAGCAGCTCGATCACCGCCACTTCCTTGAAATCGCCGATGTCCGGCACCTTCACTTCGATGAGCGCCATG
>JABWBN010000178.1 GCA_013360485.1 Burkholderiaceae bacterium | reverse complement strand
ACATAGACCTCGGCACCGTGTTCACGTAAAATTTCTACGACAGGCGCACCGAGAAATCCTGCTCCGCCGGTGACGAGGACTTTTTTATTTTTCCAGAATGCCATGATCCTTACTCCCAATGCGGGCAAGCCGCAACCAAACCAGGCAACCGCAAATGAGCGCGAATTGGCGCGAATGGGAAAAACAGCGGCTATTGGCGTCAGTTAGCGGTTGAAAAATGTTTGCTATAAAAACAAAGATTTCACTTTCACAGACTAATCCACATTCGAAAACGGCCGAATGAGCGAAATGGTGCGATAAGCTTTGATCAACTCATCAATGCCTTTTTCAACGGAGATGGCCGTTTCAAATCCTTTTGACCTGATTTTCTCATACGAAACCTCATAGTTTCTTTGGTCGGGGTCGGCGCCGACATCGGCGAAATACAAAAAGTAATTGACCTTGTCTTTGATTTTGAGCGCGATTTCTTCTTTGGTAAAATTCATCGCCTCGGAGCCGACATTATAAACCTCGCCGCGCAGTTGGGCGTAATTTTCCAGTGCGAACAAAAAACTCCTCGCCATGTCGCGGACGTGAATGAACGTGCGTTTAAAATGTTTTTCATAGATGATGATGCTGCCATTCTTCACTGCTTGAAAAGCGAAATCGTTGATCAACAAATCAAGGCGCAAGCGCGGCGACAGTCCAAACGCCGTCGCAAAGCGATATGCCACGACGTTGCCGGAATCCAGCAGGAGCTTCTCGGCGTTGGTTTTGGTGACGCCGTAAACGGAGAGCGGATTGAGCGGCGTTTGTTCCGTGCACATGCCATTTTCCACCGCGCCATAATTGCTGCCGGTGGAGGCATAGACCATCCCTTGCGCACGGCTGCGATGCTTGTGAATATTGGCGGTGCCGTTGAAGTTTACCTCCTCTGCCAGTCTCGTATCACGCTGGCAAGCCGGTGCGCCGACGATGGCCGCCAAATGAATGATGCAATCGACATCCATTAATGCCTGCTGCACGATCTTTTCATCGCGCACGTCGCCCTTAATGAATTCAAAGCGGTCGTCGACGAAATAGGGCAATAGGCTCATGGAGTTGTACATCAAGTTGTCGAGCACTTTTACGTGATAACCTTTGTGCAGCAGCTCGGGGATTAAAACGGAGCCGACATAGCCCGCACCACCCGTCACCAAGACTTTTGGCATGTTTCTCCTCGTGTTTTTATGCGCAGCGCAAGCAATATGACATCACGCAAAAACGGTTTTGCGCATTAATCTCCGCCACTCAACTCATACCCATGCGCCCGCAGCCAGGCGCCCCCTTTATATTCCAACCGTGCAATTTGCTCGTGCGCCAACGCTTTTTTCCAACCGCCGATTTCACCTTCATGAATGTGGTTCGTGTGCAGATTGGTGTGTGGATCAAAGCGCACGCTGTCAACAACACCGCGGCGAAGATTGCTGCTGTTTTTCGCATGCTCGATGCGCTGGCGTTGTTGCTCAATGCCATGTTCCGTCGCAATCTGCCGATATTGTTCTGCTCCCAAAGCGATGCCGAGATGAGCCGCGATGCGTTCAACTTCACTCGCCAGATCGGCCATCATCGTTTCATACTTTGAAACTAGTACACGCGGCAAAGACGTCCAGCGTTGATACTGCAATAGACAATCATCCACAAAACCGCGGTCCAATAGCGCATCGAAAGCCATGTCGTACTTTCGCATCATTGAGACCATCACGTCGCGCAAGTCGCGATAGACATAAATCCCCATGGCATTTTGGCGGTGAAACTCCTTCGCCATTTTTTCCGTGCACACGTGCATCTTGAAAACTTTCCAGCCCGGTTCCGTAACGTGTGCTTTACGCAGCTTGCCGAAGAGTTCCGGCTTCACCCACTCCACGCGCTTGCCCAAACCGGCGGCTTCGACGAGCTGGGCGGTGATTTGAAATTGCAGGGTCGAGCCGGAGCGCTGCATGCCGCAGCAGAAAATCCACATGCGTTAATGTCTCAAAAAGTTATTTGCCTTTGGCGCATTTACCAGTCGATTTTCCAAACCAAAACGCTGGACAATGGCTTCGATCGCGGCAATTTCCGGCGGCGATAGAAAGCTCTTCCAGCCGGACACGCGCTCACCGATGGAAGCACCACGCTGCGAGTCCGAAGTAGTGGTGCTATCATCGCCGGCAACGCGAAAATTTTCCTGCGCCGGCTGGAAGCCGAGCCGCGTGAGCAGCGCTGTAAAAAGGGGTTCACGTTGCTGTGCCAATTCTTCATAACTCACGAAAACGACGCGCCCTTGATAACCGCTATAACTGTGTTCCAAAAATTTTTCCGTCATTGCCCAATATGCAGCCACGCGCGCAATCGGATTTTGCCGGTCATATGCGAGAATGTCATCGCGCCATTGGCCGAAAAATTCGTCGCGGCCGTCGCGCCCGAGCTTGCGCAACGCGTGGTAGCCGCCGTCGAGTTCCAGCAGGTACAGGCCGTCGCGCGCCAGTGCGAAGCCTTCGATCACGCGCGGGCCTTCGGGCACGACCGGCGTGGCCGTGGCATAGGTGCCGCCGTCGAGCGGGAGCCGCAGCACGCGACCGTTGGGCGAGTCGCGGGTGGTCAGCAGGTAGAGGTCGGTGGCGTCGAAGGCAAACCCGGTCACCTCGTCGGCGATGGCACACACCGGGCGCCACTTCGCACGACCGGCAACGACGTCGGCCAGCGGCGCCACGAACAGCGGGTTCTCCCGGCGCACGCCGCCGTACATCACCAGCACGGCCCAGGTGCTCACGGGGCTGCACTGGATGGATGGGAACTCGGTCTCGGTCAGTGGCAGCGCGGGGTCGCGGCCGTGGACCACCTGCAACACGTCGTCCTTCGCATCGGTGCCCAGCCGATGCAGCCACACCGGCGAGCGCTTGTAGTACTCCACGCTGCCGCGTGCCGCAGGGTCGGCCACGCGGGCATAGAAAAACCCACTGGAGTCGGGCAACCACGATGGCCCCGCGTACTGGGTGCCGGCCACCCGCTCGGGCAGCACCCGAAGGCTGTCCACCTCCATCACGTGCAGCACCGAATCTTCGCTGCCGGCGGCCGACAGGCCATAGACGACATGGCGGCCATCGGGCGACGGCACCCACCAGTCGAGCGACACATGGCGCCCCTGCGCGTCTTTCATGGCCGTGGGGTCGATCAGGATGCGCTCGGGCGCGCCCAGGCCGGCGCGCACGGCGAGCTGGAAGCCGTCCGCGCCGGCGGGCCGCACCTGATAGAACACCCGCTCGGTGCTGCCCTGGCCTGCGCGCTGCACGCCATAGGCAATGGCCGTGCCGGCTGAAAGGCTGGAGATGCGCTGCGCGAGCGCGTCGCGTCCCGGTATCGCTGCCAGCGTGGCGCGTGCGTGCGCATCCTGGCCGCGCATGAACGGCTCCCAGTCTTTGTCCTTGGGGTTCTCCATCCAGCGGTAGGGGTCTGTCACCGACTGGCCGAAGAACGTTTCCGTGACCGGCTCCACCCGTGCCACCGGTGGGCGCGGCACCTTCATCGCTGCGCGGGCGGCGGCCGCTGCCGCGCCCAACGGCCAGGCTGGAAGGGCACAACCGGCGGCGGCGGCCAGCAGCGCGCGCCGCTTCAAGGGCGAGGCCGACGCGCTGTGCATCGGGATGTGGGGGGCGGTTTGAACGGGACGAGCCAAGGGTCGGTCTCCATGCGGGTGATGGGGGCCGAGCATAGGTGTTGGCGCAGTTGAGGCGCAGCGGGGAAAACGCCCATCGGACGCACCTTGCGCGTGGCGTGGTCAGCCGGCACTCGATGCGCCGCGGCTTCGGGTTGGCCGCTGCGCCGTTGATGGTGTAGGGTGCACACGTTCCCAACCCCCCACGAAGCCTGGAGCGCCCCCGATGATCGAGTTCCTCTTCGAGCTGGTCGGCGAGTTCCTGCTGCAGGTGTTCGGCGAACTGCTGGTCGAGCTGGGCCTGCGGGCGCTGGCCGAGCCGTTCCAGGCGCGGCCGAACGCCTGGTTCGCTGCGCCGGCCTATCTCGTATTCGGCGCGGCCTGTGACGCGCTCAGCGTGTGGCTGGTGCCCTATCACCTCACGCCGCCGGTGTGGCGCCTGCCCAACCTGGTGCTCACGCCGGTGGCCGTGGGCGGCGTGATGGCGGCGCTGGGCCACTGGCGCGCGCGCCGCGGCCAGGCGGCCCCGCTGATCGACCGCTTCGCCTATGGCTACCTGTTCGCGCTGGCGCTGGCGGTGGTGCGCTACTTCTTCGCCGACTGAGAGCATCCCCAGACCTGCCGCGTCGCGTCAGGCCCTCCCGAGGGGGATGCCGCAGCCCGCAGCGCTTGCCCTACAGTGCAGACGATGACGACCAAGCTGCCATCCCCACCGCAAAGCCCCCCCGAACCAGCGCCTGCCGGCGGCGTCCCGCTGCCCCTGCTGGGCCTGCGGGTGGTGGAGTTCACCCACATGGTGATGGGCCCCACCTGTGGCATGGTGCTGGGCGACCTGGGCGCCGAGGTCATCAAGGTCGAGCCCATCGAGGGTGAGGCCACGCGGCGCCTGCTGGGCGCCGGGGCGGGCTTCTTTCCGATGTTCAACCGCAACAAGAAGAGCATCGGCATCGACCTGCGCCGGCCCGAGGGGGCGGCGCTGGCGCGGCGGCTGGCCGAGACGGCCGACGTGGTGGCCGAGAACTTCAAGCCCGGCACGCTGGTGAAGTACGGGCTCGATTACGCCAGCCTCTCGGCGCGCCAGCCGCGGCTCATCTACGTCAGCCACAAGGGCTTCCTGCCGGGGCCCTACGAGCACCGAACGGCGCTCGACGAGGTGGTGCAGATGATGGGCGGCCTGGCCTACATGACCGGCCGGCCGGGCGACCCGCTGCGTGCCGGCACCAGTGTCAACGACATCATGGGCGGCATGTTCGGTGCCATCGGCGTGCTGGCCGCACTCATCGAGCGCGGCATCACCGGGCGCGGCATGGAGGTGCAGTCGGCCTTGTTCGAAAACAACGTCTTCCTCGTCGGCCAGCACATGCTGCAGTACGCGGTGACCGGCAAGCCCGCGCCGCCCATGCCCGACCGGGTGAGCCCGTGGGCGGTGTACGACGTGTTCACGGTGAAGGACGGCGAGCAGATCTTCCTGTCGGCGGTGAGCGACGCGCAGTGGGGCGTCTTCTGCCGGGTGCTCGGTTTCGACGACCTGGCCGCCGACCCCGAGCTGGCCACCAACAACCAGCGTGTGCTGCAGCGGGCGACGCTGATTCCCACGCTGCGCCAGCGGCTCGCGACACGCAGCGCACAGGAGCTGGCGGCGCTGTTCGAGCAGGCCGGCCTGCCCTACGCGCCTATCCGCCGGCCCGAGGACCTGTACGACGACCCGCACCTGGCCGCCACCGGCGGCCTGGCCGAGATCACCCTGCCCGACGGCGACAAGGCCGGCCAGTCGGTGCGCACCGCCCTGCTGCCGCTCACATTGCAAGGACACCGCCTGGGCGTGTGGCGCGACCCCCCGGTGTTCGGCGCCCACACCCGCGAGCTGCTCGCCTCACTCGGACTGGATGACGCCGAGATCGAGCGTTTGCGGGGGGCGGGGGTGATCGCGGCGACTTCGACATCCGCTCCCTAGAGCTTGGGAAAGCGCTCGTTTGCGTGCGCTCGTAGCATCGCGCGACCATCAACCAAGGGGGGCAAATGACCTCGGTCCGCCCTCGCGCCAAGGCGCCCTCCCATTTTCGGGTCGCATATGACAAGACCCTCATTCGCTGCCATGTGGAGCGCTTTCAAGGTTGTCTACGGCGATGGCACGCTTCCAAGCGTAGGCGATCGGATTGGCGGCAAAGTCAAGGAGAACATCGACATGGGGCAGCGCGATCCCCGTGCGGGGTTCAGGAACGGTTGCGCCATTCGGATGAGCTACAGCCTGAACAAGTCCGGTGTGGTCATACCGCGGGGCGTCTGGGGTGCCGTCTCAGGTGGTGATGGAAAGCAGTACATCTACCGGCTCGCCGACTTGGCACGCTTTCTGGCTCATCGATTCGGCTCTCCGGAGAAGACCGTGCGCAGCCCTAAGCCCGGCGACTTCGCGGGCTTGAAGGGCATCTTGATCTTTGGCGTGCGTTGGAGCGATGCAACGGGACACGCCACGTTGTGGGATGGTGGAACATGCTCAGACCACTGCTACTTTCCTGTTGCGGCCGAGGCGTCGATATGGGAGCTGCGCTGAGGCCTGCCCGTGCCAGGTGGCATGCGATCGGGTCGGCCCTGCTGCTTTGCGCAATGGCCGCGCCATCATCTGCTGCCGACTCCCAGGCGAACGCCAGCCCGCCCCCCGTGTCCCTGACCCCTGCAGAGGGTGGGCCGGGCGCAGCGCGTCCTTCGGGCGGATCGGAGACTGCGCGCTACAGCCCGTCGCAGCACTTGAAGAACTATGCGCTCAGCGCGTGCATCGCGGGCGGCTACCGGTCATCGGAAGTCGCGAATGACGCCACCGCCGCAGCCAATGGCTACAAGGAGCTTGGCAGCCTGGACATCGACGCGTACAACGAGGCGCTTGCGCTGATCAAGAAGTTCCTGGACCGCGACTACGCCAGCGCATCAGGGGAAAGGATGGTGCTGATGAAGTGCATCGATCTCTTCCACAGCAAAGAGCTGGATCGGTTGGTTCAACGATATCGAAAAAAGCGCGCGGCCGCCAAGTAGGCGAACCAGCCAGGCATGGCCGCTGACGCCCGGCGCACGCGCAGCTCAGGGTCATCCCGCCAGCGGAAAGCTGCTCAGATCCAGCGCGACTGCCTGGCCGACGATGCCGGTGATCTCCGCCGTGTTCAGCTCCAGAGTAGCCACCAGCTCGAGGAGTGAAGCCTGTGTGTATGTGCCGTTCTCGATCAACCCGACGTAGGTGGCCAGCTCCTCGGACCCGATGGGTGTGCCGACGACGGTGGACCACAGGTGGGCCACCAGCACATCGTTTGGAACCCCGGGCGCATAGTAGTTGATCATCGCCTGCGCGAGGTCGCCCCCTTTGCCCAGCATGTCCAATTGGGCGGTCCACTGCCCGAGTTCTGCTGCATCGGGACCCCTGTTGAACCCGGCGTTGAACATCGCGTACGCGAGGTACGTATTGCCTCCTGGCATCGTGTCCGACGCCAGGATGACGTCGGCAAATCGCAAGCGCTCGATCGACAGCAGCGTGTCGGTGCCGTCCAAAGGCGTGCTCACAGTAGCTGTGTCGATCGTGCCGCTGCGGGTCGCTTGCCCGGAAGTGGCGAGAAACACGGCGGTGTCGATGCCGCCCAGTCCCGACAGGGTGTTGTTGCCCGCCGTTCCCCGGAGCACATTGGCGAGCTCATTGCCGGTGGCACTTGCGGCGCTGCCGCTGAGGAAGACACCTTCGATGTGTGCCGGCGCGGTGTACGAAATGCTGGAACGCACGATGTCGAGGCCACCGTCCGGGGCCTCGATGAACGTCACGGCCGTGGCGGGCAAGTCGTAGATGTCATTGCTGCGGCCATAGCCCAGTGGCATCAGTTCGGTGTCGTCGTTGTCGATGACCGTCGCGGTCGCCTGCGCGTCGGCGAGGGTCGCGGCCGTCGCGCTTCGCAAGGTGAGATCGAAGGTTTCCGTGGTCTCGGTCGCCAGGTTGTCGATCAGTTCGACACGCACGGTCTTGGTCGTCTCACCGGGTGCGAACGTCAGCGTGCCATCGACGTAGCGATAGTCGGCGTTGTTGGTGGCGCTGCCGTTGACGTTGGCATAGTTCACGGTCACCAGACTGCTGGATGGCGCGTGCAGGCTGACCACGAAGTCGGCATAGCCGGCGGCTTCGCTCACGGTGACGTCGGTCACTGACAGGCGTGGCTGCGCGGCGGGGGTGCCGTCGCTCGCGCCGATTTCGATCACGGCGATGCCATCGGCCAGTAGAAGACCTACAGGCTGCGAAAGTACGAAGTCGAAGCGCTCCAGCGGCTCGCGCAGGGCGTCGTCCTGTAGATCGACCACCACGGTCTTGACGCTCTCACCCGGGGCGAAGACGAGCGTTCCACTGATAGCGGTGTAATCCTGCCCGGCGATGGCCGTGGCGTCGCGGGTCGTGTACTGCACCGTCGCCGTTGCGCCTGCGGCCTGGCCTTGGAAGTCGCCCAATCGCACGCTGATCGTCGCGGTGCCGGCTTTCTCGTCGACGACGACGTCGCGCACGTACACCTGGGGCGTATCGACGATGGTGTCGTTGTCGGTCGATCAGCTCCAGGCGCACGGTCTTGGTCGTTTCGCCGGGTGCGAAAGTCAGGGTGCCGTCGACGTAGCGGTAGTCCTTGTTGTGGATGGCGCTGTAGTTGGTGTTCTGGTACTGCACCGTCACGACGTTGCTCGACGGGGCGTGCATGGTGACGACGAACTCGGCATAGCCATCGGCTTCGCCCACGGTGATGTCGGCCACGGACAGGCGCGGGGCCGCCGCGAGGGTGCCATCGCTGGGGCCGATCCGGGCCATCGCAACGCCGTCGCCGATGGTCACGCCAACAGGGTGGCTCAGCACGAGCTCGAAGCGTTCGAGCGCCTCGGCCACGCTGTCGTCGAGCAGGTCGACGACCACGGTCTTGACGCTCTCGCCCGGGGCGAAGGTGAGGGTGCCGCTGAGGGCGGAGTAATCCTGCCCGGCAACCGCACCGGCGTCGCGGGTGGCGTACTGCACGCTCACCGCAGCGCCTGCGGACTGGCCGTAGTAGTGGCCGAGGCGCACCTCGAAGGTGGCGGTGCCGGCTTTCTCGTCGACGACGACGTCGCGCACGTGTCGATCAGCTCCAGGCGCACGGTCTTGGTCGTTTCGCCGGGTGCGAAAGTCAGGGTGCCGTCGACGTAGCGGTAGTCCTTGTTGTGGATGGCGCTGTAATTGGTGTTCTGGTACTGCACCGTCACCACACCTGGTGCCGTGCCGTCGAGGCGAACGATGAACTCGGCGAAGCCATCGGCTTCGCTGACGACGATGTCGGTGACGGTCAGGGTTGCCATCGGGACGCTCCTCTTCGATTGATGGGTATGGCAGCCTCAGCTGTGCGACAGGACTGTCTGCCCCAACTGCACAAGCTGCTGGTTGATCGGGTTGCGCAGCATGAAACCAGTGCGCAGATCGGGTGGCACGTGGCGCGCGCAGCGGTCCTCGACCCAGGTGACAGCGGCTTGCAGCAGCGGTACTCCGGTCGATCGGTCATCCGCAGCCAGCAGCGCTTGACTGCAGACCAGAAGCAACTGCGGGAGATAGAAGCCGAAGGCCTGTGTGCAAACCCCATCGTGCAGGGCGAGCAGGCGCGCCTGGTTGGCCGCTTCGGGCACGTCACCCAGGTCAGTCAATGCCTGGATCAGCACCATGCGAGCGTAGCGCTCCAGAGCGACGTGCCTGTGCGCCATGGACCACTCGATTGTCGCGCGGGCCTCATCCAGCACGGCGGCGGGGCCATGGACACGGGCGGCTTCGAGCGCGATCTTGCGGCGCGGGTAATCGTGCGGGTCCAGCTCGCAGCGCTCGAACATCGACGCTGCCTCCTCGACCAACGCACGACCATCGCGGCCTTGCCACTGTTGGAGGCGGGCCTGCACCAGGCGCCGCGAAGCACGAACCCACAGCGGCAGTTCGTCCGGCAGGTTGTCCAGCATGTGCTGCGCGAGGTCGGGCCTGCCCAGACGCATGAAGATCACGGCGCGGTCGTTTGCGGCGTTTGCCGCCCATAGCAGTTGCCCACTGGCGCGCAGGTCGGCGATGACGCGGTCGCTGATGTCCAGTGCTTCGCCGAAGCGGCCGAGGTCGCCCAGGTTGCCGGCACGTCCCATCTCGTCGACCAGTACCTGTCCTCTGTCGCTTCCAGCCTGGTGGGCCAGCGCGATGCTTTGCTCCGCGAGGATCAACGCGTCCTGCACGCGGCACAGGTAGCCCAGGTGGGTGGCGCAGAAGCCGGCCGCGTACGCGGCGCGGGCGTAGTGTCGATCGGACAGGGCGCGTTCGAGTGCGCCACGCTGTACGGCAACGGCCTCGTCTCGGCGGCCCACGATGGCAAGCACAGATGCCCGATCAGATGCCAGTCGAAACACGAAGTCCTCGTCAGGCAAGGCCTCGGATGCGCCTATGCGGTCGAACTCCGCCATGGCGTCGCGGTGGCGTCCAATCTGCGAAAGGGCACAACCGTACACGAGTCGACTGCGCAGCCGAAGGACCAGCGCGTCGGCAGAGCCCGGCAGACCCTCGGCCAGCGTCAGCGCGCGTTCGGCATCGGCAAGGGCGCCGGTGTCCTGCAGCTCGATCCGCACGCGTGCAAGCACTTCCGCGGCCAGCGCCTGCTGCTCCTGGGACTGCGCATCGCGCGACAGGGCCGCAGCCAGCGCATGGGCTTGGTTCAACGGTGCCGCGTCGATCATCAAGTGGCCGCGGCGCCAGTCGCAGTCGAATGCGCTGCCAGCCTTGCCGCCGTTGCGATGGGCGGCGCTGGCTTGGGCCAGGCACTCGATCGCCTGCTGCGCCAAGCCGCAGCGCTGCGCCAGCGCGGCGGCTTGCTCGAAGGCGTGGGCTGCGCGCGCGGGCTCGCCGCCGGCTACCCAATGCAGCGCTTGCCTCAGCGGGTCGGCGCCGCACTGTCCGAGTGCTTGAGCAATCTCGCGATGCAACAGTGGCTTGAGCGCCTTGGGAATGGCGGCGAGCACGGCTTCGCGAACCAGGTCGTGCGCGAAGCCGTTGACGCCGAAGATGTGCAGATCTTCGAGTCGGCGCCATGGTGCCAGCAACTCGGCGGCGCTTTGTTTCATCAGGCGGGACATCAACTCGGCCGTGAAGTCGGGACCGCACAGTGCGGCAATGTAGGCCAACTGCTGTGTGGAGGAGTCGGCCCGAGCCAGGCGTTGCGAGGCGCTGGCCATCGCGTCATCGGGCAGTGGCAGGACCGCAGGCCAGAGTCCCTCATTGAGATCGCCAGCCAGCTGAAGCTGGCGCAGAACCTGCAACATGTACAACGGATGCCCGCCGCAATGTGCATGAAGCGCCGTAGCGGCCTGCGGGTGGCTCTTGGCGACTCCCAGGCTGCGCAAGAAGTCCCTTGTCGCGACTTCATCGAGTGGCGGCAGCAATACCGCGGGATGCGCGCCCAGGGGGCGGTTGTCCAGCCATCGAGCAAGCTCGGCGGGGAGCCCACTGTCGCGGCACGACAGCAGCCACTGCATCGCGTGCGGCGCCTTTGCCCGCCCCGGGGCGGGCAGTTGGGCGCACAGCACCTGCAGGCTGGGCGCGTCGGCGTAGTGAAGGTCTTCCAAGGCAATGGCCGTCACGCCGGACGCCACCGCGTGATCGAGCAGGCCTGAAAAGACCTGCTCGGACTTTCCTCGTTGCGCCGGTGGAGTGTGCCTGCCCGCATGCTGAGGATCGACGAGCCATTCGAGCCAAGCATGTTCATCGGGGCTCAGACGATCACGCACTGCGGGTGCCAGCGCCGAGGCGATGGCACCCAACATGCCGAAGCTGGCCGTCGCGCTCTCGGAGCGGCACGACACATTGGTCTGGATGCCCCAGCGCTTGACCAGTTCTTGCGTCACGCGCGACTTGCCGATGCCCGCCGACCCGAGCAGCAGCACCACGCCGTCCCTTTCCCAGTGAACCTCTGCGTGGAGGAGCACATCGTCGCGGCCCACTGTCCGTGGCGGATGTCGCAAGGCCAGAGGCAGGGCCAAGCGGCGGGCAGGGGAATCGGTCTCGGCGCTGGCGATGACCTGGGCAAGCTCCACCGTCTCCAGGGTCGGCACGTCGCCCAGTTGCTCATAGAGTGCACATCGGCAGCGCTCGAACTCGGACAACGCCGCGCCGCGATCACCGCGCGTATGGTGCAGGCGCATGAGCAGTCGACTCGCGTGCTCGGAGAGCGGCTCCTCGACGACCAGGCGGGTTCCGATCACCAGCGCGTCGCATAGCCGGCCCGCCCGTTCGAGCCGCATGGCCAGACCGATGGATCGGTCGCTGCGCGTGGTGCGCCAGCGCTGGCGTGCCCCATCCACCCACTGGCCGAGTTCGCCGCTCGACTCATAGTCGTGGACGCCCAGCAGTTCGCCCTGCGCATGCCCGGCCAACAACGCATCGTCGTCGGGATCGAGATCGTGCGTCACGGCATCCGACAGCTCGAGCGCGCCTGCCTGACGGATGATCTCTGTACCCGCATGGCGGTTGATGCGAAAGACGCGCTGGCGCAGGTTGTTGAGTGCCTTCGGCGCGTTGCCGCCGTCGGTCGAGCCGGTAGTCGGCCAGAGCATGTGTGCAGCCCGCTGCCGACCCACCCGTGACTCGATGGCGATGAGGGCGAGCAATGCCGCGTCCTTCTCGTTCAAGGCGACTTCGGTGCCGTCGGCACGTACCAAACGCGGCCGGTGCAACAACAGCAGACGGCAGCGACCATCGCCCGGGGCCGCCACGGGCGCATCGAGCCCTGGGCTGGTCGCAGCGTCGGTCAGAACTTCGGCTCCGGGACGTCCGTTTGGGTCTTGGGCTCGCACCGCATCCTCAATCGACCTATCGACGCACCGTCACCGTCGCGCAGGTCACCATCCAGCGCCGCGGACTGCCGATCCACAGACATCCGGATCTGGTGCAGTTTGCTCAACTGCGGATTCCAGACGATCAGCGCACCCCGCAACCAGTCATAGTAGATGACGCTGTCGCGCGTGGGGGCGCTGAACACCATCGTGTAGAACTGCGGCGTGATCTCCAGGTGCATCCGCTGGCCCGCTGGCAGGATGTCCGATGCCTGGATCAACGCAAGCTGGCTGTTGCGGCGCAAGGCGAGATCCAGAGTCGACGGGCGCGACTTCGCCCCCGACTCCAGCCGCCCTTTGCAGTTCAGGAACACGCCGAACTCCTGCGCGGCTGCCTGGGTCACCCACGAGGCCATGCAGACGATGGTCGCTGCGACGGCGGCTGTCTTCACTTCTTGCCCGAGCGCACAGCCTTGGATGCCGGCGTACTTCCGCCGGAGACGCCGAGCGTGCCGCCTTCCCCGAGCCCGCCCCTTACCGTTTGGGCCTTGTACTGGCGCAACGCCACGACCATCTTGTTGTACGCATCGACGAAGGCGGCGCTGATCAGCTTGCCCTCGTCGGTGCGCGAGTAGGCACTGCCGCCCAAGGCGCCGAGACTGCCGATGCCTATGCCGCCGAAGCTGAAGTTCGTGTTCTTCGAGTAGCCCTCGGCCGCCGCCAGGCGCACAGTGCTTCGAATGTCGACCAGTGTGAGAACCGTACCAACTTCGTTCTGCTTGACCCCGACCCGGCCCGACACCCACCCCAACGCACCGGGAAGCATGCGGCCAACGCCACCGACCGAGCCGCCACTGCCACCCTGGTCATTGAGCACGATCTCCGGCTTCATCAGGTAGTCGGCCACTACTTGCTGGCCTTTGCCGCGTGTTGCGCTCTCGCGGGCTTCGTCTCCTCGGGCGCGCGCTGTCTCGGCGGCGATGCCGCGCTCGCCCGTGCCGCGCTCAACGACGACGAAACAGTTGGACTGCATCACGAGCATGGACAACAGCGGCGCGGTTGAGCCCAAGCGCGAGCCGTAGTGTCGGTACCATGGGGACGCCAAGTCCTCCTCGATGCGCAGGACGCCCATGGTCTCCTTGCAGCGCTCCAGGTGTTCGCCTGCGCCTGTGGCGGTCGCTCCGGCCGCGGCTCCTGTAGTTGGCGAGGCGCTGCCGCCGCCGACGGTCGGGGCGGTAGCGACGCAGCCACTGAGCGCGGCAAGCGCAACAACGAGTGGCAGGTTCGCGCATTGGGCCTTCAGTGCCATGAGGTGCCTCCTCCGTGTATGAGGCCTTCACTCTATGGCTGAGGCGTTACCAGGGCGTTACCGGAGGTCGGGGCGTCCTGGAGCATGCGCGAGGCGCGTTCTCTGGTTCATCGACGCCCGGGTCGACGAGCAGCGCGTCCACATGCGCGAATGCGCATCACGTGGGTCGGACTCGGTCGCGTTCATCATCGATTCTCGGCGGTGTCCGCCGCGGCCTTGCACGTCCATGCGTGCTGTCGGGTACGCAATCCCGACGATGCCCAGGTGGGAGTCAAGTGGCTGAAACGGCAAGCGATCCGACCGCCGGAATGCGCGGTCCACCGTGGTTGATGCGTGTGGCCCATCAAAGCGCGCCCCAAGCCTGCGAAAGCGACTCGGCTTGCCGCAAGACGGTATCCGTCGCCTCCTCCTGTTTGTCTGGCGGGTACTTGTAGCGCTTGAGCAGCATCGTCACCATCACCCGCAGGCGCGCGCGCTCGGTTTCGCGTACCGACCTGTCCACGATGACCGACGCCCGCAGCTTCTGTGTCAGTTCGACGGCTATGGCCTTCAGCGTTTCGTCGCCCAGTTCGCGCACGGCGGCTTCGCTGGTGGCCAGCGCGTCGTAGAAGGCCATCTCGTCGCCGTTGAGCCCCAGCTGCTCGCCGCGCTGGGCGGCGGCGTGGAACTTCTTGGCCATCTCGATGAGTTCTTCGATGACCTGGGCCGTCTCGATGGCCCGGTTGCGGTAGCGATGCAGGCTCTGCTGCAGCAGCTCCGAGAACTTGGCCTGCTGCAACAAATTGGTCCTGACGCGCGAGCGTATGTCGTCCTTCAGCAGCCGCTCCAGCAGCTCCACCGCGAGGTTGGGCTCCTTCATGTGGTGCACGTCTTCGAGGAGCTCCTCCGACAGGATGCCGATGTCGGGACAGTTCAACCCCCCGGCCCTGAAGATGTCGACCACCTCGGCGCTGACCACCGCCGTGCTGATGATCTGCCGCAGTGCATGTTCTTACTGCTCGTCGCTGAGCTTCTTGCCGTCTTCCTGGCCCAGCACAGGGTTCGCCACGCCAGGCAGCAGCTGCCAGGCCTGGGTACGGAAGGCGGTGTAGCCGAAGCCGTGCAGCATGCCGTGCGGCACGTCCATCTCCTCCAGCAGCACGGCGAGGGCGTCTTCGGCCGCGATGGTCGGCTTGCCCTTGCCCTGGGTGTAGTCCTTCAGCGCGGCCTTCAGTTCATTGGCGATGCCGATGCAATCGACCACCAGGCCACCGCGCTTGTCCTTGAACACGCGATTCACGCGCGCAATCGCCTGCATCAGGTGGTGACCCTTCATCGGTTTGTCCACGTACATCGTGTGCATGCACGGCGCAGCGAAGCCCGTGAGCCACATGTCGTGCACGATGACCAGCTTGAAGGGGTCGTGCCAGCCCGGGCGCAGCGATCGAATGGCGTCATGCAGGTGCACGCAGATCGAGGCTCATGGCCACCGCCATGGCCTTGCCGTCCAGGCTGGCCTGGAAGCCGTACTGGCTGCGGTCGGCCTTGTCGCAGATGACGGCGATGTTGTGCCGCTCGGACAGGACTGGGGAGCTGTCCTCGTCTTCGCCGGGTGTGAACTTCTGGATGGTCGTGAAAACGATGCCACGCGACGGACTGTGGCTGCGTATTTCGGAGAAGCGTGACCGCCCGTTTCGGCATCGTGACCGCCGAATTCGGGAGCGTGACCGACCGTTTCGGTGACGTGACCGACGGACGA
>JABWBN010000018.1 GCA_013360485.1 Burkholderiaceae bacterium | reverse complement strand
GGCGGCCCCGCCCGACGCAGCGGCGGCAGCGCCGGAACCCGTGGTCTGCGTGCTGGCGCAGGCCGACAGCATCATGACGGCGGTGAAGATGGCGGTGCGGGCGAGAGGGCGGCGCAGGGGTTCGACAGTGCGGTGCATGGGTGTGCGGTCTCGGGTGTGGGCCTGGGGATCGGCGCGACGGCGTGTGGCCAAGCGCTTCGGCAGCCCCGCGGCGGGGTCGGGTGGGGTAAAGCCCGCCACTCTCCTGCCGGGCGGCCTGCAAGTCAAGGTCGTGTGACGCGGTTCAGGCTGCTCCTGCCGCCGTTCGTCGCATGCCCACCACCTGTGGGCGCCACTTCGGGACGGGTTTCCACCAGGGTGCCGGTGGCTACCGGCCCCGAAAACGCGGCACGCGCCGCTCGGCCAGCGCGGCCTGGCCCTCGCGCAAGTCGTCGCTGGCGGCGCAGCGTGCCACCCGCCGCGCAAGGCGCTCCAGGTCGTAGTCGCCCCTGGCAATTTCGTCGAGCGAGCGCTTCATCCCGTCGATGGCCAGTGGCGCTGCGGCGGTCAGGGCGTCGACCCACTCCTGCACGGCAGCGTCGAGCACACCGGGTTCGCAGACGCGGTCGAGATAGCCGATGCGCCACAGCTCGGCGGCATCCACCGTCTGCGCCAGCAGGAACAGCCGCTTGGCCGTGGACAGGCCCAGCCGCGAGACATACCGGCGCAGGCCGCTGGGGTAGTAATGAAGGCCGATGCGCGCCGCCGGCATGCGCAGGCTCATGCCGGTCACGCCGATGCGGAAATCGCAGGCCAGCGCCAGGTCGGTCGCGCCGCCGAACACGCTGCCTTGAAGCCGGCAGATCGTCGGCATCGGCAGCGCCTCGATCGCCTCGACCGTCTGCTCGAACAACTGCGGGCCGCCCTGGGCGTCGGCATCGAGTTCATCGAGATTGAACCCGGCGCAAAAGGTCGGACCCTCGGCTTGCAGCACGACCACGCGCACATGGGACTGGGTCGCCAGTTCGGCGCAATGGCGCTGCAAGGTCAGCAGGTCGGCGCGGTGCAGGCGGTTGTGGTGGGCCGGTCGGTTCAGGCGGACGGTGGCGCGAGCGCCTTCGACCTGGCAGCGCGGCAGGCCGGTGTCGGTCTCGGGGTGGGGGTCGGTGGACATCGTGACAGCGCGAGTGGCGATCCGGGGGTGCATTGTCGGCCCGCATGAAGCCGCCGCCTTGGGCGCGCGGGCACTCGTCGCGGTGCACTGCAGTTCGGTGCGCCCCGGCTGCGGTTCGTCGCAAGCCGGTGTCCATCCGGGGAATCCATGAATACAGTGCATCCATCGACCCCGCCAACCCCACCGCAAGGAGCCCATCATGACCCGCCGCGCCATCCCCCAACTGACCGCCCTGACGCTCTCGACCCTCGTCACGCTGGCCACGCTTGGCGGGTTGGATCGCGTCGCAGGACCCCAGGGCGCCGAGGTCATACTGGCCCGTGCCACGCCGCCGGCAACCGCGCGGGTGGTAGTGATCGGTCAGCGCGCCCCGCGCAGTTGACCAGCGGCGGGAGCGGCAACGGGCCCCTCGCGAGGGGCCCGTTGCTTTTGGGCGGCGAGATGGTGGCGCTCGCGGCACAATGCGCGGCTCGCCGGTGGTCGCTCTTCCCCGGCAGCGCCCAACATGCCGAAACCCTTCTGCTCGCGCCGACCGTTGCGGCCGTTCACTTCGCAGGCCATGCTGCTGCTCCTGCTGCTGGCCTGTGGGGTCGGGCCGGCGCGGTCTTCGGACACGCCCGCGATGCCGTCGGCGGTGCAGGCGGCTGCACCGGACGCCGGCTCCTCGAGTGCCGATGCCATCGTCGCCCACCGGCTGCAGCCGGGCGAGCGCATCCGGCTCGATGGACGGCTGGCGCACCCTGCGTGGCAGCGGGCGCCGGCATACCGGCAGTTCGTGCAGAAGTCGCCCGACACCGGCGCAGCTGCCAGTCGCGAAACCGAGGTGCGGGTGCTGTTCGACGAGCACGCGCTGTATGTGGGCATCGATGCCCGCGAACCGCAGCCCGAGCGCATTCGAGCGCCCTGGGTTCGGCACGACCAGGTCAACCGCACGCAGGACTTTGTCGTCGTCTATGTCGATGCCATTGGCGCGCGGCAGTCGGCGCAGTTCTTCCGCGTGAGCGCCTCCGGCGGCACGGCGGACGGCATGCACACCGCCGCCGACGACAGCGAGGACTTCGCACCCGACTTCGACTTCGACGCCGCCGCCCACCGCCATGCGCAGGGCTACTCGGTGGTGCTGCGCATTCCGTTTGCGTCGCTGCGCTATGCCGGAGGTTCGGCGGCGGATTGGCGCATGATGGTCGCTCGCCGTGTGCCGCGCGAGCAGTTTTTCTGGGACAGCTCCGTGCTGATCCCGCGTGAGGCCTCGAGTTTCATCGCCACGCTGCAGCCCCTGCAGGGCGTCGAGTTGCCGTCTCAGCACCAGTTCCTCGCATTGCGCCCCAGCCTGACCTGGCGTGCGAGCCGCGAACGACTGGCGGATGGGTCATCGCCCAGCGGCACCGGCTGGGATGCCACGCTCGATTTGAAGTGGCGCCCGCGTGCCGAATGGGTGATCGACGCGACGCTGAACCCCGACTTCTCCCAGGTCGCACTGGATGTGCCGCAGCTTTCGGGCAATGAGCGCTTCGCTCTGTCGTTCCCCGAGAAGCGAGCGTTCTTCTTCGAATCCAGCGACCTGCTGCGCACCCCTTCGGATGCCATCTACACACGCAGCTTCACCGAGCCGCGCTGGGGCTTGCGCAGCACCTGGCGCGGGCGCCGCCTGGCCGGCAGCCTGTTCGCGGTGGATGACCGAGGCGGTGGCCTGGTGCTGCTGCCCGGGGCCTACGGAACGGGCGCCGTGCGCCAGCCGGGGTCCATGTCGCTGGCCGGACGCCTGAGCGGCCAGGCCGCGGCGCTGCAATGGGGGGCCCTGGTGGCGACGCGTCGTTACGAGGGCGGGCGTGGTCGCAACGATGTGCTGGGCCCGGACCTGGCCTGGCAGATCGACGACGCGTGGCGCCTGCGGGCGCAGTGGCTGCGGTCGGACACCACGGCGCATGCTTCTCCCAGTGCCGAACTGCGACATGGGGCGGCTCGCAGCGGATGGCAGTCGGTGATCCGCGCCACACGGCTCACCGACCGTAGCGAGGTTCGACTGGATCTGACCGAATCGAGTCCCGGTTATCGTCACGACACCGGCTTCGTCACCCAGGTCGGCACGCGCGACCAGTCCCTGCACATTGGGCGCGGCTGGTACCCGCAGGGCCCGGTCAGCGAGTTCTGGCTGACCCTGGACGCGCGTCACGCGCGCGAGCGCTCGAGCGGTGTTCGTGTCAGCCAGGACGTCCATCCCGGGTTCTGGCTGGGCGGGGCACACAACCTGGAGTGGTGGCTGCAGTGGCACGGCGACTCCACCCTGCGCACGGCGACGACCTCCCCGCTGCTGCGCCAGCGCTACTGGAAGAGCGAGGTCACGATCACGCCAACCGAGTGGGTGCCGTTCCTCACCCTGGGCGGCCGCCTGGGGCGACTGGCCGACACCCATGCCGACACCGTGCGCGACGGCCATGAGGCATACCTGGTGTGGACCACGCGGCCGCATGCGCGCCTGGAGTTCGAGCCGCGTTACAGCGTGCTGGAGTTGCGCTCGGACGGGCAACGCCACCTGCGTGAAGCCGTGGGGCAGGTGCTGGCCGTGTGGCACTTCAACGCCGCGCAGACCTTGCGCGCGATCGTCCAGCGCACGACGCTGGAGCGCAGCGCCGCCGGCGGCTCGCCGGCGCTGCGCGACGCGCAGACGCAGGCGTCACTGACGTACGCCTGGCGCCGATCGGCCGGCACCGTGCTCTATGCCGGCTGGAGCCGTTCGCGGGAGGGCGCCGCCACGCCCACGCGCGGCACGGAGATCTTCGTCAAGTTGCAGGTCGACGTCGACGAGGCCCGGGCGTGGCTGGGACGTTGATGCGCGCAACCGGTTCGCGGTGGCATGTCGGGCGGCGCCACTGTCGGCGCCCCATCGGACTACGGCCGGATCAAACGCGATTGCGGAACACAAGGTGAGCGACTTCCACTTCTTCTGGCACGACTACGAAACCTTCGGGCGAACGCCGCGCCGCGACTGGCCGGCGCAGTTCGCTGGTGTGCGCACCGATGCGCAGCTTCGCGAGGTGGGCGAGCCGGTGATGCTGTACTGCCAGCCGCCGCGCGACCGCTTGCCCGAGCCCGAGGCCTGCCTGCTGACCGGCATCGTGCCGCAGGTGTGTGCCGAGCGTGGCCTGCCCGAGCACGCATTTGCCGCGCGCATCGAGCAGGTGCTGGGTGAACCCGGCACGGTGGGCTGCGGCTACAACACGCTGCGCTTCGACGACGAGGTCACGCGGTTCCTGTTCTGGCGCAACCTGATCGACCCCTACAGCCGCGAATGGCGCAACGGCTGCGGCCGGTGGGACCTGCTCGACACCATGCGCTGCGCCTGGGCGCTGCGGCCCGATGGCCTGCAGTGGCCGCTGCACGACGACGGCCGCGTCTCGTTCAAGCTCGAGGACCTGGCTCGCGCCAACGGGTTGCTGCATGAATCGGCCCACGACGCGCTGTCGGATGTGCGCGCCACCATCTCGCTGGCGCGCACGCTGCGCCAACAGCAGCCCCGGCTGTTCGACTATTGCCTGTCGATGCGCACGAAAGATGCCGTGTGGCAGCAGATCGGCGGGGTCGGTACGCAGGGCCGCCCACTGCTGCATGTGTCGGGCCGCTTCGATACCCGCCGCGGTTGCATCGCCCTGGTCTGGCCGCTGGCCGTGCACCCCACCAACCGCAACGAGGTGCTGGTCTGGGACCTGGCGCGAGACCCGGCCGAACTCGAAGACCTGGACGCCGCGGCGATCCGGCAGCGCCTGTTCACCCGAGAGGACGATCTGCCGGACGGCACCCGGCGGCTGCCGATCAAGAGCATCCATGTCAATCGCTCGCCGGTGGTGATCAGCCAGCTGCGCACCTTGCCGGACGCGCGTGCCGCGCACTGGGGGCTCGACATCGCCGAGGGCCTGCGCCACGCCGGGCGCATGCCTCAGGTGTGCGAGGCGGTGGCCGCGCGCTGGCCCGCGGTGTACCGCAGGCCCGAGGGCGCAGCGGTGCCCGATGTGGATGAAGACCTGTACGGCGGCTTTATCGGCGACGAGGACCGCCGTCTGCTCGAACGCCTGCGGGCACTGCCCGAGCACGACATGGGGGCGCGTCGCCCGTCGTTTGCCGACCCGCGGCTGGACGAGCTGTGGTGGCGTTATCGCGCCCGCAACTTCCCGCAGACCCTGAGCGATGCGGAGCGCGATCGCTGGCTCGCCCATTGCAGCGATCGCCTGCATCATGGCGCGGACGGTGCCTGCACCCTGGCCGCATTCCAGGACCGCATCGACACCTTGAGCGAGACGGCCGACGAGCGCGGGCAGGCCATTCTGGAGGCCCTGCTCGACTGGGCGCAGGACATCGCGCCCTGACTGGACCCGCAGGTGCCGGCGCGCCAACCCGAGTGCCCGGCTCAGGACGCCAGACCGAGCACCATGCGATGGGCGTGCAGGCGCTCGTATGCCGGCCTGCACGCATCGGCCACCGCCTGCGCCTCGGGTGTCAGCCGGGGTTGGCGGGGGCGCCAGGGTTCGAAGCCGTTGGAGCGCCACACCGCCGCATACCAGTGCGGTGCCCATACACCATCGGTGTCGCGCGGGCCGGCGGGCCAGTGGAGCATGCGATCGGTGTAGTCGAGTCCCAGGCGGGCGCACAGCCCCTGCAGGTGCGCGCCGGGGTTGCGCAGGAAGTCGTCGGCATCGATCACCGGCGGCGCATGGCCCAGGCGGTCTGCCACGGCGTTGAACAGGTGTTCCTGCTGCTGCAGGCCGATGTCGGTGGCGATCACGGACGCTCTCGATTTCAAATAGGAATCGACCACGGCCGCGGGGTCGCGGATCAGGAACACGTTGGTCAGGCGGTGCACCCAGCCTGTGTCCATGCCGGGCAGCAGGTGGTGCGTCATGTGCTTCTGGTACCACAGTGCACGGCCACCGGGGATGGGGCCACAAAGGGTACGCACCACGCGCATGCCGTCGGTGTTGCCCGCTGCGATCACCTCGTCGCGCCCCGGGTGGTCCAGGCCCGTTGCGGCCAGATAGGCGGCATAGAGCGGCTCGTCGATGACCACGCAGTCGGGCCTGTTCTCGAACGAGCGCATCATCGCCGTGGAGATGTTGCGCGGCCCGCTCCACATCGCCAATCGCATGCTCAGGCGCTCCGGTTCGTCGCCTCGGCCCGCGCGACATCACGCTCGACCCACTGGCGGTACAGGCCCTGCAGCCGGGTGACCATGGGGCCGGGTGCCGCCTGGCCGATCGTGCGCCCGTCGATCGATCGCACCGGCGCGATGCCGGCGTAGGTGCCGGTCACGAAGGCTTCGTCGGCGGAGTAGGCCTGCGTCAGGCTGAAATTCAGCTCGCGCGCGGGAATGCCCGCCTCGCGGCACATGGCCAGCACGTTGCCCCGGGTGATGCCGCCCAGGCAGTAGTCGCCGCTGGACGTCCAGACCTCGCCTCGGCGCACCACGAAGAAGTGGGTCGAGTTGCAGGTGGCGACGAAGCCGTGCGGATCGAGCATGAGCGCCTCGTCGGCGCCAGCCTGCGTGGCCTGTATGCAGGCGGTGATGCAGTTCAGCTTGCTGTGGCTGTTCAGGCGCGGGTCCTGCACGTCGGGGTTGCCACGGCGCACGTACACGGTGTACAGGGCCAGCCCGCGTGCCAGGGTCTCGGGCTTCGGTTCCTTCCACTCGGCCACGATCACGACCGTGGCCGGTCCGACGGTGACCCGCGGATCCTGGTAGGGCGTGCGCTTCACGCCGCGCGTGACCATCAGGCGGATGTGCACACCGCTGCGGCCGGTCATGCCGTTGGCCTGCAGCGTGCGGTACAGCGCCGCGGTGAGCGCGCTGCGGTCCAGGCCGATGTCGATCATCAGTGCGCAGGCACCTTCGTACAACCGGTCGAGGTGGGCATCGAGGAACAGGGGGTGACCCCGCTCGACGCGCAACCCTTCCCAGACGCCGTCACCCAGCACGAACCCGGAGTCGAAGACCGACACCATGGCGCGATCACGCGGACAGAGCTGCCCGTTCACCCAGATGAGGATGTGCGCGTTGCGCGGGTCGTCGTGGAAGTCCTGAATGCTCTGGGCCATGGTGCTGGGTGGGGGCGGGGCAGGGGGCGCGTTCGCGAGGGCGCGGCCAAGGTTCAGTGACGCAGCTCGTACACCGCCGAGCCGTCGCCGTTGTCCTTTACGAGCCGGATCTGCGGGTAGCGCGCCAGGTGGGCGATGCCGCCGGCACCGGATGTGAAGCGCAGCGTCACACCCGGCACTGGAAGGATGCGCCAGTTGCCGTCCGCGGTGGGGTCGACATCGCGCTCGCGCGCCAGGTAGCGCACCAGCGCTTCGCGGTTCTCGTCGGGCGCGTCCATCACGATCTGGGTGCCATCGAGGCCTGGGAACGTGCCGCCCCCCGAGGCGCGGTAGTTGTTGGTCACCACGATGAAGGTCTGGTCGTCGCGCACCGGCTGTCCTTGGTGGCGCAGGTCGACGATGCGGCGACCCTCGTGGGCGGTGCGCTTGCCGTTGGCGTCGTAGCGCGCGGGCTGGGTCACGTCGATGGCATAGGTCACGCCGTCGAGGGTGTCGAAGTTGTAGGTGCGGAAGGCTTCGTTGATGATGGGCTGCTCGGCCGGGCCCGCGGGGTCGACGCGGCGGAACTGGCCGGCCGACATCTCCAGCCACTCGCGCACGGTGGCCCCGGTGACGCGCACCGCCTTGACCGTGTTGGGGTAGATGTACAGATCGGCGATGTTGCGCACGGCCACCGGCCCGGCCGGGATGTCGGTGTAGTAGTTCCAGCCCTGCCGGCCGCCGGCCTTGAACGGCGCCGCCGCCGACAGCAGTGGAAGGCGCTCGAACTCCGTGCCCTGCAGGGCGCGGCGTGCGTAGTCGAGCTGCGCCAGCGCCACCAGTTGCACCGACGGGTCGTCGGTCACCTGGGCGAAGTAGCTGATGATGGGCTGGCGGGTTTGCGCCACGGCGCCGCGCACGTAGGCCAGCGTGCCCTCATGCTCCGCGCCGACGAGTTGCGCCACCTGCGGGTCGGCTGCGACCAAGGGCTTGCGCGTGGCGCGGTCGGTGATGGGCCGAATCTCGGCCCGGCTGTCGACCACCTTCCAGTTGCCGGCGCTGTCGTCGAGCACCAGGTCGATCACACCCAGGTGATCGCCCCAGCGACCGGGCATGACCGACGGCACGCCGTTGATCGTGCCCCGTGCCAGATCCACCTTGGGATGGCCCGCGAAGAAGCGTCCTGGGAACTCGCCGTGCGAGTGCCCGAAGAGGATGGCGTCGATGCCGGCCACCTCGGCAAGTCGTGCCACCGAGTTCTCGGCAAAGAACACCGTTTCGCCGCGTTCGAAGCCCGAGTGCGCGATGGCGACCACGATCTGCGCGCCCTGCTCGCGCATGCGGGGCACGAGCTCGCGCGCGGTTTGCAGGATGTCGCGCGCGACGACCTTGCCTTCGAGGTGCTGCTTGTCCCACAGCATGATCTGCGGCGGCACGAACCCGATCACGCCCACCTTGAGCCGATGGGCCTGACCAGCGTCGTCGTGGAACTCACGCGCCAGGATGACGTAGGGCGTGAACGCGTGCGTGCGGCCGTCGGGCAGCATGACGTTGGCACTGACCAGCGGAAACGCCGCGCTGGCGATGGCCTGCCGCAGGAACGGCAGGCCGTAGTTGAACTCGTGGTTGCCGATGTTGCCGGCGTCATAGCGCAGCGCCTGCAGCACCTTGTACGCCGGGTGTACCTGGCCCTGCGCCAGCGGCTTGACCCGCGCCACCCAGTCACCCATGGGATTGCCCTGCAGCAGGTCGCCGTTGTCGAACAGCAAGCTGTTGCGCGACTGGGAACGGGCCTCGTGGATCAAGGTGGCCGTCCGCGCCAGGCCGTACTCGGTGGTGGCCTTGTCCTGGTAGTAGTCCCAGTCCAGCAGGTTCATGTGCACATCGGTCGTCTCCAGGATGCGCAGCTTCAGGGTGGCGGCGTGGGCTGGATCGGCCATCGCCAACAGGACTGCGAAGGCCAGCACGATCAGGGCAGGACGGCGGTGCATGGGCGTTATTGGGCTGAGGCTGGAGCAGGCCTCAGCTTAGCCGAAGCCAACCCATGCCAGGCCCAACAAGCAAACGGCCCGCCGAAGCGGGCCGTCGAGGTCAAGGCGCGTTGACCGTCACACCGACACTGAGCGGGCGGTGTCGACGTATTCCTCGATCTGGTCGAAATTCATGTAGCGGTACACGCTGGCGGCGTCCTTGTTGATGATGCCCATGGCCTCGTGGTACTCGGCCAAGTTCGGGATGCGACCGAGTTTCGAGCAGATGGCGGCCAACTCGGCGGAGCCCAGGTAGACGTTGGTGTTCTTGCCCAGGCGGTTGGGGAAGTTGCGGGTGCTGGTGGACATCACCGTCGCGCCTTCGCGCACCTGGGCCTGATTGCCCATGCACAGGCTGCAGCCGGGCATCTCGGTGCGCGCGCCGGCGGTGCCGAAGGCGGCGTAGTGGCCTTCCTTCATCAGCTCGCTCTGGTCCATCTTGGTCGGCGGTGCCACCCACAGCTTGACCGGGATGTCGCGGGCCCCGCCCAGCAGCTTGGCCGCAGCGCGGAAGTGGCCGATGTTGGTCATGCACGAACCGATGAAGGCCTCGTCGATCTTGGTGCCGGCCACTTCGGACAGCAGTTTGGCGTCGTCCGGGTCGTTCGGGCAGCAGACCACTGGCTCCTTCAACTCGTCGAGGTTGATCTCGATGACGGCGGCGTACTCGGCATCCTTGTCCGCCTCGAGCAGTTGCGGGTTCGCCAGCCAGGCTTCGACAGCTCGGATGCGGCGCTCGAGCGCGCGCTTGTCCTCGTAGCCATTAGCGATCATGTTCTTCATCAGCACCACGTTGCTCTTGAGGTACTCGATGACCGGTTCCTTGTCGAGCTTGATGGTGCAGCCGGCGGCAGAGCGCTCGGCGCTGGCATCGCTCAACTCGAAGGCCTGTTCCACCTTGAGCGTGGGCAGCCCTTCGATCTCGAGGATGCGGCCGGAGAAGATGTTCTTCTTGCCGGCCTTGGCCACGGTGAGCAGGCCGGCCTTGATGGCGTAAAGCGGGATGGCGTGCACCAGGTCGCGCAGTGTCACGCCCGGCTGCATCGTGCCTTTGAAGCGCACCAGCACGCTCTCGGGCATGTCCAGCGGCATCACGCCGGTGGCCGCACCGAAGGCCACCAGGCCGGAGCCGGCGGGGAAGCTGATGCCGATGGGGAAGCGGGTGTGCGAGTCGCCGCCTGTGCCCACGGTGTCGGGCAGCAGCAGGCGGTTGAGCCAGGAGTGGATGACGCCGTCGCCCGGGCGCAGCGACACGCCGCCGCGGCTGCTGATGAAGGGCGGCAATTCGCGGTGCATCTTGGCATCCACCGGCTTGGGGTAGGCCGCGGTGTGGCAGAAGCTCTGCATCACCATATCGGCCGAGAAGCCCAGGCAGGCCAGGTCTTTCAACTCGTCGCGGGTCATCGGGCCGGTGGTGTCCTGGCTGCCCACGGTGGTCATGCGCGGCTCGCAGTAGGTACCGGGGCGGATGCCCTGGCCTTCGGGCAGGCCGCAGGCGCGGCCGACCATCTTCTGCGCCAGGGTGTAGCCCTTGCCCGTGTCCTTGGGTGCGACCGGCAGGCGAAAGGCGGTGGAGGCCGGCAGGCCGAGGAACTCGCGGGCCTTGGCGGTGAGCGAGCGGCCGATGATCAGGTTGATGCGCCCGCCCGCGCGCACTTCGTCGAGCAGCACCTGGCTCTTGAGCGCGAACTCGGCGATGGTGGCGCTCCCCTTGGTGATCTTGCCGTCGTAGGGCAGCACCTCGATCACGTCGCCCATCTCGAGCTTGGAGACGTCGACCTCGATCGGCAGCGACCCCGAGTCCTCCTGCGTGTTGAAGAAGATCGGTGCGATCTTGCCGCCCAGCGTCACGCCGCCGAAGCGCTTGTTGGGAACGTAAGGGATGTCCTGGCCTGTGGCCCAGATCACGCTGTTGGTGGCCGACTTGCGCGACGACCCCGTGCCGACCACGTCGCCGACGTAGGCGACCAAGTGGCCTTTCTTCTTCAGGTCCTCGATGAACTGCATCGGCCCGCGCTTGCCGTCTTCCTCGGGCTTGAAGGCGGCGTCGGGGCGCGTATTCTTCAGCATCGCCAGGTAGTGCAGCGGGATGTCCGGGCGGCTCCAGGCATCGGGCGCGGGCGAGAGGTCGTCGGTGTTGGTCTCGCCGGGCACCTTGAAGACGGTGACGGTGATCGACTTCGGAACCTCGGGGCGCGAGGTGAACCACTGGGCGTCGGCCCAGCTCTGGATCACTTCCTTCGCTTTGGCATTGCCTGCGCGGGCCTTGTCGGCAACGTCGTTGAAGAAGTCAAACATCAACAACGTCTTCTTCAGGCCTTCGGCGGCCACGGCGGCCACTTCGGCGTCGTCGAGCAGTTCAATCAGCGGGTGGACGTTGTAGCCACCCACCATGGTGCCCAGCAGCTCGGTGGCCTTGGACTTGGAAACCAGACCGACCTTCAGGTCGCCATGGGCCACGGCGGCCAGGAAGCTGGCCTTGACCTTGGCCGCATCGTCCACGCCCGGCGGCACGCGGTGGGTGATGAGATCGAGCAGGAAGGCCTCTTCACCAGCCGGCGGGTCCTGGATCAGCTCGATCACCTGGGCGACCTGCTGCGCAGTCAGGGGCAGCGGCGGAATGCCGAGGGCGGCTCGTTCGGCCGCGTGTTGGCGATAGGCTTGCAGCATGTCGAAGGCTCCTGGGAAGAGGTGGGTGAGGGGGAAGCGACGAGGTCGGGCGGCGGTGCAGCGTGGGATCTGCGGGTTTGTCCGGTATTTTATGTCTTATATAAGACTTGCCAAGCGCAGGGGCAAGCCGGAGCGCCCAGACCGTCAGTTGCCGGGGGCCGCCCGGCTCATTGCGCGGAGCCGGATGCGGCAGTGCCCGGCACCGGCGGTGCAACGGGAGTCGCGGGTGCCGCCGCTGGCTCGGCCGCAGGTGTCGCCATGGCGTCGGTCGCTGCGGATGCCGCTGCGGCCTGCACGGGGCTGCGCGCGGCTGCTTCGGCCGCGGCTACGGCTGCACGCTGCTCGGAATGCGTGCAGGCATCGACCATGCGCTGCCCGATGCGAATGTTCATCAGCATCGACTTCGTGGGGATCTGCAACCACATGATGCCGGCCTTGCGGTCCTCGAGGCGCACGGCGCCCGTCGTGGTTTCCTGAGGCACCATCCGGTAGACGGCCTTTTTGTACGCCACTTGAAAGTGGCCCGGCTGTCCAGCGACTGGCTGCACGCCGATCTTCTGGTCGAATTCGCAGTCGGCGTCACCGGTGAGCACGCGCGCAGCCACCTCGAGCTGGGCCTCGGTGATCTGTTCGACCGTATCGGTGGCGAGTGCGAGGCCCTTGGCCTGGTTGCGCAGCTGCTCGCGTGGAGTGGCCGCGCGACTCGCAGTGGGCTTGGCCGCTGTTCCGGTGCCGCTCGGGCTGGCCGATGGAGTGGCGGCAATCATCGGCAGCGGCAGCGCCACAAGCACGGCGATGGCCGTGATGCGCGCCGCGCGCTGTGCCCGGGTCTGGTGCGGGATGTGTCGGTGCATGTCGGGCCTCGGCATCGGTGGACTGGCAGCGGACGGAGGGAATCGATCGCGGGCGCTGGCTCTCGGAGTCAGCCGTTCGATGCAGCGATTGTGCCCCTCGCGAATGACATGCGCTGTCACCGAACGTGGCAGCGGCACCGGCGGGTCACGGCTCGCCCAGAAGCGCGCGCCGGGCGCTGGCCGGCAGCGGCTGCCCGGTGCGCCGGGCTTGCTCGAGCAGGGCCCAGTAGTAGCGGTAGCTGGCGCGGTCGTGCAGGGAGTCGCGGTGCCGGATCGGCGCCCACTGAGCGGCCTGGGCAGCCCCCAGGATCTCGATGGCCTCGTCGACTTCGGCGGTGCTGGGCGAAAACGCATCGACGATGACCTCGATCTGGGACGGGTGAATGCTCCACATCCGCGTGTAGCCGAATTCGCGCACCGCACGGCGCGCGGCATGGGCCAGGGCATCGGTGTCCTTGAACTCGGTGACGACGCAGTGCGACGGCACCTTCGCCGCGGCATGGCAGGCGGCGGCGATCTCGAGCTTGGCCCGAACCACCAGCGGATGCTCGAACTGGCCGCTCACGCCCATGGCCGACTGAGGAATGGCGCCGCGGTGCGCCGAGACGAAGTCCATCAGCCCGAAGGACAGCGACTCGATGCGCGGCAAGGCTGCCAGCGCATGCACATCGCGAAGTGCGCCGTGGGTCTCGACCAGTGCGTGCAACGGCATTGCCCCGCCGCGGCCATGACGCGCGCAGGCCTGCTCGATGTGCTCGACCGCGCGACGCAAGTCGGACACGTCGCGCGGCTTGGGAATCATCAGGTAGGCCAGTCGGTCGCCGGCCACGCCGACCAGCGTGTCGACGTCCTCCTCGAAGCTGGGATGCCCGTGCGGATGCACCCGGGCGCCGACGCGCCCGTGCCGGTTGTCGCTGGAGATCACCAGTTCGGCCACCATCCTCGCGTGCTCGCGTTCGGCGCCAACGGGTGCGCCGTCTTCGCAGTCGAGCGTGATGTCGAACACCGGCCCCAGTTCAGCCTGCAGGGCCAGGCTCTTGCGCATGCGCGCCTCGACCCCGCAGTAGTGGTCGCATACAGGCAACGCCGGTGCGGCATCACCTTCTTCGAACAGCGCGTCGCGCGGCAGGATGGCAGTGCTCATGTCCGATGAGGCCCGGCGACGCGGGCGGCAGCCAAATGACAAAGGGCCGCGGACATGACTGCCCTCGGCCCTCCAAGCTTACCCGCCACCGGCCCGCAGCGGGCCGTGGCCGGGGTCAACCTGAATCAGAGCAGGTGCTTCACGCCGTCCTGCTCACCCTGCAGTTCGGCCAGGGTCTTGTTGATGCATTCCTGGCTGAACGCATCGATCTCGAGGCCCTCGACGATGCGATAGTCGCCGCCTTCGCAGGTGACGGGGTAGCCGAACAGCACGTCCTTGGGGATGCCGTACTCGCCATTGGAGGGCACGCCCATGGTGACCCACTCGCCGCCGGTGCCCAGCGCCCAGTCGCGCATGTGATCGATCGCCGCGTTGGCGGCGGAAGCCGCCGACGACAGGCCGCGCGCCTCGATGATGGCGGCGCCGCGCTTGCCGACCGTGGGCAGGAACACGTTCTGGTTCCATTCCTGATCGTTGATCATGGCCTTGACGCTGGCGCCGTCGATGGTGGCGTAGCGGTAGTCGGCATACATCGTGGGCGAGTGATTGCCCCACACGCACAGCTTGCGGATGCTCGACACCGGCTTGCCCGTCTTGGCGGCGATCTGCGAGGCCGCGCGGTTGTGGTCCAGGCGCAGCATCGCCGTGAAGTTGCGCCGGTTCAGGTCGGGCGCGCTCTTCATGGCGATGTAGGCGTTGGTATTGGCCGGGTTGCCGACCACCAGCACCTTCACGTTGCGGCTGGCAGCAGCATTGAGCGCCTTGCCCTGCGCCGTGAAGATCTGGGCGTTGGCGGCCAGCAGGTCGGCCCGCTCCATGCCGGGGCCGCGCGGACGGGCGCCGACCAACAGCGCGTAGTCGGTGTCCTTGAAGGCCTCGTTGGCGTTGCTGTGCGCCTGCATGCCAGCCAGCAGCGGGAACGCGCAGTCTTCCAACTCCATCATCACGCCCTTGAGCGCCTTCTGGGCCTTCTCGTCGGGGATCTCCAGCAACTGCAGGATGACGGGCTGGTCCTTGCCCAGCATTTCGCCGGACGCGATGCGGAACAGCAGGGCATAACCGATCTGGCCGGCGGCACCGGTGACGGCCACACGGACGGGCTTCTTGCTCATGGGGGGCTCCAGGCGGATAGGAAAAACGAATGGTGGGGGCAGGATAGGGCTGAGCTGGCGCGAGGGGCGGGCACCGAGCCAGGGCCGGAATGCGCCCGGCAGTCGCCCCTGGTCGTTCGCGCGCGACTGTGCCGCAAGTGTAGGGCAGTCTAAGGGTTCCCACGGGGGATTGTCAAAGGTCTTATGTCTTCTATAAGACATCTGTCAGCATTTGATGGACGGCGCAGCCGGCTTTGTGCTGCAATGCCGGCCATGCCGCCCGTGCTGCCCCATCCTGCTGCTGCCGTGCCCACCGAGCCCGCCGATGGCACGCCGGCGTTCAGCCCGCTGTACCAGCAGATCAAGGGCCTGCTCACGCGCGAACTCCAGGCCGGTGTCTGGAAGCCCGGCGAGGCCATACCCAGCGAGCTCGAGCTGGCCTCGCGCTTCAAGGTCAGCCAGGGTACCGTGCGCAAGGCCATCGACGAGCTTGCCGCCGAGAACCTCCTGGTGCGCCGGCAGGGCAAGGGCACCTTCGTCGCCACCCACGCCGAGCAACAGGTGCAGTACCGCTTCCTGCGGCTCATGCCCGATGACGGCGTGCCACGCGACATGGCGCGCCGGCTCGTCGACTGCCAGCGTCTTCGCGCGCCAGCGCCGGTGGCGCGCGCACTCGATTGCCGCAGCGGCGATGCCGTGATCCAGATGCGCCGGTTGTTGCTGGCCGGCGGGCGGCCGGTGGTGTTCGACGAGATCTGGCTGCCGGGCAACCTGTTCAAGGGCCTCACCGCAGAGCGCCTGGCCGAGTACAAGGGTCCGATGTACGGCATGTTCGAAGCCGAGTTCGGCGTGCGCATGATCCGCGCCGAAGAGAAGATCCGGGCCGTGTCGGCCGATGCCTCTTCCGCGCAAATGCTGTCGTTGCCGGTGGGCAGCCCGTTGCTGAGCGTGGAGCGCCTGTCGTTCACCTACGGCGACCGACCCGTCGAGCTGCGCCGCGGTCTGTACAACACCGAGCAGCACTTCTATCGCAATGAATTGAACTAGCCGGGCGCGCCGCAGTCACCGCACCGGCAACGGGGCCGGTTTGCGATGCATCCAACAACGGCAACAAGGTTCAGGTAAGCCTGCTGCGTTGCAATAAAATCATCCGGTTTCACCCGGATTACCAGAGACACACACCCATGGCAGAGATCACCAAGTCCAGGCCCGGCGAGAACATGCGTCTCGTCGAGGCGCTCCAGTACCGCCTGCCCGTGGCGGGTGTCGTTTCCATCCTCCACCGCGCCAGCGGTGGCCTCTTGTTCGTGCTGCTGCCGTTCATCATCTGGATGTTCGACACCAGCGTGACCTCCGAAATCTCATTCGACCGATTCGCCAGCGCGTTCACCGCGGGGGTCGGTCCGCTACCCGGCTTCGCGGTCAAGCTGGTGGTGCTGGCGCTCATCTGGGCCTACCTGCACCACGCCATCGCCGGCGTGCGCCACGTCTGGATGGATGCCACCCACAGCGTGACCAAGGAGCAGGGTCGCTCCTCGGCACTGTTCACACTGGCGTCGAGCCTGCTGCTCACCGTGGTGCTCGGCGCCAAGCTGTTCGGTCTGTACTGAGCGGCATTTCCTTCGAACAACTCACGACAAGAAGGCTAGCCTCATGGCGATCAACTACGGATCGAAGCGCCTCGTGGTGGGCGCGCATTACGGCCTGCGCGATTGGCTCAGCCAGCGCGTCACGGCGGTGGTGATGGCGCTGTTCACGCTTGTGCTGCTGCTGCAGGTGCTCACGCCCGGCCCGCTGGGCTACGACAAGTGGGCCGGCATCTTTGCGCAGCAGTGGATGAAGGTGCTCACTTTCGTCGTGGTGGTTTCGCTCGCGTACCACGCATGGGTCGGCATGCGCGACATCTGGATGGACTACGTCAAGCCCGTGGGGCTGCGCCTGGTGCTGCAGGTGGCCACCATCGGCTGGCTGGTGGGCTGCGCCGGCTGGGCGGTCCAGGTGATCTGGCGACTGTGAAGAGAAGAAGATGACAACCCATTCCCTCCCCACCCGCAAGTTCGACGTCGTCATCGTCGGGGCCGGCGGCTCCGGCATGCGCGCCTCGCTGCAACTGGCCCGCGCCGGGCTGAACGTGGCCGTGCTCACCAAGGTGTTTCCCACCCGCTCGCACACCGTCGCGGCCCAGGGCGGCATCGGCGCCAGCCTGGGCAACATGAGCGAGGACAACTGGCACTTCCACTTCTACGACACCGTCAAGGGGTCCGACTGGCTCGGCGACCAGGATGCCATCGAGTTCATGTGCCGTGAGGCGCCCAAGGTCGTCTACGAGCTCGAGCACTTCGGCATGCCGTTCGACCGCAACCCGGACGGCACGATCTATCAGCGCCCATTTGGTGGCCACACCGCGAACTACGGTGAAAAGCCGGTGCAACGCGCCTGCGCCGCCGCCGACCGCACCGGCCACGCGATGCTGCACACGCTGTACCAGCAGAACGTGAAGGCGCGCACGCAGTTCTTCGTCGAGTGGATGGCGCTCGACCTCATCCGCAACGCCGAAGGCGATGTGCTGGGTGTGACCGCGCTCGAGATGGAAACCGGAGAGGTCCACATCCTGCAGGCCAAGGTCACGCTGCTGGCCACCGGCGGGGCCGGCCGCATCTATGCTGCCAGCACCAATGCCTTCATCAACACGGGCGATGGCCTGGGCATGGCTGCGCGGGCGGGTGTACCGCTGCAGGACATGGAGTTCTGGCAGTTCCACCCCACCGGCGTGCACAACGCAGGGGTGCTGCTCACCGAAGGCTGCCGTGGCGAGGGCGCGATTCTGCGCAACGTCAACGGCGAGCGCTTCATGGAACGCTACGCGCCGACGCTGAAGGACTTGGCTCCGCGCGACTTCGTTTCGCGCTGCATGGACCAGGAGATCAAGGAAGGGCGAGGTTGCGGTCCGAACAAGGACTACATCAATCTCGATATGACCCACCTGGGCGGCGACACCATTCTCAAGCGGCTGCCGAGCGTGTTCGAGATTGGCCACAACTTTGCCAATGTCGACATCACCAAGGAGCCGATTCCCGTGGTGCCGACGTTGCACTACCAGATGGGCGGCATTCCGGCCAGCATCACCGGTCAGGTCGTCGTGCCCCGCGACGGCGACCCGCGTTCCATCGTCAACGGGCTGTACGCGGTGGGCGAGTGCGCATGCGTCAGCGTGCACGGCGCCAACCGCCTGGGAACCAATTCGCTGCTCGACCTGCTGGTGTTCGGACGCGCGGCGGGCAACCACATCGTCGAGCAACTGGCCAAGGAGTCGCGTGCCCACAAGCCGCTGCCAGCCGACGCGGCCGACTATTCGCTGGCCCGCATCGCCAAGCTCGACGCTTCCAACGCCGGCGAGTATGCGCAGGACGTGGCCAACGACCTGCGCGACACGATGCAAAAGCACGCCGGCGTGTTCCGTACACAGGCCACCATGGACGAGGGCACGAAGAAGATCGCCGCGCTGCGCGAGCGCGTGGCCGGCATCACGCTCAAAGACAAGAGCAAGGTGTTCAACACCGCACGCATCGAGGCACTGGAAGTCGAGAACCTGATCGAGGTGGCCCAGGCCACGATCGAGTCGGCGGCGGCGCGCCACGAGTGCCGCGGGGCGCACACCGTGAAGGACTATGAGCGCGGTGCCGATGACCCGCAGTGTCCGCTGGGCCGCAACGACGCCGAGTGGATGAAGCACACGCTGTGGTATTCACAGGGCAACCGACTGGCCTACAAGCCGGTGAATCTCAAGCCACTCACGGTGGACAGTGTGCCGCCGAAGGTTCGCACGTTCTGACATCGGGATCGCAAGTCATGGCCAAACGCACTTTCCAGATCTACCGCTACGATCCCGATAAGGATGCCAAGCCCTACATGCAGACCCTCGAGGTCGAGCTCGACGGCTCCGAGCGCATGCTGCTCGATGCGCTGCTGAAGCTGAAGTCGGTCGACCCCACGCTCAGCTTCCGTCGCTCGTGCCGCGAGGGCGTGTGCGGCTCCGATGCCATGAACATCAATGGCAAGAACGGGCTCGCGTGCCTGACCAACATGCGCGATCTGAAGGACCCGATCGTGCTCAAGCCGCTGCCGGGGCTGCCCGTCATCCGCGACCTGATCGTGGACATGACGCTGTTCTTCAAGCAGTACCACAGCATCAAGCCTTACCTCGTCAACGACACGCCGCCACCCGAGAAGGAGCGCTTGCAGTCGCCCGAGGAGCGCGACGAGCTCAACGGGTTGTACGAGTGCATCCTGTGCGCCAGCTGCTCCACGAGCTGCCCGAGCTTCTGGTGGAACCCCGACAAGTTCGTCGGCCCGGCCGGTTTGCTGCAGGCCTATCGCTTCATTGCCGACAGCCGCGACCAGGCCACGGGCGAGCGGCTGGACAACCTGGAAGATCCGTACCGGCTGTTCCGCTGCCACACCATCATGAACTGCGTCGATGTCTGCCCCAAGGGTCTCAACCCGACCCGGGCCATCGGCAAGATCAAGGAACTGATGGTCCGGCGTACGGTATGAATCGCAGCCTCGCCGCGCCTGTGGTGCCTGCTTTACAGGAGGCCGTCCCCAGTGGACCGAGTTCGTCGGGACCGCGCGGATCCTGTGGTGCGGGCGACGCCTTGCTCGACAGCACCGCCTTGAGCCGGCTGCGTTGGCGCTGCCGGCGCGGCCTGCTCGAGAACGACTTGTTCATCGAGCGGTTCTTCAAGCGCCATGAGGCTGCACTGACGGTGCGGCATGCGGCGGGGCTACAGCAGCTGATGGACCTGGCCGATAACGATTTGCTCGACCTGCTGCTGCGGCGCCGGGAGCCCGAGGGCGCGCTGGCGGCGCCCGAGGTGATCGACGTACTTGGCATGCTGCGCGAGCGTCCTGCTGCGGCACCGCAACGAGATTGACCAGAAAGGGAATGCCCATGACCCCCTCCGACGTGAAAGCCACCCTGTCGTTCTCCGACGGCAGCCCCAGCATGGAACTGCCGATCTACAAGGGTTCCATCGGTCCCGATGTGATCGACATCCGCAAGTTGTATGGCCAGACCGGCAAGTTCACCTACGACCCGGGCTTCCTGTCGACCGCATCGTGCAACTCCACGATCACCTACATCGACGGCGACAAGGGCGAGCTGCTGTATCGCGGCTACCCGATCGAGCAGCTGGCAGTGAACTGCGACTTCCTCGAAACCTGCCACCTGCTGCTGTACGGAGACCTGCCCAACGAGAAGCAGAAGGTTGATTTCACCGCGCGCGTGACCAACCACACCATGGTCAACGAGCAGATGCAGTTCTTCCTGCGTGGTTTCCGGCGTGATGCGCACCCGATGGCCATCATGACCGGGCTGGTGGGTGCGCTGTCGGCCTTCTATCACGACAGCACCGACATCAACAACGCGCAGCACCGCGAGATCGCCGCGATCCGCCTGATCGCCAAGATGCCCACGCTGGTGGCCATGGCCTACAAGTACAGCATGGGCCAGCCGTACATGTATCCGCGCAACAAGCTGTCATACGCGGCGAACTTCATGCGGATGATGTTCGCGACGCCCTGCGACGACTACGAGCCCAACGAGGTGCTGGTGCGCGCGATGGACCGCATCTTCATCCTGCATGCCGACCACGAGCAGAACGCGTCCACCTCCACCGTGCGCCTGTGCGGCAGCTCGGGCACCAACCCGTTCGCCGCCATCGCCGCGGGCGTGGCCTGCCTGTGGGGCCCGGCGCACGGCGGCGCGAACGAAGCCGCGCTGAACATGCTGGAGGACATCCAGCGCCAGGGGGGCGTCGAGAAGATCGGCGAGTTCATCAAGCAGGTCAAGGACAAGAACTCCAGCGTCAAGCTGATGGGCTTCGGCCATCGGGTCTACAAGAACTACGACCCGCGCGCCAAGCTGATGCGCGAGACCTGCCACGAGGTGCTGGGTGCACTCGGCCTGGGCAACGACCCGATGTTCAAGCTGGCGATGGCGCTCGAGAAGATCGCGCTGGAAGACGAGTACTTCGTCGCCCGCAAGCTCTACCCGAACGTCGATTTCTACTCGGGCATCGTGCAGCGCGCGATCGGCATCCCGGTTGCGCTGTTCACCGCGATCTTCGCGTTGGCGCGCACGGTCGGTTGGATCGCCCAGCTCAACGAGATGATCGCCGACCCGGAATACAAGATCGGTCGCCCGCGGCAGTTGTTCGTGGGATCGGTCAAGCGCGACGTCAAGCCGATCGGGCAGCGCTGACCGTTAGCACCGGCGCGGCCAGGAAGGGGCGCCTCAGTGCGCTCCTTCGCGCGTCGGGCGGCCGTTGGTGGCGTTCGCCAGGCACTCGCTGCCGAAACGCAGTGCCGGACCGGTAGTCCGGCCGCGCTCGTTGCGCGGTCTCAGGCCCGCTCGAGCGCAGGTGCAACGTGGCGATGGTGGGGGAGCTCTGCCAACGGCAGCGGTTCGGTATCCGGGAACCCATGGGCCTCGGTATCGGCAAAACCGTCCGCTCGCGTCGGGGTGAAATCCCGGTCGCCGCGACCCCCGACGATCTGTCGCAGCCAGCCTGTGCGCACCGAATGGCGGGCGCTGTCGGCTTGGCCGTGGGCGGGGGCGCTGAACTTCTGCGACATCTTCTCGCTCCTGTGGGATCCAGACGGTGGGGCACGGCCCGTTCGGGTCAACCACGGACACTGTCCGAGTTGCCGAGCCGGGTCCAGGGCATGGCGTTTGGTGCCAAGCTCGCGACGCTCTCATCGAGCCGTCCGGAGCGGACTTTAACCCCCCTCGTTCAGGGGATCAGTGTGCAAATCTCACACGTTGCGGGGATGGCGACTGAGGGTATTCACTCTCGCACGAAGGCCTGGATCGCCAGTAGAGCCGCGTCGGGAACCTCCCCGAACTGCATCCCGACCTTGAACCCATCGCTGTTGCTCGCGAGGACCGAGTGCACCACCCGCGCGCGGGCCTGATGCCGTTTGCGATTGCCTTGACGATCGGGCAACTCGAATCCCACCAGGCAATGGGTTCCCGAGGCCAGCGCCTCTGCCATGGTGACGCAGATGCCGCTTTCAGAGATGTCCACCGTCTTGCAGGGCCGTCCCGGTAACCCGGGCAACAGCACCATGGCCTGCGCACGCAGCGGGCGCCGAATAGCCGCGCGGCGCTCGGCACCCGAAGCGCCGGTCTCGGCTGCGCCTGGCCGCGGTTCTTCGACAGCTTCGAACGGGTTGGGCATCTGGCTCTCCGCCTGGTGTCTCGAGACTCGGATCGGGTTCCACCGACTGCCCTGGCCCGACCCATGACCCGAACGGGCGGGTCATCGACTGCGCACCCGATCCTGCATCACAGCCAGATCGGTCATCGCCGCGCGGACTTTAGCAGTCTGTGCTCGATCGGCACCGATCGAGGGTTTGGCCGAACGTTCCGGACAGCCCCGAAGGCAGCCTGTTGCCGCCCACGCACCTAGCCGGATGCCGCGGCCAGTCCGTTGTCGAAGTGCTGGCGCATCAAGTTGCGGGTCGCCTCGGCGTCGCCCGCCTCGAGCGCGTGCATGAGCGCGCGGTGCTCGGCCAGCGACTCCGCGAGCCGCCCCTGCTTGAACAGGGAGTGGTGGCGGTTGAGCTTCATCACCTTGCGCAAGTCATTCACGACCTGCTGCGACCAACGGTTGCCCGCCATCTCGAGCAACCGCAGGTGGAAGCGCTCGTTCGTGGCAAAGAAGGCGTCACGCTGGCGCACCTGCTTTTCGAGCTGCTGGTGCAAGGCCGCAAGCTCGGCCCGCTGCGCGACATCGCCCTTGGCGGCGACCGTCGCTGCGGCATCGCTTTCGAGCAGCGCGAGCAGGTGGTAGATCTGCCGGACGTCCTCTACCGACATCTCGGTGACGTAGGCGCCGCGGCGCACCTTCATCGTGACCAGTCCCTCGACGGCCAGCACTTTCAGCGCCTCGCGCAGCGGTGTGCGGCTGATGCCGTATTCGTGGGCCAGCCTCTGCTCGTCGATCCAACTGCCGGGTTCGAGTTCCCGCCGGAAGATCTGCTGGCGCAGGCGTTCGGCCACCTCCTGGTATAGCGCACGGGGGGTGAGCGGCGTGGCGTCGACGTTGGAAACGGCGGTGGACAAGCGGGCCTGCTGCGTTCGAAGATGGCGGGGCGAATTCATTCCTGCTGCGAGCGCCGCCACGGAGGCCGGCGCCGGCCGTCGTGTCAGGTTCGCGCAGGATTTGAATTCATAATTATGCATCATGTATCATGCGCGGCAAGTTGAAAAGGGCCCAGCCATGTCGAACCTCCCCGAATTCACGCAAGCCACCGTGGCGCAGTGGCAGCAGGCTGCCGCGAAGTCAGCCCCCGGCGGCGATGTGCAGGCGCTGAGCTGGATCACGCCGGAAGGCATCACCGTCAAACCGCTGTACACGGCGGCCGACACCGCGGGCCTGCCGCATGCCGACACCCTGCCCGGCTTCGAGCCCTTCATCCGCGGCCCGCAGGCCACGATGTACGCGGTGCGGCCGTGGACGATCCGCCAGTATGCGGGCTTTTCAACGGCCGAGGAGAGCAACGCCTTCTACCGCAAGGCCCTGGCTGCCGGCGGGCAGGGCGTGAGCGTGGCGTTCGACCTGGCCACCCATCGCGGCTACGACAGCGATCATCCGCGCGTCACCGGTGACGTCGGCAAGGCCGGGGTGGCCATCGACTCGGTCGAGGACATGAAGATCCTGTTCGACGCCATCCCGCTGGACAAGGTGAGCGTGTCCATGACGATGAACGGTGCGGTGCTGCCGGTGCTCGCGGGCTATGTGGTCGCGGCCGAGGAGCAGGGCGTGCCGCAGGCGCAGCTCTCCGGGACCATCCAGAACGACATCCTCAAGGAGTTCATGGTCCGTAACACCTACATCTACCCGCCGGCGCCATCGATGCGGATCATCGGCGACATCATCGAGTACACGGCGCAGAAGATGCCGAAGTTCAACTCGATCTCGATTTCCGGCTACCACATGCAGGAAGCCGGCGCCAACCAGGCGCTGGAGTTGGCCTTCACGCTGGCCGACGGCAAGGAGTACGTGAAGACGGCGCTGGCCAAGGGGCTGGATGTCGACGAGTTCGCCGGGCGGCTGTCGTTCTTCTGGGCGATCGGCATGAACTTCTATCTCGAGATCGCCAAGATGCGCGCCGCGCGCCTGCTGTGGTGCCGCATCATGAAGGGTTTCGGTGCGCGCAACCCGAAGAGCCTGATGCTGCGCACGCACTGCCAGACGTCCGGCTGGAGCCTGACCGAGCAGGATCCGTACAACAACGTGGTGCGTACGACGATCGAAGCGATGGCCGCGGTCTTTGGCGGTACGCAGAGCCTGCACACCAACAGCTTCGACGAGGCCATTGCCCTGCCCACCGAGTTCAGCTCGCGCATTGCCCGCAACACGCAGCTCATCATCCAGGAAGAGACCCACATCACGAACGTGGTCGACCCGTGGGCCGGCTCGTACATGATGGAGAGACTCACCCAGGACATGGTCGAGCAGGCTTGGGCCATCATCGAGGAGGTCGAGGCGATGGGTGGCATGACCAAGGCGGTCGACTCGGGCTGGGCCAAGCTCAAGATCGAAGCCAGTGCCGCCGAAAAGCAGGCACGCATCGACTCGGGCAAGGACGTCATCGTCGGCGTCAACAAGTACCGGCTGGCCAAGGAAGACCCGGTCGACATCCTCGAAGTCGACAACGTCAAGGTGCGCGAGCAGCAGATCGCCCGGCTGCAGCGCATCAAGGCCAACCGCGATGCGGCCGCCGTGCGTGCCGCGCTCGAGGCGCTGACCGCCGCGGCGCGCAGCGGGCAGGGCAACCTGCTGGCCCTGAGCATCGACGCCATCCGCCTGCGTGCTACCGTGGGCGAAGTTTCCGACGCGCTGGAGGCCGTCTTCGGCCGCCACCGCGCCGACATCCAGAAGGTGACCGGTGTGTACGCTGCTGCCTACGACAGTGCCGAGGGCTGGGACAAGCTCAAGGCAGAGATCGACGCTTTCGCCGAGCAGGCCGGGCGCCGTCCGCGCGTGATGATCGCCAAGCTCGGCCAGGATGGACACGACCGCGGTGCCAAGGTCGTGGCCACGGCCTTCGCCGACCTCGGCTTCGATGTCGACATCGGCCCGCTGTTCCAGACCCCCGAGGAATGCGCTCGCCAGGCCATCGAGAACGACGTGCACGCGGTGGGCATCTCCACATTGGCTGCTGGCCACAAGACGCTGGTGCCGGCCATCATTGCCGAACTGAAGAAGCAAGGCGGTGACGACATCGTCGTCTTCGTCGGCGGCGTGGTGCCTGCCCAGGACTACGACTTCCTCTACGGCGCCGGTGTCAAGGGGGTCTACGGCCCGGGCACGCCGATCCCGGCGAGCGCGAAGGACGTGCTCGAGCAGATCCGCAAGGCGCGATCCACCTGACTGCATGCACGTGCCAACGATGCTCGAGGCCGCCGATCAGGCGCTGTACGACGCGGTGCGCGGCGAGCCCGGCCCGCGCCAGCGGCGTGCGCTCGCCAAGACCATTACGTTGCTGGAGTCGACGCGCACCGATCACCGCGCACGTGCCGACGCGTTGCTCAATGCGCTGCTGCCGGCAGCCGGGCGATCGTTCCGGCTTGGCATCTCCGGAGTACCCGGTGTCGGCAAGAGCACGTTCATCGAGGCGCTGGGGCTGCATCTCATCGGTCTGGGGCATCACGTGGCCGTGCTGGCAGTCGATCCGTCGTCCAGTGTCTCGGGTGGTTCCATCCTTGGCGACAAGACGCGCATGGAGCGTCTCGCTGCCAGCGAGCAGGCCTACATCCGCCCGAGTCCGAGCAGCGGCACGCTGGGCGGCGTGGCCGACAAGACGCGCGAGGCCATGCTCGTGTGCGAGGCCGCGGGCTTCGATGCCGTCGTCGTCGAGACGGTGGGCGTGGGCCAGAGCGAAACCGCGGTGGCCAGCATGACTGACCTGTTCGTGCTGCTGCAGCTGCCAAACGCAGGCGATGACCTGCAGGCCATCAAGAAGGGCGTGATGGAACTGGCGGATCTGGTGGTCATCAACAAGGCCGATCTGGACGCAGCGGCAGCCACGCGCGCCCGGGCCCAGATCACCTCGGCATTGCGGCTGGTGGCCAGCGCCGGCGCGCTGGGTCACCCCGATCATGCGCACGGCGCGCATGCCTGGCAGCCGCAGGTGCTGCAGATGTCTGCGTTGCACGGCCAGGGCCTGGCCGAGTTCTGGGCCGCCGTCACGCGCTACCGTGAACTCCAGACGGCCAGCGGTGCGTTTGCCGATCGCCGCCACCGACAGGACCAAGCGTGGATGTGGGAGCGCATCGACGCCGGCCTGAAGGAACGATTCCGACACCAACCGGCGGTGCGAGCCGCTTTGCCGGGCCTGACCGACGACGTGCGTGCCGGGCGCGTTGCTGCCTCGGTGGCCGCACGCCGCCTGCTCGACCTGTTTCACTGAATTCGACCGAGGAGTCCCTGACCATGCATGACATCCAGCAGATGCTCGAAGACAAGCGCGCCAAGGCGCGCCTGGGCGGCGGCGCCAAACGCATCGACGCGCAGCACGCCAAGGGCAAGCTCACCGCACGCGAGCGCATCGAGCTGCTGCTCGACGAGGGCAGCTTCGAGGAGTGGGACATGTTCGTCGAGCACCGCTGTGCCGAGTTCGGCATGGCCGACAGCAAGATCCCGGGCGACGGCGTGGTCACGGGCTACGGCATGATCAACGGACGGCTGGTCTTCGTCTTCAGCCAGGACTTCACGGTCTTCGGCGGCGCGCTGTCCGAGGCCCACGCCGAGAAGATCTGCAAGATCATGGACCAGGCGATGAAGGTCGGCGCCCCGGTCATCGGGCTGAACGACTCCGGCGGCGCGCGCATCCAGGAAGGCGTTGCATCGCTGGGCGGCTATGCAGAGGTGTTCCAGCGCAACGTCATGGCCTCTGGCGTGATCCCGCAGATCAGCCTGATCATGGGACCGTGCGCCGGCGGCGCCGTGTACTCGCCGGCGATGACGGACTTCATATTCATGGTCAAGGACAGCTCCTACATGTTCGTCACCGGCCCCGAGGTCGTAAAGACGGTGACGCACGAGGAGGTGACGGCCGAGGAGTTGGGTGGCGCCAGCGCCCATACGAACAAGAGCGGCGTGGCCGACCTCGCCTTCGAGAACGATGTCGAGGCCATCCTGATGCTGCGGCGGTTCTATAACTACCTGCCGCTGAACAACAAGGAAAAGCCGCCGGTGCGCCGCAGCGGCGACCCCGCCGAGCGGCTGGATCACTCGCTCGACACCCTGGTGCCCGACAACCCGAACAAGCCCTATGACATCAAGGAGTTGATCCTCAAGGTGGTCGACGACGGCGACTTCTTCGAGATCCAGCCCGACAACGCCAAGAACATCGTTGTCGGCATGGCCCGCATGGAAGGCCAGACGGTGGGCATCGTCGCCAACAACCCGCTGGTGCTGGCCGGCTGCCTGGACATCAAGAGCAGCATCAAGGCCGCGCGCTTCGTGCGCTTCTGCGATGCGTTCAACATCCCGGTGATCACCTTCGTCGACGTGCCCGGCTTCATGCCCGGCACGGCGCAGGAATACGGCGGCATCATCAAGCACGGCGCCAAGCTGCTGTACGCCTACGCCGAGTGCACGGTGCCCAAGGTGACGGTGATCACACGCAAGGCCTACGGCGGCGCCTACGACGTGATGAGTTCCAAGCACCTGCGCGGCGACGTCAACTTCGCCTGGCCCAACGCCGAAATCGCGGTGATGGGCGCCAAGGGCGCGGTGGAGATCATCTTCCGAGAGGACAAGGGCGATCCGGCCAAGCTGGCGGCCCGCGAGGCCGAATACAAGACCCGCTTCGCCAACCCCTTCGTGGCGGGCGCGCGCGGCTACATCGACGACGTGATCCAGCCGCATGAGACGCGCAAGCGCATCTGCCGTTCGCTGGCGATGCTGCGCGACAAGAAGCTCGACAACCCGTGGCGCAAGCACGGGAACATACCGCTCTGAGCATCGGCGCCCGGCGGCCATGTCACGCACGCTCGAGCACCTGTTCAACCTGCGTCGGGATCAGGATGACCCCGATGTGATCGACGCCGACATTCGGGCCGGCAGCGACCCCGTCGGCGCGAACCTGTGGGTGCTGTTCTTCGCCATCTTGATCGCGTCCGTGGGACTGAACGTCAATTCCACCGCCGTGATCATCGGAGCGATGCTCGTGTCGCCGTTGATGGGGCCGATACAGGCCATGGGCTACGGCGCCGCGGTGCAGGACTTGGCCCTCATACGCCAGGGCGCGCGCACGCTGGCCATCTTCACCGGCGTGAGCCTGGTGACCTCGACGCTGTACTTCGCCGTCAGCCCGCTCACGCATCCCGGCACGGAGTTGCTTGCACGCACGACGCCGAACCTGTGGGATGTCCTGATTGCTGCCTTCGGTGGCGCTGCCGGTATGGTGGCCGCCACGCGCAAAGACGTCTCCACGGTCATCCCTGGCGTCGCGATCGCGACCGCACTGATGCCCCCCCTGTGCACCGTCGGCTTTGGCCTGGCCAACGGCCGTTGGGACATGGTGGCAGGCGCTATGTACTTGTTCCTGATCAACGGCATGTTCATCGCATTCGCCACCTTGCTGGTCACACGAATGCTGGCGCTGCCGCTGCGCGGTTCGGTTGAACCGCGAACCCGTGCGCGGCACCGGCTCGGCATCGCATTGGGAATCGTGGTCGTGTTGGCGCCCAGCGTCTGGCTGGCCTATCGATTCGTCGGCAACGAGGTTTTCGAGGCCGCTGCGGAACGGGTGGCTCGGCAACTGCAGGCCGACCCTCGCGTGAGCATCGTGGCGCAGCAGGTCGATGCACCGGCGCGTTTGCTGAGGCTGACGCTGGTGGGCAAAGTCGACGAAGCAAGGGTCATGGCGACAGCCAAGCAACTGATGGCTTCGGAAGGTCAGTCCGGCAGCCACATTGAGCTGCGCCGGGCGGGTGACGAGCCGGTGGACCTCAATTCCTTGCGCAGCCAGATCAAGCGTGATCTCGACCAGTCGGTGGTTCAGCAGTTGCAGCTCACCGAGGCCCGCTTGCTGCAGGTCGAGGGTCGACTCACGACGTTGGTCGAGCAAAGCGCGGCGGCGCCTCCGCTCCTGACTTCCACGTTGCTGGCCGAGGTCAGGGCGCAGTTGCCCCAAGTGTCGGCGCTCACGCTGGCCTGGGGCGAGCGCACCGACAGCAGCGCGATGCCGTCATCGCCGCCCGTGCCGGGGACCGCCGCCTCGGCACCGTCACAACCGGCCCCGCCGTTGCGACAGCCTGCCAGCCAGGCCGTCGTCCTGGTCGAGGCCGACCGGCTGCTGCGCCCGGATCAGCGTGACGCGCTGCTGCGGTGGCTGGAGGTTCGCCTGGGCGGTGCCCAGGTTCAGCTCATAGACCGTGTCGTGCTTCGCGGCGAACCCAAGCGCTGAGACTGTACCGATGCGACGCATATTTCGGATGGAGACCCACCATGTTTGAGAAGATCCTCATCGCCAACCGAGGCGAGATTGCCTGTCGCGTCATCAAGACCGCCCGCCGCATGGGCGTCAAGACTGTCGCCGTGTACTCCGAGGCCGACCGCGACGCGCGCCACGTCGAACTGGCCGACGAAGCGGTCTTCATCGGCGCGGCGCCCAGCCGAGAGAGCTACCTCGTGGCCGACAAGATCATTGCCGCGTGCAAGAGCACAGGGGCGCAGGCGGTGCATCCGGGCTATGGCTTCCTCTCGGAGAACGAGGAATTTGCCAAGCGGGCCGAGGCAGAGGGCATCACCTTCATCGGTCCGAAGCATTACTCGATCGCCGCGATGGGCGACAAGATCGCTTCGAAGAAGCTCGCCAACGAGGCGCAGGTCAACACCATCCCGGGGTGGAACGATGCCATCGAGTCGCCCGAGCGAGCGGTCGAGATCGCCAAGGGCATCGGCTACCCGGTGATGATCAAGGCCAGCGCGGGCGGCGGCGGCAAGGGCCTGCGCGTCGCGTTCAACGACAAGGAGGCCTTCGAGGGCTTCTCGGCCTGCCGCAACGAGGCGCGCAACAGCTTTGGCGACGACCGTGTCTTCATCGAAAAGTTCGTCGAGCAGCCTCGCCACATCGAAATCCAGGTGCTGGGCGACGCGCACGGCAACGTCGTCTACCTGTGGGAGCGCGAGTGCTCGATCCAGCGCCGGCACCAGAAAGTGATCGAGGAAGCGCCCTCGCCCTTCATCAGCGAGGCCACCCGCAAGGCCATGGGCGAGCAGGCGGTGGCGCTGGCCAAGGCCGTGAGGTACCAGAGTGCAGGCACGGTGGAGTTTGTCGTCGGCAAGGACCAGAGTTTCTACTTCCTGGAGATGAACACCCGGCTGCAGGTGGAGCATCCGGTCACCGAGTGCATCACCGGGTTGGACCTCGTCGAGCAGATGATCCGCGTTGCAGCCGGCGAGAGGCTGGCCTTCGCGCAGTCCGACATACGGCGCAACGGCTGGGCCATGGAGTGCCGCATCAATGCCGAGGATCCGTTCCGCAGCTTCCTGCCGTCCACTGGGCGCCTGGTGCGCTACGACCCGCCGGCGCAAACCATGGAGGCCTCGCTGCCGGTGCCCGAGGGTGGCGGCGTGCGGGTGGACACCGGCGTCTACGAAGGCGGCGAGATCCCGATGTTCTACGACTCGATGATCGCCAAGCTGATCGTGCACGGCGTCGACCGCACCGACGCCATTGCCAAGATGCGCGAGGCGCTCAACGGCTTCGTGATCCGCGGCGTTTCGAGCAACATCCCGTTCCAGGCGGCACTGCTGGCGCACCCCAAGTTCGTCGCAGGGGACTTCAATACCGGCTTCATCGCCGAGCACTATCCCAAGGGCTTCCGCGCCGAAGACGTACCGCACGATGACCCGGACTTCCTCGTCGCGCTGGCCGCCGCCGTCTACCGCCGCTATCGCGATCGTGCCGCCGGCATCAGCGGCCAGTTGCCGGGCCACCATGTGCAGATCGGCGAGGCTTTCGTCGGCGTCGTCAAGGGCGAGGGCGGGGCGCATCGGCACGTGCCACTGCGTGTCGTGGCCAACGGCGGGGTGAAGGTCGAAATGGGCGATCGAATCTACGCGATCGAGAAGGACTGGAGCTTCCGCGGCATCCGGGCCGCCGGCCACTGCAACGGCCGGCCGTTCGTCGCCCAGATCGAGCGCGAGGGGCTGTGGTACCGGGTCCAGCACAACGGCTTGCGGCTGGACGTGCAGCTGATGAGTGCGCGGGCGGCCGAGCTGCTGCGCGTCATGCCCTTCAAGGCACCGGCCGACATGAGCAAGTTCCTGCTCTCGCCGATGCCGGGCCTGCTGGTCGACATTGCCGTGCAGCCGGGCCAGGCGGTCCAGGCCGGGGAGAGGTTGGCCACAATCGAGGCGATGAAGATGGAGAACATCCTCACCGCCGCTCAAGACGGCACCGTGGCCGAGCTGCTGGCCGCCAAGGGTGAGAGCCTGGCCGTGGATCAACCCATCGTGCGCTTCGCATGACCACGCCCGGGTGGACACGCCAGCAGGTGCTGGCCCTGATCGAACAGCCGTTCATGCAACTCGTGCAACAGGCGCATGCGGTGCATCGCCGTCACTTCCCCGGCGGCGAAGTGGAGCTGGCCTCGCTGCTGTCGGTCAAGACCGGCGGCTGCCCCGAAGACTGCGGCTACTGCCCGCAGTCGGTGCATCATCCCACGGGTGTACCAGCCAGCCGCATGCTCGACCCCGCGGCCGTGACCGACGCCGCCCGCGCCGCGCAGGCCGCCGGGGCCACGCGCTTTTGCATGGGTGCGGCCTGGCGCAGCCCCAACGAGCGCGACCTGCTGAAGATGGCGGAGCTGGTGCGCGAAGTCAGCGGCCTGGGCCTGGAGACTTGCGCGACGCTGGGCATGCTCAGCGCCGATCAGGCCCGCACCCTGGCCGCAGCGGGGCTGGACTACTACAACCACAACCTCGACACCTCGGCCGACCACTACGGCCAAGTCATCGGTACGCGCCGTTACGAGGATCGGCTGGAGACCTTGCGCCATGTGCGCGAGGCCGGCATCAAGGTCTGCTGCGGTGGCATCGTCGGCCTGGGCGAGACGCGCGCGCAGCGCGCTGGCCTGATTGCCGAGCTGGCCAGTCTCGATCCGGCGCCCGACTCGGTTCCGGTGAACAACCTGGTGCGCGTGCCCGGCACGCCCCTGGCCGATGAAGAGCCGGTCGACCCGTTCGAGGTGGTGCGCGTGATTGCGGCCGCACGCATCACCATGCCGCGCTCGCGCGTGCGCTTGTCGGCCGGCCGGCGCGAGCTGGGCGAGGGCATCCAGGCGCTGTGCTTCATGGCCGGCGCCAATTCCATCTTCTACGGCGACAAGCTGCTTGTCACCGGTAACCCCGACGCCGCGGCCGATCGCGCGCTGCTGCAGCGCCTGGACCTGCCGGTGGCCGCTCAGTCCCAACCTTGCGAAGCCCTGTCATGACTTCCAAGCCCTTTCGCATCCTCGGCCTGCAGCAGGTGGCCATTGGCGGGCCCGACAAGCAGCGCCTGCGCGCGCTGTGGGTCGACATCCTCGGCCTGCGCGACAAGAGCTGCTTCGTCTCGGAGCGCGAGAACGTCGACGAAGACGTCTGCGAGATGGGCGCGCCCGGCCCGTATGCGGTCGAGATCGACCTGATGCAGCCGCTGGATGCCGACAAGAAGCCGGCCGTCCACGCCACGCCGCTCAACCACATCGGGCTGTGGGTCGATGACCTGCCGCGCGCCGTGGAGTGGATGAGCACCCACGGCGTGCGCTTCGCGCCCGGCGGCATCCGGAAAGGGGCGGCGGGCTACGACATCTGCTTCATCCACCCGAAAGCGAGCGACGAGTTCCCGATCGGTGGCGAGGGTGTGCTGATCGAGCTGGTGCAGGCGCCGCCCGAGGTGATCGCCGCTTTGGGATAGCGGCGTGCGCACGACACCGTCAGTCACTCGGCTCACGTCCAGCTGCCGCACGGCGGTGCGGCGCGCAGTCGGCCACCGTGCCGGTGTGGTTCCCTTGGCTGCAGTGGGTGCGGCCCTCACCCTGTCGCTGACGGCATGCACGCCTCGGGCCATCGAGCCCACCTGGAGGCTGGATGTGCCGGCCTGCAGCGGTGGCGGCCGGCAGTTGCATGTGGACCTGGCCTTGCCGCCAATCGCCGGTGCGCCAACGGCTGCCCGTGCGGCCATGGTGTTCGTGCATGGCGGTGGATGGCAGGCCGGGCACCGCCGCGACTACCATCCGCTGATGCGCGGCTTCGCGCAGGCGGGTATCGTCGGCGTGGCGGTCGAGTACCGGTTCCTGCCGGGCGCGCCGTTCCCGGCGCAACTCGAAGACGTCAAGTGCGGCGTGCGATGGCTGCGCGCGCATGCCGGCGAGCTCGGGGTCGATGCCCGACGCATCGGGGCGATAGGCGGTTCCGCCGGCGCGCACCTGGTGGCCATGCTCGGTGCCACCCAGTCGGCTCGTGAGCACGAAGGGCAGGGCGGCTGGGCCGAACAGTCGAGCGCTGTGCAGGTGGTGGTGGCGCACGGCGGCCCGCACGACCTGACAGTGGCGATGGACCCGACTCACGCGGCCACCTTGCGTTCGCAAGGACGGGCGTCCGTGCGTGCCTTGGTCGGCGACGACCCCATGCGAGCGCGTGCCGCAAGTGCGGCTCTGCTGCTCGACGCGACCATGCCGCCGACGCTGGTGCTGCATGGCCAGAATGATCCCGTCGTACCGGCTGACCAGGCGCGGCGCCTGGCGGATGCATTGACGCGTTCGGGTGTGCCGCACGAGCTTGTCGTTATCCCCGCTGCCGGTCACATGGACTTCGGTGCAGATCCGGACGCAGTGGGGGCGCGAGTGCGCGCGTTCTTGCAGCGCCACCTGGGTGCAGTCTAGCCAACCACTGCTTGAGCGCACGGCGGGCCACGTGAGCGCCACGTCACAACGGTTGCGCGGCCTCGTGCGTGGCGCAACTGCCGCGCTGGGGACTACAGCCGCGCCAGCAGTGCCTCGCGTATGGCGGCGTCGCCGTGCATGCCCTGGGTACCCAGGGCCCACGGCGCGTGCATCTCCAGCACGCCCTGCTCGAAGGACAGGTGGCGCTGGACGGCGTCCGGGACGTTCTTGAGCCGGATGAGCTTGAGCCCGTCGCGCAGCGCCTGCTTGCCCATTTCGTCCGTGGCGATGGTGCGCAGCGCCATGTTCACGCGATGGCAGGCCACGTTGTCCAGGAAGTTCAGTGCGCCGGCGTCGCTCTCGAAAGAGCTCCAGTCGACTTCGTAGGGCACGCTTTGACCGCAGATCTCCTCGATTTCGCGGCTGCGGCCGGGCAGGGTATCGGTCTTCATCGCCTGGATCATTCGTCGCTCGATCAGTCCCATCGCGGTTCCTCGGGTGTTGGTTGCGTCTCGATGGCCCGCATCGTCGCGCAACGCCGTCGCAATCCGATGTCGCTCGAATGTGCCGGCGGTTGCAATGGTGGCGCCGGGAACGAACAATCGAAACACAGCGGCGCGGTCTGGGAGTCGAAGCGTCGTTTCGTGGAAATGCCTTCGTAGAATGCGAAGGCTTTGTTCATCACTGCCGTGAACGGACTCTGCAGCCTTCGCGGATGATCGCGACTGAACCGGCGTCGTCGGCGCCGCAGTGCTGTCGGGTGAACCGTGGATGGCGGTGCCCCCATGCGATTCGACCTCACCACCCTGAACCTCGTGCTCGCCATTGCCGAGACCCGTTCGATCACCCGCGGCGCCCAGCGCGAGCACCTCGCGCTGGGCGCGGCCAGCAAGCGCCTGTCCGACCTGGAAGGGCGCCTGGGCGTGCCGCTGTT
>JABWBN010000177.1 GCA_013360485.1 Burkholderiaceae bacterium | reverse complement strand
CCTGTATCTCGACTATGGTGATCGGCTGTTCGCACCGCTCGGACCGGCGTGGATCCAGCGCCACGACTGCGCACGCTCACGCACAAGCGCCATCGCATGGCTGAAGTTGTTGCAGGCCTGCGAGATGGACATCGCTCCGCCCCCTGCCTTCGTGCGCGCGATCGCCGCGTGCTGCCAGCCCAAGGCCGGGCTCGGCAGCGTGCCGGTGGCGCTGTTCCGTGCCGCCTGGCGAGGCTGGTCACAGGCAAGCTATGGGGGTCAGCCGGCCGCGGACTTCGTGCGTGATGAGCTCACGCCCGTGTTCCTGTGGGCGCTGCGCCGCCATGAGACACACGGGCTCGACCCCAACCAGGCCCGCCGCGGCTGGGCGTGGCTGCGCAAGGCATGGCAGGACGACTGCCGGCTGCGCGCGCTACCGCCGCCCCGGCGCGAGTGGGCGGCGGTGTGCCCCGACGCGACCTTCAAGGGCGTGCGCCTGATCCCGCTGACGAGCGAGGCGGCGCTCGCGGATGAGGGCGAGGTCATGGCGCACTGCATCGCCGACTACTTCTGGTCCAACACACTGGGCAAGGACGCCCAGGTGTATTCCGCCCGCGACCCGAGGACGCTCGAGCGCCTGGCCACCGTTGCGCTGGTGCGTGGCGACGACGGCAAATGGGGGCTCGACGACGTGAAGGCAAAATCCAACCGCGACGCTGCGCCGGCCGTGCACACCGCCGCTCAGGCGCTGGTCGCAACCATCAACATTCGCGCAGCGCGCAAACCGGGGGTGAAGACATGAGCGCTTCTGTGAACAAGGTATTGCTGGTAGGCAACCTCGGCGCGGACCCCGAAGTCCGCTATCTGTCCAGCGGCACGCCGGTCGCCACCCTGTCGCTGGCGACGACGGAGCGACGGCGCCAGGCCGATGGGGCTGCGGTCGAGCAGGTGGAGTGGCACCGCATCTCCGTGTACGGCAGTCTCGCCGAGCTCGCGCGCGACCAGTTGCGCAAGGGCAGCCAGGTCTATGTGGAGGGGCGTCTGCGCACCGATGCCTGGCGCGACCGCAACGGCAACGAGCGCAAGACGACGGTCATTGTCGCCAGCCGGATGCTGACGCTAGGCGGCACGGGCGAGCGACGTGTCCCCGAGGCCCCGGAGGCGGCCGACATGAGCTGGCTCGATGAACCCGCACCCAGGCAGACCGCGGTGGATGACGACGAGATCCCGTTCTGACGCTGCGGTGGCCGGCTCAGCACAGATGGACGAGTTGCAGCCCGGGCTGCCGCTGCTGCAGCCACTCGGCGGCCAGTCGGCGGTGGCACTGGGCCGCGCTGTCCTCGGCGCACAGCAGGCAGGCACGGTCGAGATCGAGCGCGGCGAGCGCCTGCTGGGCGCGATGGGGGTCGAGCTCGGCGAGGTAACGGCTGGTGTAGGCGTCCCAGTCCACGGTGCCGGCGCGGTAATCGGCGAGCAGTTGTTTGCCGGGGGCCAGCGCCGGTACCGTGTGGTATTCGATGTTGCACAGGCGGCGAAGAAACCACGCCAGGTCCGGGCCGCGCGCGAAGCCCGCCAGCTGCGAATCCGGCCGCGCCCGGATGTCGAGCACACGGCGCACGCCCGCGTCGGTGAGCAGGCCGAAGAAGCGCTCGGCGCCCTTGCGCGTGAAGCCGATCGTATACAGCGTGGCGCTCATGCCGCGCCCTCCTCCTCATCGACGAGACCGGCACGCCTTTCCTGGCGCAGATAGGCGAGGTCGAGCAACTCGGTCGGGGTGGCGAACAGGTCGCCACCCTCGCTGCGCCCCGCCGCATCCAGCAGCCGGCGCTCGAGCGCGGTGTGGCCCTCGGTGGCGCCATCGGCGAGGATGTGCTCGACCTCCACGCCCACGCCCGCAAGGGCACGTCCGACGAGCAAGGCGCGGTGACAGTCGATCGGGTCGCGCTCGGCGCACATCAACGCGATGCGGTGCCGCTCGCGCCCTTGCCCGACGCGCACGAGCCCCTCCCGAAAGGCTTCGGTCGCGGCCATCGCCGCGTAGCCGCTGCCACGCATCTGGCTGCGTACACGGGCAGACGGCAAGCCACCCAGTTGCTCCCCCAGATACACGTAGGCCAGGCCGGCGGCGCGCAGGGTCGCGATGAGGGCAGCCTTGGAGAATTGCGGGTGATGGCGCGAATACGGCGCGGCACGCACATCGGCCACCGCGCTCACGCCGTGACGCGCGAGCAGCGCGACGAAGGTCTCGGCGGTGTGATCCGAATGCCCGATGGAAAAAACAGGGTTCATCAAGTCGATCCTGGTGGGGGGAGTTCGATGACGCTGGCAACGAGCTTGTAGCAGTAATCGTAGAAGGCTTGCCCGAGGCTGACACACAGCAAGGCGTCGGCGCGACCGTCGTGCCCGTCGGCAAGGCGCTCGATCCACAGCCCGCACACCCGGTCATCGGTGACCTTGAGGTCATAGCGCTGGCCACGATAGTCGAACACCGCGCGCAGCGCGAGCTTGCCCCCGCCCTGGTCGAGCCGGAATCGCAGGGTCTCCGGGCGGATGAGCAGCAGCGAACTGTCGCAGCGTTGTGCGGCGACGTGCTCCGGGATGCGGTCGTTCCAGCCATGAACGCTCTGCCAGCCATTGAGCCACAGCGTGGCTGGCTGGTCCGCCAGCCCTTCGAGCTCGCGCGCGCTCATGCGGCCCGCCGCTTGCCAGCGTGTGAAGCGGACGCTGCAGTTCTCGCGTTGATATGCGTCGGGCACGCCGTGGCCGAGCGGAAGCACGAAGCGCTCGCCCACTTGCGGTACGCAGCCGGCCAGGAGGTGGAGGCTGCGCACGGACCACGCCTGCCCTGGCTGCACACTGACCGGGCGCACCCACTCGCCCATGCCCAGACGCTTGCCGGCCAGGCAGATGCCGCCGTTCTTGCGTGAGCTGGCGAGGATGACGATCGGTTGGTGCATGAGAACCTGCCCTGGCGTGAGTGACAGGCAGATTCTAAGAATTCGCGCCGGGCTTGTCGGATGCGGCAAGCTTGCGGCACGGGAGGACGACAGCCCCCAGCTGTCATCATGTGCTTCCCCTTTTCCGGATCACTTTCCATGACCCACCCGGCTCCCCCGAGCGACTGCGACGCGTGCTCCCCGTGTGGCTGCTCAACGCACCGGTCATTCAGGCGGGAACTCGACGAAGCCTTCATCTATTCGGCCTGGGAGCACAGCCCCGAGTCCGCACGCAATCTCGACGACCTGCGGCGGCCTTGGCCTCTCTCTCACTTCCATCGCTCACGCCAGGCATGGAATTCACTCGGCCGCAGGCGGTATCGGGCAATGTTGCCTTCGTGAAGACTGAGCAGTTGGGTTTCGACCACCTCGATGAAACGTTCGCGATCCCGAGCATGGATCTGTGCTTGCGCAAAGCGGCGGATGTGACTGATCGCGCCCGGCTTGTTCAAGCTTTCACGAACAACGGCCGCGACCACTTGGCTGATGTGCTGTCTGTACTGCAAACGGAACGGATCAGGTTCGCCCAGGGACTGGCGCACGGCAGAGTAGCGCGAGCAGGAGCGTTTATAGGCCCAGACGAATACATCGCGCAGCAAGTCGATGCGATTGAGCTCGTAGATGCCCAACATGGCGCTGATGTAGGTGACCTGCGGGACATCGACGAAAGACAGCGGGCACAGATTGCGCTGAATAAGAGGAATGTTGGCAGCGAGGCGGGAGACCCGCTTGTTGACGTCCTCGAAGGGCTGCAAGTACGGCAAATGCACCATCGCAAAAAACGCCTGTTCGAAGGGATCCTGTATGGCAGCGGCCGTATCAAGAACCTGATCGAAGCATTCCTCGATCCTCTGCGGCCCTTCCAAAGGCAGGAATGTGGTCTGGCCAATCCCAACCGCAATCGTGCGTAGGCGACCACTGGCGGTGGGGTCCTCGAGCAGGTTGTCGGACAGCAAGGCATGCAGGTTGAGAACGGTATAGCGATTGAAACCGATCTCTCCAGCCGAGTCGATCAGGAACTCGATGGTCTCCTTGTGATTGAGGATCATCTGCGCTTCAAGCGCGTCCTTGCCCGACGCTGCCTCGCCAACAGTGATCAATCTCTCGGTTTCAAGCAGGGAATAGGTATTGCCCTCCAGTCGACAGGAGTTCCACGACAGATCGATCAGCAGCCGATGCGCCAGTTGCCGGGCGTAGGTTCCTGCCGGCTCATTGCTGCTGAGGGCTTGCCCCTGTGACAGCAACTCATCTCGAATCGTCTGGCTGAGGTAGGGGGTCTCGTTGGGTCGGTAGTCATCCAGAAACGCCCGGTTGTACCCAACGGGCTTACGCAGCATCAAGGGTTGCCGAACCTGCGCTTCGACCTCCTTCGCCCCGGGCGACAGGGGGATGAGGGTCTCGCCGTGAGTCGCGGCAGTCTCTTTTGTGGCGATGCCTGCCTGCGCATCGCCCCCCTTCGCGCGCAGGTATTTGACCGCGCGCCCCCGGCCCTCACGGCGCAGCCTCCCCTGCGCAATCAGGCTGCTGAGCCAACGCTGCAGCGTCCTACGGTTGGGCGGCGCAGACAGGTTCTCTTCGATCTGTTCAATGCTCGCACCACCAGAAAGGTGGGCAATCGCTTCAAACACCGCCTCAAAGGCATCTGTCGGGATGAGTCTGGGCACGCTCTCTCCTGTCGCACAACGATCAGATAGCGACACTAACTGCACTTAGCGTCGTGAAAAAATTTCACGACACTCTTTGTGTCGCTAAATCTTTCCCCGACATTATCCACCGCCCGGGCTGAACCTGTCTGTCGAAACAGCCGCCTGTTCGCTGGCGACGCCAGACCTGCGATCGCGGGCGCATCAGCCAAAGCCCAGCGCAAGCCCGCCCCCCGCCACCGGCAGGAACAGCCAGGCCTCCTGCACCGCCCGGCCCGTGACCCGCTCCAGCGCCTGGGCATAGCTCGAGAGCTGCGGCCCGTGCTCGGCGGCCAGCGTCTCCCAGCGTTCGACGGGCAAGGGGCTGGACTTGTGATCGATCAGCACCCAGCCGGTGGCCGTCTCCAGCAGGAGGTCGATCCGGCCGTTAAGAAGCTGGCCGTTGGGCATCACGGACTGCACCGGGAACTCGGCATGGGCGCGAACGCCAGGCCAGCGCCGCTGGATCCAGCCATGCAAGGCGGTGACCTGGCGTAGCACATCGGCCGCCGGCACGTGCTCGGTGACGCCGAAGCCTTCGAGTAGCTGGCACACCTCGCCCTCGGTGAGCGGCACGCGCGGGTCGGTGAAGGACAGCGCGAGGCAGGCATGGATGGCCATCCCGAGCGCCGACATGTCCACGCCGCTGGCGACGGCAATGCGCTCGCCGATGCGGCATCGATCCACGACCGACACGGGACGCCCGTCCTGCGCCTTGGAGGGGTTGAAGTGCAAGGGCAGCGTCACCGACGCTCGCGTCACCGACGGGAAGCCATGGAGGGCTGCGTCCTCGTCGACGGGGTTGGCGGGGTGCGCGCCAGTCGGCTCCAGCATCCAGCGCTCGGCGCGCACGCTCTCGCCGGTCGGGAGCCGCAGCACACCGAGGTCGCCCTGCTCTTCGTCGTGATCGGGCAGCAGCCACGGGGCTTCGAGCGCATCGAGCCAGGGGCCCGACGGCTTGCGGCTGGAGCGTGCCAGCACCAGCAGGTCGCGCGCGCGCGTCATGCTGACGTAGAGCAGCCGCTTCTCTTCGTCGATCGCCGCCGCGCGAAACGCCGCCGCGGTGTCGGTCAGCGCGATCTCGTCGGCGACCGCCAGCTTCTGCTGCGGCCCGAAGGGCCATGGCCAATAGCGGATGAAGCGCGCGCCAAGGGGCTGGTTCGCGTCGAACGGCGCGGCCGTGTGTGCGGAGATCGACCACAGACGGTCCTTGATGTCCTTGGCCAGGTCGGTGAGGACCACGACCGGCCACTCCAGCCCCTTGGCGGCGTGGTGCGTCATCACCTTGACGGCATCGATGGCCGGCTCGGCCAACATGTCCTGGCCCTGCCCGGCGATTTCGTCCAGCCACAGGATGAGGCCCGACACCGAGGCGGCGTGCTGCGCGCTGCGGCATAGCGCTTCGTATTGCTCGGCCAGCGCGAGCAGGGCCTCGAGGTTGGCCAGGCGCACGCGGGCACCGTCGGCGCTTGCGCCATGTCGGGTGCGCCAGCGCAGCACGATCGCCGGCAGCGCACACGCTGCCATGACCGTAGCCAGCGCTTCGCGGGGCGCGAGCACCGGCCGCGCTGCGCGCAAGTGGCGCAAGGTTTCCAGCACCGGGTGCGCGGGGTGGCCGTCGATGGCCACCTCTCGCCAGAGCTCTTGCGCAGCGCCGGTGGCGAGATAACGCAGGCGGTCGGCAACCCACTGCTCGGGGTCCGCGCCGTCGGTCAGTGAGACGATCTCGGCGCTGGCGATGGTGTCGCCCGCATCGTTGAACCGGCGCAGGCAGGCGAGCGCCAGGGTGGCTTCGGGGGTGGCGAGCAGTCCGGGTTGTGCGGTCGCCACCGGGATACCCTGTGCCGACAGTGCCGCAACCCAGGTCTTTACGCGTTCGTGCGAGGCGGCGAGGAGGGCGATGTGGCCATAGCGCACCGGGCGCATCCTCTTTTGCGCCTTGTCGAGGACGAGATGGCCCGAATCGACGAGCCTGCGCAGCCCTGCGGCGAGCGCGCTGCCCTCCTCGTCGATGTTCTTGCCTCCGAGCAGCCAATTCGCCACGACCGCCCCGGGGAGGTCGTCCTCACGGGTGGGCTTCAAGGCCACTTCCTCGGGTCTGAGGGTGTCGGCGAAGGCGTGCGCGAAGACGGCGTTGACGAGCTTCACCAGTTCGGGGCGCGAGCGCCAGGACGCCGGCAGCACTTCCTTCTGTCCGCCGAGCGTGGGGAGCGCGGCCAGGATGGACTGCATCAGCGCGGTGTCGCTGCCGCGAAAGCCATAGATCGCCTGCTTGACGTCGCCCACCCAGTACACCCGCTTCGCGAAGCGGGCGAGCTTGAGAAAGAGCGCAAGCTGGATCGGGCTCGTGTCCTGGAATTCGTCGACCATCAGCAGGTCGAGCTCGTCCTCGAGCACGGCGGACACCTCGGGGTGATCGAGGAGCCCCAGCAGCTGATGCTCCTGGTCGGCAAAATCGAGCGTGCCCATCTCCTGCTTCACCGTCTGGTAGTGCGCCAGCGCGCGTCCCGCCAGCGCGAACATCAGCGCCAGGTAGCGCCGCACGTCGGCGTGCAGCCCGGCATGCTCGGCGGCGCGGCCGGCAAGCGCGGAGATGGCCTCAATCGTGGCGCGCAGGCTGGCTTCGGGGGCCGCCTTCGAGAGCTTGATCCACGCGCTCCAGGGTGCAGACTTGTGCTCGAGGTCGCGCTTGAAGTCCTTCACGAGCGCGAGATAGGTGGCGGTGTTCTTCTTGTTGCCCGCTGCCGCGACCGCTTCGATCTGGGGCATGGCGACACGGATCGCCTGCAGCACGGCCGCATCCAGATCCTCGTGCGTGGGGGTCGGGAAGTGGGCCAGGAGCGCGTCTGCGTTCGCCTTGGCAAAGCCGTCGAGCTGGTCGAGCGGGATATCGTTGCTGCGGATCTGGTTGACCAGGGTCTGCAGCGCCTCCTTCCATTCTTCCTTGTCGCCATTCCTGCCGTTCTTCAGGCCCAGACGTTCGACCAGCGCAAGCAGCGTGTCCATCTGCGGTCCGTCGAGCACCGCGTCGATCGCCCTGTCGAGCACGAGCGCGGCCTGCGCCTCTTCGAGCACCTGCTGCTCGACCGACAGGCCCGCCTCGAACGCAAAGCGCGCGACGAGCTGGCCGCAGACGCTGTTGACCGTGCCGATGCGCGCCTGCCCCATGGCATTGGCCAGCGCGAAGCGCCCCTGTTGCAGCAGCTGGGCGCGGACCCGCTCACGAAGTTCGGCGGCGGCCTTGCGGGTGAAGGTGGTGGCGATCACGCCGGCCGGCCGGGCGCCACGCAAGGTGAGCTCTTCCTGCAGCAGCTCGGTGAGGCGATGTGTCTTGCCACTGCCCGCACCGGCGCTGATGAAGGTGATCTTGGCGTTGCGTGGCGTGGTCATGCGTTGCTCCAGCCGGCGAGCGCGCGGTAGTCGTTGTAGGCTTCGTTGAGTGTCTCGATGGCCATGGCCTCCGGCGGCGGTTCGGAGTCTGCGGTCGCGACCGCGCTCGTCGCCTCGAGGACAAGCTCGAAGCGCCCGGCGCGGATCTGCGCCACGCGCCAGCGCCACGTCGCCACAAAGCGCTGCCACAGCTGGGCGG
>JABWBN010000176.1 GCA_013360485.1 Burkholderiaceae bacterium | reverse complement strand
CTTCGGCGAGCTGGCCATCGAGGGTGATCGACTGCTCCAGTGCCGCGAGCGCGCCGGGCGCGTCGCCCAGCGCCTGCAGCACCGTGCCCAGGGCCTGCCAGGCTGCGGCATTGCGGGGGGCCAGTTCGGTGGCCTTGTGTGCCGTGGCGCGGGCGCGGTCGCGCTCGCCGCTCTTGAGCAGCAGGGGGGCTTCGGCGATCAGCGGCAGCGGCGACTTCGGATCGAGGGTACGGGCCTGAGCGAACGCCTGCGAGGCTTGGGCGGGCTGGGCGGACATCGACAGCGCCGTGCCGCGCAGCGTCAACGCTTCGACGTGCAACTGTTGTGGCAGCCCGGGCAGGGTGACCAGGTCGAGCAGCTTGCGCGGCTCGCCCTGCAACAGGTAGAGCTGGCCCATGGGCAGCGCCACCTCGGCGCGGCTCACGCCGAGCTTGAGCGCCTGCTCGAACGCCGCCTCGGCACCCTTGAGCTCGCCCTGTCGGAGCAGCGCCTTGCCCAGCAGCAGGTGGGCGGCAAGGAGCTGGCCGTCCTGCTGGATCGCGTTCTTGAGCTGCAGTACGCTGCCGGACAGGTCGTTCTTCTCGTAGCGCTGAAGGGCGTCTTCGTAGAACCGCGAGGCCTGTTCCGGCGCGGCCCAAGGCGCGGTGCTGGCCAAGGCGAGTGCCAGTGCGATGCCCCATCGCCCTGCACGGGCGTGGCGGGCGGTTTGGTGCGCTTTGGCGTGGTGACGGGGCATGGCGGGGACGGCAGGTCAATCGGCGACGGGCGCGCGAAGTCTCGCCGAATCGAGGCGCTGGCGCGCAACCGAGGTGACGTCAGCCGGCCCGGAGTGTGCATTTCGGCGTGTCTGGGTGCCCCCTGTTTCGAGGGGGGCGGCTGGCAACGCCTGAATTGGCGCACCCGATCCCGACTTATTTCGCAGACGGCCGATGGCGGGCCGCGCCACACTGGCAATCAGGCAGGCCCCTGGCAGGAGAGCGACATGGCCCAGACGACGAGTGCATGGTGGCAGCGCCACACACGGCAGCGTGCGGCCACGCGCGCGCCCGATCCAGCCGACATGGGCACCGCCTTCGGCCTGGAGTTCATTCTCGACCAGCCGCCGCTGCCGGTCAGTGACGCGGCCAGCGGCACGCCACGCGAATTGACCGACGGTTGGTGGCGCCGCTTGCTCGCGCGGCGGCGCAAGGCGGCCTGAGAGACTGTGAACCGGCCTGCGCGCACCGCAGGTCAGCGCACGATCAGCACCGGCGTTTCGCAGTGGGCCATCACCTTGGTGGTGACCGAGCCCAAAACCAGGTTGCCCAGCGAGCCGTGGCCGTGTGAGCCCATCATCAGCAGGTCGTAACGGCCCTTGGTCGCGACCTCGCCGATGACATCGGCTGCCGGGCCGACCTTGGCCACGAACTCGGCGGGAATCTTCTGCTTGTCGAAAAACGTGCGGATCGGCTTGAACACGCGCTCGGCCTCGTCGGCGTAGTGGGCCTTGAGCACGCTCTTGTCGAGCACAGCGGCAGCGCGAGCGGGCACGGCTGGCGTTACGGTGAGCACGGTGTAGCGGTGGGCGCCACCCAGCCACTCGTCGTGGGCGGCCAGGTAGGCCAGCATCCGCTTGGTGAACGGGCTGCCGTCGACGGGGACGAGGATCTTCATGGGCGCGCTCCTTTGCTGCTGCCAGTGGACTGGGCGACGAGTGTGGCATGCCCCCTGGTCCCGGGCTTGCCGGGCATCAATCGCCCGATGGCACGGTGATCAGCCGCACCGGCTCATGGCCATGCGCCTCGCCCTTGTCGGCCAGGCCCCGGGCCTGGCTGACGATGCGCGTGTGGCCGCCGCCTGGCCGCTGTACGGTGTAGTCGTGTCGGCAGTGCAGGTGGCCGTGCAGCCACAGATCGGCCAGCGGGATCAGGTCGTCGTCGGCGTTGCAGAAGCTGGCGGTGCTGGGCTGCGGTCCAAAGCGCGGATCGGCGCTGCGCAGGCTGGGCGCGAAGTGGGTGACGGCGACGGTGGCATCCCAGGCGCCGGCCGCCGGTTCGTGCAACGCCTGCTCGAGCCAGGCCCGGCAGGCCTGGGCCTGCTGCCGAACCTGCTGCGCATCGAACGGTGCGCCATCGATGGTGGCGGCCATCTCGCGCTGGAAGTACGCCGCCGCGCGCAGGGCGCGCTCGTGCCGGGCAGGCCCGAGCACGTCGAAATCGCTCCAGCGCACGGTGCCCAGGAAGCGCACGCGCTGGCCATCGGCAGCGGTGACCACGCAGGCCTCGCGTTCGAGCAGGCGCAGGCCCAGCGCATCGCAGCGGCGGCGAAATGCCGGCCAGGCCTCATGCCACTCGCGGCCGTCGAACTCGTGGTTGCCGGCCACCACCAGCACCGGCACCGGCCAGTCGGCAAAGCGCTCGTATCCGGCCCACGTGGCGTCGATGTCGCCGGCCAGCACCAGCAGGTCGGCACCGGGCGCGGGCAGCGGATCGAACGTCTCGGTCTCGAGGTGGAGGTCGGACAGCAGTTGCAGCTTCACGGCGGCGATTGTCGCGGTGCCGGCACAAACACGAAGGGCGGCACCTGAGGCCGCCCTTCTCGCCCCTTCGGATAGGGGTCAGTTCGCCAGCTTGTGCTCGAGGCGGTGCTTGATCGACAGCAACTCGCGCGGCAGCCGCTCGCCCAGCATGTCGAACAGCTCGCCGTGCAGCTTGAGCTCGGTGGTCCATGCGCCGTGGTCGAAGCTCATCACACTCTGGTATTGCGCGCGGCTGAAGTCCAGCCCGGTCCAGGTGATGTCCTCGTAGCGCGGGCTGATGCCGAACAGGTTGTCCTCGCCGCCAGCGTGGCCGTCCACGCGCTCGAGCATCCACTTGAGCACCCGCATGTTGTCGCCGTAGCCGGGCCAGACGAACTTGCCATCGGCGCCCTTGCGGAACCAGTTGACGCAATAGATGCGCGGCAACTCGGCACCCGAGTCGGCAAGTTTGGCCCCCATGGCCAGCCAGTGGGCAAAGTGATCGCCCATGTGGTAGCCCATGAAGGGCAGCATCGCGAACGGGTCGCGTCGCACCACGCCTTGCGCACCTGCGGCGGCAGCGGTGGTCTCCGAGCCCATGGTGGCGGCCATGTAGACGCCCTCGGCCCAGCTGCGGGCCTCGGTGACCAACGGCACGGTGGTGGAGCGGCGGCCGCCGAAGATGAAGGCGTCGATCGGCACGCCAGTGGTCGAGTCCCAGTCGGGGTCAAGCACCGGGTTGTTCGTCGCGGCCACCGTGAAGCGGGCGTTCGGGTGCGAGGCCTTGGCACCGGTCTCCTTGGCGATCTGCGGCGTCCAGTCCTTGCCCTGCCAGTCGATCAGGTGCGCCGGCGGCTCCGCGGTCATGCCTTCCCACCAGACATCGCCGTCGTCGGTGAGGGCGACATTGGTGAAGATCACGTCGCGCCCCAGGCTGGCCATGCAGTTGGGGTTGGTCAGGGTGTTGGTGCCCGGGGCGACACCGAAGTACCCGGCCTCGGGGTTGATGGCATGCAGGCGGCCATCCTTGCCGGGCTTGATCCAGGCGATGTCGTCGCCGATGGTGGTGACCTTCCAGCCCTCGAACGACTGCGGTGGCACCAGCATGGCGAAATTGGTCTTGCCGCAGGCGCTGGGGAAGGCGGCGGCCACATGGTAGTTCTTGCCGGCGGGCGAGGTGACGCCCAGGATGAGCATGTGCTCGGCCAGCCAGCCGTCGTCGCGACCCATGGTGCTGGCGATGCGCAGCGCGAAGCACTTCTTGCCCAGCAGCGCGTTGCCGCCGTAGCCCGAGCCGTAGCTCCAGATCTCGCGGGTTTCGGGGTAGTGGACGATGTACTTGGTCTGGTTGCAGGGCCAGGACACATCCTTCTGGCCGGGCTCGAGCGGCGCGCCGACCGTGTGCACGCACGGGACGAACTCGCCGGCTTCGCTCAGCACCTCGAGTGCAGGGCGGCCCATGCGCGTCATGATGCGCATGCTCACGGCCACGTAGGCGCTGTCGGTCAGTTCCACGCCGATGTGCGAGATGTGCGAGCCCAGCGGGCCCATCGAGAACGGCACCACGTACAGGGTGCGCCCGCGCATGCAGCCCTTGAACAGCGCCCGCTCGCCGGTCTGCAGCAGTGCGCGCATCTCGGCCGGTGCCACCCAGTTATTGGTGGGTCCGGCATCGTCCTTCTTCTCGCAGCAGATGAAGGTGCGGTCCTCCACGCGGGCGACGTCGCTGGGGTCGCTGCAGGCGAGGTAGCTGTTGGCGCGCTTGGCCGGGTTCAGGCGGCGCAGGGTACCGGCCTGCACCAGGCGCTCGCACAGCCGGTCGTATTCGGCCGGACTGCCGTCACACCAGTAGACCTCGGCGGCCTCGGTCAGCGCGGCCATCTCGGCCACCCAGGACACCAGCTTGGCGTGCTTCACGTAGGCAGGCACGTTCAAGCGCAGCCCTTCCAGCGCGGGTTGATTCATCACACGGCTCCAATGAAGTGAACAGATACGAGAAAACGGAATTGGTTCAGCCTCGGTCGCACATGGGGACGGGCGGGGCTGGACCAATGCCGCTCGATCGGCTGACGCGAGGAGGGTGTGGCTGTCGAATGTGGATCCGCGCGGGTCCGGCGTGGGGGTACCACGCGGTTACGGCGCGACCCGCACGCGCGGGTGTCGTGGGGCGGGGTAGCGGATTGTCAAACGGCTGTAATTAAGCCGTAACCACCCGGCTCTGGGGATAACTATGCGAACTTCGCATAGTTTGATGCCCGGATTGGGTGGGCGACGGATCGGCGCCTGCCGGTCGGCTCGGGTCGGCAGCGGAGTTTGCGACACTCCTCGCGATGACTGCGTCCGCCCGCATCCGCCATGTCAACGTCGCCCGAGCCACCGCTCTGGATATCCAGGGCCAACGGGTGCTCACTGCGATCGGCAAGCAGCCGGTGCAGGGCGCGGTGGCGGTGGCGCCGCTGGGCCTGGCCGGTGACGAGCAGGCCGATCTGACCGTGCACGGCGGGCTCGCCAAGGCGGTGTATGCCTATCCGGCCGAGCATCTGCCGTTCTGGCAGACGGTGCGTGCCCAGGCCCGGGTGGCGGCGCACGACGACCCGGTGCCGCCAGGACTGCTGGGCGAGAACCTGACGATCGAGGGACTGACCGAGGACCGGCTTTGGATCGGCGACCGCCTGCGGCTGCCCGACTGCGAGCTGGTGGTCAGCGAACCGCGGCAGCCGTGCTTCAAGTTCAATGCGGCGATGGGTTTCGCGCAGGCCGCCAAGCTGATGGCGCAGTCGGGCTATTGCGGGGCCTACCTGGCGGTGCTGCACCCGGGTACGCTGCGCGCGGGCGATGCCATCGAGCTGCGCCCCGGCCCGCGCGAGGTGAACCTGCGCGAGCTGTTCCGCTCGCGCATGGGTCGCAAGGCGCCGGACTGAACTGCCCCGGGTGGTGTCGGGTGGCTACGCCTCGAGCGCCGGGTAGTCGATGTATCCGGCATCGCCGCCGCCATACAGCCGCGCGGCGTCCAGCGGGTTCCAGGGCGCGTCCTCGCGCAGCCGGTGCACCAGGTCGGGGTTGGCGATGTAGCCCTTGCCGAAGGAGACGAGGTCGGCCGCGCCACTGGCCACGGCCTGAAGCGCCATCGACCGGTCGTAGCCGTTGTTGACCATCCACGCACCGGGGAACAGGCGCCGCAGCGCGGCGTAGTCGAACGGGCGCACGCCTTGCTCGGACAGGTCGCGCGGGCCGCCGGTCTGGCCCTCGATCACATGCAGGTAGGCCAGCCCCAACGGCGCCACCGCGCGCACCGCGGCTTCGTACAGGGCCTGGGCGTCGCTGTCCTGGCCGGCGTCGTTGGCCGGCGTGACCGGGCTCAGCCGCAAGCCCGTGCGGCCGCCGCCGATTTCGTCGCAGACGGCAGCCATCACGGCCTGCAGCAGGCGCACCCGATTCGCGATCGACCCACCCCATTCGTCGGTTCGGTCGTTGATGCTGTCGCGCAGGAACTGCTCGATCAGGTAGCCGTTGGCTCCATGCACTTCCACGCCGTCGAAGCCGGCTTGCAGGGCACACCGGGCGGCGTGGCGGAACTGTTCCACCACCTGCGGCACTTCCTCCGAGCGCAGCGCGCGCGGGGTGGACGTGGGCACGAAGCCCTCGGCGGTGAACGTGCGCGACCGCGCGGCGTGGGCGGTGGACGACACCGGCACCTCGCCAGCGGGCAGCAGGCTGATGTGCGAGATGCGGCCCACATGCCACAGCTGCACCACGATGTGCCCGCCCTCGGCGTGCACGGCGTCGGTGACGCGCCGCCAGCCCGCCACCTGCTCGGTGGTGTAGATCCCCGGCGTGTCCAGGTAGCCGTGGGCCAGCGGGGCGACCGGGCTGCCCTCGGTGATGATGAGGCCGGCGCTGGCGCGCTGTCGGTAGTAGGTGACCATGCGCTCGCAGGGCACGCCGCCGGGCGCGCGGTTGCGCGTGAGCGGCGCCATCGCGATGCGGTTGGACAGGGCGATATCGCCCATCTGCAGGGGATCGAACACGGTGGTCATGGGATGGCGCGTGGCGTCGTGGTGTGGGTGGTGGTTGTGTAGAGGCCGCAGCCGGATGCTGGCTCAGCGGCGTTCGGCCGGTGCCGGCAAACGCCGGCCCGCGAACGCGGCCGGCAGCGGGGCATCGGGATCGCGCTTGAGCTCACGGAAGGCGGCGAACAGCCACGAACGCATGCCGATCATCAGGGTGTAGGGTCGCCGCTGGTCGGGCGGCAGCTTCTGGTCGGCCAGGTGCTGCTGCGCGAAGTCCTGGGCCACGCGCTGCAGCCGCTCGTTGAACAGCGTGGCCAGGCTGCGGCCGATCTGGCCGTGCACCAGCATCAGCATCTCGCCCTCGCCGTCGAAGCCGCCGCTGTAGTAGTCGCCCACCACGCGCTCGCGGAAATACTGCATCACTGGCCCGTCGGGCCGCCAGCGGAAGGTTTTGGCCAGCCGCAGCCGGTAGCGGTTCATCGGCCGCAACTCGATCACCCCCAGGCGGTCGAGCTGCACCAGCCGGGCAATGCACTCGGGCTCGGTGAGCGTGTAGGTGGCCACGATCTGCTCGAGCGTCCACTGACTGAGCACGCAGATCGCGCACAGCAGCAGCTTGGGGTCGGACACCACGGCGGCTTCCTGCTCGGGCGTGAGTTCCAGGCGCAGCGACTGCGTGTCGGCCACCCGGCGAGACAGCTCGGCGAAGTCGGTCTTCAGGACGCGGCAGATCTCGTCGATGCGCGACAGCGGCATGTCGCCCTGGGCGAACATGCGCTTGACGCTGGACTCGGCCAGACCCAGCTCGCGCGCCAGCGCGGCATAGGTCAGGCCCGCGGCCTTGAGCTCGGCCTTGAGTACCTGGATCAGCGATTGTGTGGTGGACATCGGCGCACCGGGCTGGGAATGTGGCGGCTACGGTAACACCGGCACGCGATGCGGCACGGCCGGGGCATGTTGCGACCGCCCCCGGAGCGGCATGCCGGCGTCGCCCGGGTGGCCTGAGCCCAGTGAAGAGGCCGCACTTGCTCATGCAGGTATCCCACAGCGGTACCGATTGATTCAATTCCTGCAACTGCGTCGCTTCTGGTTGAACCGCTCCCGCGCTTGCCGCACCATCGCGCCATGTTTCACCACCGGCTCGATGCACATCCATGAGCACTCCTGGCACCTCCTCCCTGATCCGCCGCGACACCGCCGCCTGGCGCCTGCAGGTGTGGCTGTCGTTCGCCCTGTCGGCGTCGCTGTGCGCCATCGGCCTGGCCTGGCTGCCGGGTGACGACATCGACCGCGCGTTCATGGTGATGGGCTACGTGTTCTGCCTGTCCACCGCATTTGCCCTGGCCAAGTTCATCCGCGACAACCAACACCGCCGGGTCGACAGCCCGATGTGGAAGCTGGTGGTGTGGGGGGGCTTTCTGCTGGCCATGGCGCTGACGGGCTGGGGCTTGTGGCGCATGGGCATCCAGCCGGTGTGGAAGGCCTACCTGCTGGTGTGCTGGCTGTTCCTGATCTCCAGCGTCTTCACGCTGGCCAAGACCCTGCGCGACGCCTACGACGCCGATCTGCTCGAAGCCCGCTTGTCCGGCCGCGCCGAGGCCCAGCAGGAAGCCAGTGCCTGAGGCGCGCCCCAACCGCATGCTGCCCCAACCGATCGAAAGGACTCCCATGATGAACCCGATCCACACTACGCAAGCCGCGTCGCGGCAGGCCGGCTTGCGCTCCACCGGGCTGCGCCAGCGCATGGGTGCCTGGGCCGCGGCCCTGGCCATGGCCTGCA
>JABWBN010000175.1 GCA_013360485.1 Burkholderiaceae bacterium | reverse complement strand
GTCGTCGGGTTTGAGCCAGCCGGTGCCGCTGCGCAGGCCGTCGCCGTCGTGGTCAAAGAGCACCGGCGCGCCGCCGATCCCCACGGTCTCGATGCCGTCGCTGTCCAGGTCGATGGCCAGGGGGTCGCATTTGGGAAGGGTGAAGGCGGCGCGGAAGTGGGTGGTGACGGCCTCGGCCACCTCGCCCAGCGCGCTATCGTCGCGAAGCAGCCATCGATACAGGTCAACGGCGGCATCGCCGCCATAGAAGCCCCCAAACAGTCCCGCACCCACCACGACAGCGGCGGCGAATCCAGCGGGAATCGCTCCTCCTGCGACAAGCGCTGCCGTCCCGAGCGCTGCGACTGCGCCCAGGGCAGCCTGGGCGACCGACGAGCCCGCGGCGTCGATCGCCCACTCCTTCATGATCTCGAACGCGCGGGGGTTGTCGCCCTCGGCTACTGCGGCCTTTGCATCAAGCGCCGCCAAGGTCAGCGACAGCGGCAGCGCGATCAGGCCCAGCTTCTTGATCAGACCGGGACCTGCTGTTGGCGAGTGCGCCATGTCCTCGAGCGACGTGGCGCCGGCTTTCAGGTAGCTGCGCTGCTCAACCGTCAACTGCTCGAGCGTCTCAAGATAGGCCTTCGCCAGCGCCTTGTCTTCGCGCGCAACTTGGGCTGCATCGTCCGTCCAGTGCAGATAGTTCTCGGTATTGCCTATACCCAGCTTGCTCAGAACAACCTGATCGAAGGAGTTCGCTACGATGGCTTGCTTGACTGCGTCCAATCCCTTCGAATCGCGCAGCGCCGCCCACTCGGTCCGCGGAACACCGTCAATCGTCGGTACGTTCGGGTTGTCGAGCAGCTTGGGGATTTCGTTTCTCAGCAACACGCTGTCCGCAAGCGGCGCCGTCGTCACGATCTTGACCGCTCCGGTCGTGGCCTCGACAAACATCTCCGACGCCACAGCCCAAGGCCCGCTGCCGCCTTTGTTCATCCAGAGCTTGGCGGGGTGGGTCGAGCCGCGGTTGTCCAGCTCGGCTTGAAACGCTTCATACGTCAACCCGTAGGCTTGAGCCACCTTCGTGATGAATTCCTCCGAGTTCAGCACCGTATAGGCCACGGTCTTGTCGATGCGACGGATGTCGTCGCTCATGTCCTCGACGATCTTCCATGCAGGGGTTCCGTCGATGACCCCCGAGTAAAGCAAGGTCGTCGTGCCGCTGGCAGAGACCGGGAGCTGACGGACGAAGGCGATGATGTCAGCCTCGCTCGCAGCGACGCCTGACAGCGCTGTGAGCGCTTCGCTCACACTCGTGTAGGTCATGTCACTGCTCCTCTGCGAAATCGACCGTGGCCCGGCGGTGCGTGCGCGTCCCGAACACGCCACCGCCCGCATAGGCAGAGAACGCTCGGCGCAGTTCGGCCACAACTTGCTCACTGTGTTCGCTCAGTTCCTCCGGCACCTTGAACTCGAAGATTTGGTAGTGCGACCAACATGAGTCCTCCAGTGGGTTGTCAAGCGCTTGCTTCACAGCCATCTCGAAGAACATCCAAGTTCCTCTCCAGCAGAAGGCCCACCCGGTGGTCTCGGACTGCGGGTGCGCCCACACTTTGAGTAGAACCACGTCAGCTTCCCGATCGATCGTCCACGACCGGCTGTGCATTTGCCCGCGATTTGGAAGGTTATGCTCGCTGCACACCCTGCGCAGATCGTGCTTGTCGTAGTCGGTCTCGGGGATGTACTCGTTCACAAATGCCATGGGTTCCTCCTGCGCTTGGTGCGTCGACGGCTGCCCGCGCGGCCGATGACGACGGTCGGCGCGCACGATAGTGTTTGAAGCGGTCGGGGTCAACAAAGAATCGGCACAGACTTGCGCGGCGTGCGTAACGGTTTTTTAATGCGCAAGTGCGCGCCAAGTGCCGGAGTAAGCAGAATGGTCCAGCTCGCTGAGGCGTCCGGGTACCACGGTGCTGGTGTACTCGCGTCGCATGCAGACGATGCGTTCACTTCGGGACGTTCACATTGACGCCCGCCTGTCCGGCCACCAGAAGCCCATCAGTTCCGACGATCCTGAATCGGCCACGTACGAACATGAGCACAGACTGGCCAGGTCCGAGCGACAGGGTCTTGCACGTCGTCCGCTGCGGCTGCACCGGTCTGGCACTTGCGCACGGCAAGGATTTGACGGTGCCGCAGGCCGGTTCGGGACCGGGCTCGACCTGATGCGGCAGCGCACCCAGTCGACACTCCAGCCCATCATGGGCACCGAACAACACGGCGCGCTCCAGCCCTTTCCCGTCGAAGACAAGCGACTCCAGCCGCACTTGTCTCACCTCGCCGCCGGCCCCATCACCCATCGCCACGCCGGTGATGGTCAGTGGTACCGCACAGTCGTTTCGCAGCGTCGCGCCCGTGCCAGGCCCGGCTGGGCCTCCGGCCACGACCGAGATGCACTGGGGCATCCGACTGTGGGTGCGAACAGCCGACGGAATGAAGCCGCCCATGGACTGAGCCTGTGCCGCCAGCGGCGCGATCAGTGCAGCGACGAGTGTCGCCACCCAACTACGAAACACGTGTCATTCCTTCTAACCTGATATGCGCTGTTCTGACGCACGACCACCGCAGAGCCACGACCCATCGACCCGTGAACGCTACACAATTGCCGTCGCTCTGTGAAGGGAAAATCGGCATACACACGACGCAATCGATGTACCCGTTTCTCCTTGACTTGTCTGCGCGCTCGGTGCTAGCGTCAGCCCGCCTTGCTTCGGCGCCACCGGCTTCGGTTGCATCACCCAGGGTCAGGCGGGGTGTGCCACGCGCATGCAACTGCCCTCCATGCTCTTCCAATACAACGTGCCAGGAGACACAAGGTGAACCGCTTGATGATCAGCCCGCTCGCAGTACTGTCGGCCACGCTCATTGCGGCACTGCCGGCCGCCGCCCAAGGCAGCGGCAAGATCAAGGTGGGCTTGATGCTGCCCGCAACTGGGACATTTGCCGCCTTGGGCACGGCCATCGAGAACGGCTTCAAGCTCTATGTCGCAGAACAAGGCGGGAAGCTCGGTGGCCGCGAGATCGAGTACTTCAAGGTCGACGACGAGTCCGACCCGGCCAAGGCCACGGACAACGTCAACAAGCTCGTCAAGCGTGACAACGTCGACGTGCTGGTGGGCACCGTGCACTCCGGCGTGGCCATGGCGATGGCACGGGTGGCCAAGGAGACGGGCACGCTGCTGATCGTGCCCAACGCCGGTGCCGACGCGATCACCGGCGCGATGTGCGCGAAGAACATCTTCCGCACCTCGTTCTCGAACTGGCAGCCCGGCTACGCGATGGGTGTGGTGGCCGCGCAGAAGAACTACAAGCGCGCCATGACCATCACCTGGAACTACGCCGCTGGCAACGAGATGGTCAAGGGCTTCAACGAAGGCTTCGAGAAGGGCGGCGGCAAGGTCATGAAGGATCTGACGCTGCCCTTCCCCAACGTCGAGTTCCAGGCCCTGCTCACCGAGATCGCTGCACAAAAGCCGGATGTCGTGTTCGCGTTCTTTGCCGGCGGCGGTGCGGTCAAGTTCGTCAAGGACTACGACGCCGCCGGTCTGCGCAAGACCATTCCACTGGTGGGCACGGGCTTCCTCACCGACGGCACGCTCGAGGCGCAAGGGGCCTCGGCGCAAGGCCTGATCACCACGCTGCACTATGCCGACAACCTCGAGACCCCGCGCAACGAAGCCTTCCGCAAGGCCTATGCGCTGACCTACAAGGCCAATGCCGACGTCTACGCGGTGCAGGGCTACGACGCCGCGCAGTTGCTGGGCGCGGGCATCACGCTGGTCAGGGGCGACATCAGCAGGCGCGACGACATCGTTCTCGCCATGCGCAAGACCATCATCAACAGCCCGCGCGGCAAGCTGGCCATGTCCACGGCCCACAACCCGGTTCAGGACTTCTACATCCGCGAGGCCAAGGGCAAGAACAACGAGTCCGTGGGCATCGCAGTCAAGGCGCTGGCCGACCCCGCGCGTGGTTGCAAGAACTAGGGCGGCGCGCAGCAGATGCAGTAGATGTGCCATGCGCTGATGACCCATCCCAAGTTGGCGCGCTACTTGGTGGTTTGACGGATCAGAATTCAACCGACGCGCCAGGCGTGAGGTGTCACGCTTCACAACCGAGACAGGATCATCTCGGGTGAGACCCAGCATGGAGCGTGTCGATTGCGCCGTCGTCGGCGCCGGCGTGGTGGGCCTGGCGGTGGCCCGCGCATTGGCCGAACGCGGGCTGGAGACACTGGTGCTCGAAGCCGAGACCTTGATCGGCAGCGGCATCAGCTCGCGCAACAGCGAGGTCATCCACGCGGGCATCTACTACGAAGCCGGGTCACTCAAGGCCGCACTGGGCGTGCGCGGCCGGCACCTCCTGTACGAGTACTGCGCCAGCCGGGGCGTGCCGCACCGCCGATGCGGCAAGTTCATCGTCGCGACGCATGTCGGTCAGCTTGGCGAACTCGAGCGCCTGCTCGCTGCCGGCCTGCGCAACGGGGTGGACGACCTGGTGATGGTGGACGGCGCCAGCGCCCGCGCCCAGGAGCCGGCATTGCACGGCGTGGCGGCCTTGTACAGCCCGTCCACGGGGATCGTCGACAGCCACGGCCTGATGTTGGCGCTGCAGGGCGACTTCGAGCGCGCCGGTGGCATGCTGGCGTTCGGCGCACGTGTTGCCGGCGGTATCGCCAAGCCCGATGGCATCGTGCTCGAGGTCGGTGGCGACGAACCCATGCAGCTGATGGCCGGAATCGTCGTCAATAGCGCGGGCCTGCACGCACCCGCCCTGGCCGCTCAACTGGTGGGGATGCGCCCTGGAACCGTGCCGCAGGGCTACCTGGCCAAGGGCAACTACTTTTCGCTGCCAGGACGCTCACCGTTCTCGCGGCTGATCTACCCGGTGCCCGAACCCGGTGGCCTGGGCGTGCACCTCACCCTCGACCTGGCCGGCCAGGCCCGCTTCGGCCCTGACGTCGAGTGGGTGGAGTCACTGGACTACCGTGTCGATCCGCACCGCGCCGATGGCTTCTACACAGCCATCCGCCGCTACTGGCCTTCGCTGCCCGACGACGCCCTGCAGCCCGCCTACGCGGGCATCCGGCCCAAACTGCGCGGCCCCGGACAGGACAACGCCGACTTCCTCATCCAAGGCCCTGCCGAGCATGGCGTGCCGGGTCTGGTCAACCTGTTCGGCATCGAGTCGCCGGGGCTGACGGCATCGCTGGCCATTGCGGAGTTGGTCGCAACAATGGTCTGAACGCGTCACACGGCGACCACCGGACCGTCGCCCTCAAGTCCCCACGCCGACTGCCGATACCCCACTGGGCCGTCAGCCCGATGCAACGCTTTGGGCGCAAGATGGCGGTCGTCACGCTGTACCACGCGCGTCCGCCATGGACGCGACGGCGGTTGCGGTCGCAAGAGGAAGTCTTGAGCGCACTCCCGGTTGCCCACGATGCCGCCGCGCAGGCCCTGGCCCGGGCCGAATCGGCCTGGAGCGCGCATGCGCTGATGCCCTGCCACGCGCATGCGCGCGAGGCCTGGGACCTGCTGCGTTCCACGGTCGACCTCTCCGCAGCTGCGAGGCCTGAGCTCGCGCGCACGGCGTTGCTGCTGGGCGGTACGCTGTACCGACTGGGACGTTTCGACGCGCTGATGGCCGAGGGCGACGAATTCGTCGCGGTGCTGCGGCAGTCCGGCCGCGATGAGGATGCCTGCCAGGTGCTGCGCTGGATGGCTCTGGGTGGCGCCGAGATCGCCGCCTTCGATGGCGCCATCGACGCCGCACGCAGCGGCCTGGCCTTGGCCACGCATCGCGGCCATGCACCGCTGCAGGTGTTGCTGACCAACGCGCTGGCAGCCTGTTTCGAGCGCATGGGCGATCCCTGGCATGCCGAACGCCTGCTGCGTGACGCGCTGGCGCTGTCGCAGCGCATCGGGGGCGATGTCGAGCGCTTCGTCACCTGCAACAACCTTGCCGCCGTCGGCCTGACGGCTTTCGACCTGCTGCGCGAGGACGACCCGGCCGAGGCGCGCGCCCTGCTCGAACGCGCGCGGGTGGACGCCGAGCAGGGGTTGCCCCTGGCCGAGCACATCGGTGACCCCTTCTACAGCGTGTACATCCACGCCAATACCGGTGACATCCTGATGCTTTTGGGTGAGCACGAGGCAGGCGAGGCCCGTCTGCGCCGCGCTCTGGCACTGGCCGAGTTGCACCAGTTCGAGACGCAGGTCTGGCGTGTGCGCTGCTCGTTGGGCGAATTGGCGTTGCTGCGCAGCGATCCGGCCGCCGCGCGCGCCGAGTTGCAGCCGCTGCTGCAGACCATGGGTGCGCGGGCGCCCGCCGTCACGGCACTGCGTTGCCAGCGCGCGCTGTACCGCGCCTTGCGGCAGCTCGGCGAGACCGAGCAGGCGCTGGTGTGCCTGGAGCGCTACCTGGCACTCGGGCGCCGCCGTGTGGTGCAGCAGCTCAAGGCCCAGGCCCACAACCTCGTCACCCGCGCCGAGATCGAACAGGCGCAACGTGACCTGCGCTACCACCGCGAGCAGGCGGCCTCATTGGCCGAGCAGGCCGCCCGCGACTCCCTCACCGGGCTGGCCAATCGGCGCGGCCTCGAGCAGCGGCTGCGCGCTTTGAGCCAGGCGTCCGACACCGGCGCGCTGGCGGTGGCCGTGCTGGACATCGACGCCTTCAAGCAGATTAACGACACCCAGGGCCATGCCGCCGGCGATGCCGTGCTGGTGCGGGCCGCGCGCCTGTTGTTGATGCACCTGCGCCAGCGCGACATCGTCGCCAGGCTGGGGGGCGATGAATTCGTGCTGGTGCTCGACAACGCCGACGAAACCCAGGCGCAGGCGGTGCTCGAGCGCATCCGGCAGTCGGCGCATCTGGCCGACGATGTGCCCGCGTTTCGCTTCAGTGCCGGCGTGGCCCTTGCTGCGGCGCCTTGGGACGGCCAGGGCACGCTGGGTGAGTGGCTGCGCCCGGCCGACGAGGCGCTTTACGCCAGCAAGAAGCGCGGTGGCGACACCGTGACCGTGCGCGCGCGCAACTGACCGCAGCCGCCGTCCACATCCTGGGCGGCCGACTGGCGCAGCTTGGTGAGCACGCCGCGTCGATGCAGCCGGCGCGCCATGTCTGCCGCGTGTTCCCACGACGGCCGCCTCCAGGGCAATTCAGTGACGGCGTTGTAGGGGATGAGGTTCATCACCGCATACTGGCCTGCCAGCAGGCGCGCGATGCCTTCGACTTCGTCGTCGCCGTCGTTCACGCCTTCGATCAGCGTCCACTGGTATTGCACCGGATAGCCGGTGGCCTGGGCGTAACGACCGGCAGCGGCCACCAGTTCGGCCGGATCGATGCGCGGCGCCCGCGGCAGCAGCTGCGCGCGGCGCTCGGGCAGCGTGCTGTGCAGCGACAGCGCCAACGCCGGTTTGACGCGGCCCACAGGCAGGCGCTCGAACACCCGAGGATCGCCCACCGTCGAGAACACCAGGTTCTTGTGGCCGATGCCGCCCTCGCTGCCGAGGAGCTGGATGGCCTCCAGCACGTTGTCCAGGTTGTGGGCGGGTTCGCCCATGCCCATGAAGACCAGGTTCGTGATCCGTTGTTCTGCCGTCAAATGGTCCTGTGCCAGGAGGACCTGGTCGACGATCTCGTGGGGGCGCAGATTGCGGGTGAGACCCAACGTTCCGGTCAGACAAAACCCACAATCGAGTGTGCAGCCGACCTGGCTGGAGAGGCAGAGGGTCAGTCGTTCGTCGTCGGGGATGAGGACGCATTCAATGTTCGTGTGATCGGCAAGGGTCAGGACGAATTTGGTGGTGCCGTCCTGAGAGGCGAAGGTCTGAACGGTTCGAGTGCGCCCAATGATGCAGGAGGCGGCCAGGTGTTCTCGATCCTTCTGTGCCAGGTTGGTCATCTCCGCAAAGGACCGGACCCGACCCTGGTACAACCAGCGCAGAATTTGGGCGGCGCGATAGGTCGGCCAGCCCCGTTCTCGGACGAACTCGACCATGGCCCCTTCGGACAAGGCTAAGAGATCGGTGGGGGGGGGAGGGAATGGAAGCATGAAGAGAGCCTAACACGGCGAAAAAACTCCTGACAAGCAAGGCGATCGAGGTCGCGTTTCTCGCGCATTTCGTTATAATGAGGCCTGCGACCCTTCATTCCCAGTCACTTCGACATGATCGTGACCGCACCTCCCCGACGTTTCATCGTGACGGCCTTCGCGGCGGGTATCCTGGTGTCCGGCCTGTTCGTCCTGGCCGTAG
>JABWBN010000174.1 GCA_013360485.1 Burkholderiaceae bacterium | reverse complement strand
GTTTGATAGGATTCGTCGCCAGCCTCAATCGTCCCGTTCAAACGATAATCTGATGCTACGACGGCAACACTGGGCGCGATGGACGGATCGGCGAGATCAGCCGCCTCAATCGTCGTCAACGGTTCGATGCGCGTGCGGTTTGGGTTGCGCGGCTCCGCGCCAAACACCACCAGCAGGTTCGTACCCATGCTTTCAAATTCAGAGGCGATGTAATTCTCAACACCACGCCCTAAACTAATCAGGCTGAGCACCGCGCCGACGCCGATGATGATGCCGAGCGTAGTGAGCAGCGCGCGCATTCGATTCGCCAGCAACCCGGCGAGCGCTAAACGGACAGCTTCAGAAAAGGTCATGAGTCTGGAGTCCTCGCACTACCACGCTACCCACACCCGATCAGGTGTACTCTTCTTTCTTGCCGCCATAATAGGCATCACGGAAAATGCCTTCAAGTTCTTCCGCTTCGGACGGACGTTCGGCATCACCCGCGACCAGCGGCGACGCCACCGCGCGGTCAGCAACGATCTTGCCGTCGCGCACCATAATCACGCGATTCGTGTGCCGCGCGATCCAGGGGTCATGCGTGACAAACACAGTGGTGATACCCCGTTCACGGTTCATCGTCTGGAAGATTTGCATCACTTCCGTACCGCTGCGCGAGTCTAGGTTGCCCGTCGGCTCATCGGCGAGGATGATCGCCGGTTCGGTGACAATCGCCCGCGCAATCGCCACACGCTGCTGTTGACCACCAGACAATTCGCTCGGCAGGTGGTCAAGGCGCTGCCCCAAACCGACGGCTTCCAGCGCGCCTTTCGCCCGCTTTGTCCGCCCACCAACACCGCCGTAAATCAGCGGCAGCTCGACCTGACGCAGCGCTGTCGTGCGCTTGAGCAGGTTGAAGCTCTGGAAGACGAAGCCGATGCGGCGCGCGCGCAGGTCGGACAGTGCATCGTCGTCGAGCTGCTGCACCGGCTCGCCGGCCACCAGAATCTCGCCGCTGTCGGGCCTGTCGATGCAGCCCACCAGGTTGAGCAGCGTGGTCTTGCCGCTTCCCGACGGGCCTGAGATGACGGTGAAGCGCTGCGGCCGCACGTCGAGGGTCACGGCGCGCAGCGCCGGCACCTCCACGTCATCGAGATGGTAGGTCCGGCTGACCTGCCTGAGTACCACGGGCAACATCGGTTCCAGGGCCCGCGCGGACGGGCCGTTGATGGCGATGCGCCAGTGTGGCGCCGGCGGGTGGCGTTGTATTGAACGGAGTCGACATGCTGCAGGCCAGGCGCCGCTTCGTCCGCTGATGCCGGCGGCGACGCCCGATGCGATGGCGGCCGATCGCGCGGGCCGTGCCCCGAATCCCGAGTCTCTTGCAGAGCTATTGCGTGCATGTCAGCATCCAATGGGCCGGTTGGCTCGCATCGGTCGCACCCCCTGCCCGGTTCGGCCAGCGCGCATGCCGCAGCCCCACCGCCCCACCTCTGAGAGGACTGCACCATGGCCGATCCCATCGCTGCCACCATCACGCAGCTTCGCAACATCCAGGCGCGCACCGGCATGACCATTGCGCAACTGCATGCCGCCGTGGCCACCAGCGGTGCCAGCAAGCATGGCGAGAAGCGAAGCTGGCTGATGGAGCGCTTCAAGCTCGGGTACGGCGACGCGAACACGGTGGTGCACTTCATCGACAAGCCGCTGCCCGATCTGGGTGGTGGTGCTCCGACCGCGGCGGTGCCGGATCCCGATGCCGATCCCCTGGCCACGCTCTACACCGGCGCCAAGGCCGGACTGCGTCCGCTGCATGAGGCGGTGATGGCGCGGGTGCGGGGTTTCGGCGCATTCGAGGAGTCGCCGAAGAAGACTTATGTCAGCCTGCGGCGCAAGAAACAGTTCGCGATGGTGGGTCCCGCCACCCAGGACAGTGTGCAGATCGGGCTGAACGCGAAGGACCTGCCGGCACACCCGCGGCTGAAGGTGCAGCCGCCCGGAGGCATGTGCCAGGCCACCACGCGCATCAGCAGCGCCGCCGATGTCGACGACATGCTCACGGGCTGGCTGCGGCAGGCCTACGACGCGGCGGGTTGAGCCGGCACGCGGCGCGGCGACCGAGGTCGTGCAGACGCCTCAGCGCCGCCAGAACTGCGGCGTGAACAGCACCAGCAGGCTCAGCAACTCGAGCCGACCGGCCAGCATCGCCAGACTCAGCACCCAGGTCTGGAAGTCGGTCAATGCGCCGTAGTTGGTGGCCGGGCCGACGACACCCAATCCGGGGCCGATGTTGTTGACGCAGGCGATGACCGCGGTGAAGGCGGAGATGAAGTCCAGGCCGCTGAACAGCAGCAGCATCGTCAGGCCGATCTGGGTGGCGCCGTAGATCATCATGAAGGCAACCACGTTCTGCATCACCCGGGTATCGACCATGCGGCCTCCCAGCACGATCGGGTTGACGACGTTCGGGTGCACGATGCGCACCAGCTCGCGCTGCGAACGCAGCAGCAGCAGCAGCACGCGAACCATCTTGATGCCCCCGCCGGTGGAACCGGCGCAGGTGGCAAAGCAGCCGAGCAACAGCATCAGCAGCGGCGCGAACATTGGCCATTGGGCATAGTCCTGCGTGGCATAGCCGGTGGTGGTGGCCAGCGAGACGACATGGAAGACCGTGTGACGCAGCGACTCGAGGTAGGTGGGGTAGGTGCCGTGGTGCCAGATGTAGCCCGAGATCAGCGCGATGGCGCTCAGCACCACGCCATAGAAGGCGCGCGCTTCGGGGTTGCGCCAGATCCCGCGCAGCGAACGCTGGCGCCAGGCCACGAAGTACAGCGCGAAGCTGATGCCCGACAGCATCATGAAGACGACGGCCACCGCCTCGATCAACGGTGAATTCCAGTGGCCCAGGCTGGCATCGTGCGACGAGAAGCCGGCCAGGCCCATCGTCGAGCACATGTGCATGAACGCGTCTTCCCAGCTCATGCCGGCCCAGCGGTAGGCGAGGAAGCAGGCCGTGCTGAACACGAAGTAGACCGTCCACAGCCCGCGTGCGGTCTCGGCAATGCGCGGCGTGAGCTTGGCATCCTTGATCGGCCCGGCAGTCTCCGCGCGGAACAGCTGCGTGCCGCCCACACCCAGCAGCGGCAGCACGGCCACCGCCAGCACGATGATGCCCAGGCCGCCGACCAGCTGCAGGAAGCAGCGCCAGACGTTGATCGACAGCGGCAGCGCGTCCAGCCCCGCCAGCGCCGTGGCGCCGGTGGCCGAAAAGCCGCTCATGGCCTCGAAGTAGGCCGTGGCGACGTCGATGCCGGGGACCGCCAGCCACAGCGGCAGGGCGCCGAAGGCCGGCAGCAGCGCCCAGGTCAGCCCGACCAGGAGGAAGCCGTCGCGCGGCTGCAGTTCGCGCCGGAAGCGGCGCGCCGCCAGGCTCATGGCAACGCCGGTTCCGAAGGTCACGGCGATCGACGCGACGAAGGCCTGCTCGGCGGCGTCGTGGCGGCCCACCGCGAAGGCCAGTGGCACCAGCATCAGCAGCGAAAACAGCACCACCATCCGGCCCACCAGACCGACGACGGCCAGCGGCGATGTCATGGTTGCCGTCCCTCGCGCCACGCCGCTGGCGGCTTGCACCGGTGCTCGGTGCCGACCGCGGGCGCGGTAGCTGCTTCCGGGCGGGCGCGGCGGCGCAGTCGTGTCCAGTGGCACATCAGAAGAACGTGGCGCTGACCTGGAACAGCTTCTCGATCTGCCGAACCATGCGCTTGCGCGGCACGAAGATGATCACATGGTCACCGCTCTCGATCACGGTGTCGTGGTGCGGGATGAGGACGTCCTTGCGTTCGTGGCCATTGCCGTCGGTGACGGTGCGCACGATCGCGCCGATGGCCGCGTCGCCCGGACGGGGCAGCTCCTCGATGCGGCGGCCGACCACCCGCGAGCTCTTGCGGTCGCCGCGCACGATTACCTCCAGCACCTCGGAGGCGCCTCCGCGCAGGCTGTAGACCGCCGCCACGTCGCCGCGGCGCACATGGGCCAGAAGCTCGCCGATCACGGTCTGTGCCGGCGACACGGCGATGTCGATCTCGGTGCCGGTGCCCTGCACCAGGTCGGCGTAGGCACGCCGGTTGATCAGCGCCAGCACCCGCTTGGCGCCCATGCGCTTGGCCAGCAGGCAGGACATGATGTTGTCCTCGTCGTCGTTGGTCAACGCGAGGTAGAGGTCGGTGTCCTGGACATTCTCGGCCTCGAGCAGGTCCTCGTCGGTGGAGTCGCCACGCAGGATGAGCGTGCGGTCGGGCAGCTGTGTCGTCAGGTATTCGCAGCGCTCGGCGCTGGACTCGATGATCTTCACCTGGCAGTCGGTGCCGATGTGCCGCGCCAGCCGCAGGCCGACCCGTCCGCCGCCGGCGATCATGATGCGCTTGACCGGGTCGTCGCGCTGGTGCAGGGCATCGAGCGCAGCGCGGATGTGCTGGTTGGCCGCCAGGACGAAGACCTCGTCGCCCAGCTCGACCCGGGTGCTGCCATCGCAGGTGACCTGCCGCTCCGAGCCCATCGGGTCGCGTCGGTAGATCGCCACGATGCGCATGGGCACGCCCGGGGCCAGTTGCGACAGCTCCGAAATCACGTGGCCGACCAGCCGCCCGCCGGCCATGGCCCGCACCGCGACCAGGCTGGCCTGCTTCTGCGAGAACTCCAGCACCTGCAGCGCCTCGGGGTACTCGATCAGCTTGCGGATGTAGGTGGTCAGGCTCTCCTCGGGGCAGATCGTGGCGTCGATCGCGAAACCCTGCTTGCCCATCAGGCCGGAATCGTCGGAGAAATCGGCGCTGCGGATGCGCGCGATCCGCGTGGGCACGTTGAACACATCGTGTGCCACCTTGCAGGCGACCATGTTGGTCTCGTCCATCGGCGCACAGGCGATCAGCAAGTCGGTGTCTTCGGCTCCGGCGTCCTTCATCACGGCCGGCAGCACGCCGTTGCCGACCACGCCGCGCAGGTCCAGCCGGTCCTGCAACAGCGCCAGGCGCTTGGGGTCGGTGTCGACCACCGTGATGTCGTTCTGCTCCGAGACCAGGCTCTCGGCAACGCTCTCACCGATGCGGCCCGCCCCGAGGATCATGATCTTCATGGCGGGCCATTATGGGCGGCGATTCCGCGCGGCGCAGGCCTGCGCCGGGCAGGTGTGACGCGTGGGCCACGGCGCCAACGGGGGTGCCGAACCAGGGTCCGACGGGCGGCTGCGGGGAGTCGGTTCGCGTCCTGCATGAATCGCTGCATTGCCCTAGGATCCGCAGTCGGGCGGCGGCGCCAATGCAGGCGAGACGCTGCATCGGCCTCGAAGGTGGGCACGCTGTGTCGACCACCGCCCCGCTCACCGTCGACTTCGGAGCGACTGTCATGACCGCATTGCCCACCCATCTGGTTCTGATGGTGTCCACCCGCAAGGGCGCCTGGCTGCTGCACGGTGACCCACGGCGCGAGGCCTGGGAGCTCGACGGGCCGCACTTCCTGGGCCACAACATCAGCCACCTGCGGCTGGACCCGCGCGACGGCCGCACGTTGCTGGCCGCGGCGAAGACGGGTCACCTGGGACCGACCGTGTTCCGATCGACCGACCTGGGCCGGACCTGGGCCGAGGCGCGCCAGCCGCCGGCCTTTGCGCCGCCGACCAATGGATTGCCGGCACGAACGGTGGACCACACCTTCTGGCTGACGCCGGGCCATGCCAGCGAGCGCGATACCTGGTATGCCGGCACGTCGCCGCAGGGACTGTTCCGCTCGGACGACGGCGGCGCGAGCTGGGTGCCGCTGCCGGCGGTGAACGACGACGCGCAACTGCGGGAGTGGATGGGCACGGTGCAGGACGGCACACCCGACGGCCCGAAGCTGCACTCCATTATCGTCGACCCGCGCGACCCGGCGCACCTGCTGTTCGGCATGTCCGGAGGTGGCGTGCACGAGTCTCGCGACGCCGGGCGTTCCTGGTCGACGCTGGTCGAAGGCATGCAGGTGGTGGAAGGGTTCGACGCCAGCACCTTGACCTTTCACGATCCGCACTGCGTGCGCATCTGCCCCAGCCAGCCCGATCGCCTGTACCAGCAGAACCACTGCGGCATCTACCGGCTCGACCGGCCCGGCACAACCTGGCAGCGCATCGGCCGTCACATGCCCACCGAAGTGGGCGACATCGGCTTCCCGATGGTCGTGCACCCCCATGACGCCGATACCGCGTGGGTCTTTCCCATGGACGGCACCGACGTGTGGCCGCGCACCAGCCCCGGCGGCAGACCCGCGGCCTATGGCACGCGCGACGGCGGAGCGAGCTGGCAGCGGCTGGACCAGGGCCTGCCGCAGCAGCAGGCCTGGTGGACCGTCAAACGCCAGGCGATGACCGTCGACGCCCTGGCCTGCCCGGCGCTCTACCTGGGCACGACCAGCGGCGAGCTGTGGATCGGTCACGACGGCGGCGCGCGCTGGGCTCCCATTGCCCGCCACCTGCCGGAGATCCAGGCGGTTGAAGTGGCCGCGCGCGCGTGAACGTGCTGGTACCGAGCGCGTTGCGCTCCTACACGCGTGCATCGCAGGTGCAGGCCGATGGCGGGACGCTGCATGCGCTCTTTGCCGACCTCGACCGGCGCTACCCCGGCCTGCGCTTTCGCGTGGTCGATGAACAACAGCAGCTGCGGCCGAACATGCGGGTCTTCGTCAACGGCCGCGGTGTGCGGGACCTCGGCCATGCACTCGCGCCCGACGACTTCGTGGCCATCGTGTTGGCGTTGAGCGGGGGTTGAACCGGGGAACGCGGCGCCCGCTCGGGTTGCGGCGAGGCGCGCCTTGCCGGGGCCGGCCACGAAAAAGGGCTGCCGCGGCAGCCCTTGGGTTCAAAGCGCCAGTGCAACGCACCCATACCGGTCGCCGACCGGCATTCGGCGTTACTGCTTGCGGCGGCGGCTCAGTCCAGCGCCGGCAAGGGCCAGGCCCACCAGCGCCAGCGTTGCGGGCTCCGGAACGTCGGTGGTGCGGATGTTGTAGACGGCGGTCAGGAGACCATCCGTGGTTCCGGTGCCGTTCCAGGTCAGGCTGAGCGTGTCACCGACCAACGAGTAGCTGACGCCGCCGTTGGTGAAGTTGTCGGAGACTTCCATCACCGTCGCGCCCAGCAGATCGGCGATCTGGAAGGTCATGACCCATCCGTTGGCGTTGCTCTTGACGTTGTCGGTGATGATCAACTGGGTGTCGGAGAAGTCGGCCGAATCGTCGTTCGCGCCGTCGGTGTAGTAGTACTCGACGCCCGCACCGACCACCGCGTTCTGCGGATTCCAGAATTGGCAGAACGCTCCGACGCTGAAGCACAGCGTGCCGTAAACAGAGTCGCCCGCCAGCCCTGCATGAGCCGGGGCTGCGGCACCCAGCGTGCCCAGAGCAACTGCGATTGCTCCAATTGCGTGTTTCACTTGTTTCATGATGACTTCCAGTTCAGTGCTTGTTTGTCATCGGGCAACCCGCGCCGATGCTGAGGGGTCGATAGCACTTTGCGTGCCAATAGTGAATAACTCATTTAATTCAATAAGTTACGCGCATGCCGGGGCGTGGCAATGGACCGCGCTGTAAGAAGACCCGACAGTTGCCCGGGTCGAACCGCGAGCCGTTCGCGCAGGTCGTGACCGGCTGCGCGCCTAAACTGCACCCGTGGCCGACCCAACCGCAGCCTGCATCCCGCCAGCGGCACCGTCCGCTGTGACTGCAGGTGGAGACCCATCACCCGATCGGTTGCCGGTCAGCGTTGCGCCCGATCCGTTGGCGCGCAGCGTGTTGTGGGCGCCGCGCGGCTCGCTGGCGTCGTGCGTGCGGGCCCACATCGTGCGTGATACGCGGGCCGCCGCGCTCGCCCCGGCGCAACGCTACAACCAGTTTCCGGCCTCGCCGATGGGGGCGATGACCTGGTTCTTCGAGGGCGAAGCCGTGGTGGTGCGGCGCGGCGACGAGGCGGTGCACGAACCGGTGCCACGGGTGGCGGTGGGCGGGCCGCTGACGCGGCCGATGGTCAGCGTGAACCCCGGGCCGGTGCATGCGCTGATGGTGGTCGTGAACCCGCAGGCACTGGCGCTGCTGACCGGTGCCGATGCAGCCAGCCTGGTCGATCGATTCGGGCCGCTGGATGCCTACCTCGGCGCCGAGTGGCAGGCGCTGTCGCAGCAGATGCTGGCCTGCGGCGACGAGCGACTGGCACTGCGCCTGCTCGAGGACTTCCTGGAGCCGCGGTGGCGCCCGCTGGCGGCGCGGGCGGTGCCGCGCTGGGAGCGCTACCGCCACTGGGTGGAG
>JABWBN010000173.1 GCA_013360485.1 Burkholderiaceae bacterium | reverse complement strand
GTGCCGCTGGCCGAGGGGCCGGGCACCGATGCGGGGCGCGCCGGGTTCTTGCCGGCCAGCGGCGCATTGGGGTCCCAGTTGCGGTTGCGCTCGGCCTCGGCGGCGTCTTGCTCGGCGGTGCGCTGCGGCAGCTTGTCGACGAAGGGGATGGGCACCTTGGTGACGTACAGGGCCACGCCCAGCGCCAGGCCCAGCCCCAGCAACAGGCCGACGATCAAGCCAAGCGCGAAACCACCGCGGGCGGGGGACTTCATGCGGGGACCTCCGCCGCGGTGTCGCGGCTCATGGATGCAGGCGCGCTCACGCCGATGAGCTCCAGCGCGTTGGCCAGCACCTGGCGCGTGGCCGACAGCAGCGCCATGCGCGCCCGCGCCAGTTCAGCGTCGTCGACCAGGAAGCGTTCGCTGGCGTAGTAGCTGTGGAACGCGGCAGCGAGGTCGCGCAGGTAGAACGCCACGTCGTGGGGTGCGTGGTCGGTTGCGGCAGCGGCCAGCATGTCCGGGTAGGCGGCCAGCTGCAGCATCAGCGCCTGCTCGGTGGGGGCGGCCAGCCGAGTCAGGTCGGCGCCACGCAGGTCCGGGTTGCCACCCTGGCGGGTGTATTCGGCCAGCACCGAGCAGATGCGCGCATGGGCGTACTGCACGTAGAACACGGGGTTCTCGTCGTTGGCCTTGAGCGCCAGGTCGACATCGAACACGAACTCGGTATCGGCCTTGCGGCTGATCAGGAAGAAGCGCACCGCGTCGCGGCTGGTCCAATCGATCAGGTCGCGCAGGGTCACGTAGCTGCCGGCGCGCTTGCTGATCTTCACCTCCTGGCCACCCTTCATCACGGTGACCATCTTGTGCAGCACGTAGTCGGGCCAGCCCTGGGGGATGCCCACGCCCGCGGCCTGCAGGCCAGCCCGGACCCGGGCGATGGTGCCGTGGTGGTCGGTGCCCTGCACGTTGATCACCTTGTCGAAGCCACGCTCCCACTTGTCGATGTGGTAGGCCACGTCGGGCACGAAGTAGGTGTACGTGCCATCGCCCTTGCGCATGACCCGGTCCTTGTCGTCGCCGTAGTCGGTGCTGCGCAGCCACAGCGCGCCTTCGTGCTCGTAGGTCTTGCCGGCGGCCTGCAGCCGGGCCACGGTGGCGTCGACCTTGCCCTGCGCATACAGGCTCGATTCGAGGAAGTAGTGGTCGAAGTGCACGCCGAACGCCTGCAGGTCGAGGTCCTGCTCGTGGCGCAGGTAGGCCACCGCGAACTGCCGGATGCCGTCCAGGTCGTCGGGGCGTCCGCTGGCCGTGAACTGGCGATCATCGGCCTGAACCGCACTGCCGGCCAGGAAGTCGGTGGCGATGTCGCCGATGTAGTCGCCGTTGTAGGCCGCGTCGGGCCACTGGGCGTCGCCGGGCTTGAGGCCCTGGATGCGGCACTGCGTGGACTGCGCCAGCGTGGCGATCTGCACCCCCGCATCGTTGTAGTAGAACTCGCGCTGCACCTGCCAGCCCTGGGTCTCGAACAGCCGGCAGATCGAGTCGCCCAGCGCCGCCTGGCGCCCGTGCCCCACATGCAGCGGGCCGGTCGGATTGGCCGAGACGAACTCCACCATCAGGCGCCTGCCGTGGGCCGCTCGACGGCCGAACCGCACGCCGGCATCGAGCACCTCGGCCACCACCGCCTGGCGCGCCGCGGGCTGCAACCTCAGGTTGACGAAGCCCGGGCCGGCGATCTCGATGTCGGCGACCCAGCGCTGCACCGCCGGCTCGGCACGCAGTCCCTGCACGAGTTGCTGGGCCAGCTCGCGCGGGTTGCGCTTGTGCGCACGCGCCAACTGCATGGCAGCGGTCACGGCCAGGTCGCCGTGGGAGGCCTGCTTGGGCGACTCGAAGGCCGCCACCACTGCGGCGTCCGGCGCGATCTGGGCGAGCACGCGGGCCAGTGCGTCCTGCAGCTCCTGCTTGGCTTGGATCATGGAGGGCGATTCTACGGTTGGGCCCCGTGCGTCCTCCCCAGGGGCTCGCCCCGTCGCAGGGGCAGGGCGACGAGCGGTGGAGTCATCGAGTAGTGCGGCAATTTCCTCGCTGTTCGACCACTGCCGGCCCCGATGGCGCCGCCAGAATCCGAAACTGGCGCGCCGTGCGCCGCCCCGCCTGTCCATGCCCGCTCCTGCACCACCTCTGGCCGCACCGACCGCACCCGACCATCCGGCCTGGATCGGGCGCTACCGCGTGCAGTCGCGGCTGGGCGAAGGGGCCACCAGCGAGGTGTTCCTGGCGCGCGACGACTTCCGCGAACGCTTGGTTGCCATCAAGCGGGTGCGTGCCGCGCACACGGTCGAGGGCGCCGATCACCACTATCGCAGCCACTTCTTCGATGCCGAAGCCGCGCTGGCTGGCAAGCTGCAGCATCCGAACGTGGTCGAGATCTTCGATGCCGTGCCCGATCCGGTGATGCCCTACCTGGTGATGGAGTACGTGCCGGGGGTGACATTGCGACGTTTCTGTCGTGCCAACGCACTGCTGTCGCTCGACCAGATCGTCGAAATCGGGTTCAAGTGCGCGATGGCGTTGGGCTATGTCTCGCGCCAGGGATTGATCCACCGCGATGTCAAGCCGGCCAACATCCTGGCGGTGATGGACCGCGACGACGTCGTCGATGTGAAGATCAGCGACTTCGGCAGCGTGCTCGACACGCTGTCGGACCGCACGCAGGTCTTTCGGGTCGGCTCGCTGGCCTACATGTCGCCGGAGCAGCTCGACGGCAGCACGCTCGATGCCCGCGCCGACCTGTATTCGCTGGCCGCGGTGCTGTACCACCTGGTGGCCGGACGACCGCCGTTCGATGCCACCACCCAGCCGGCGTTGATGCACCAGATCTACACCGCCGAGCCGCCGCCCCTGACCCGCCTGCGCGACGGTGTGCCCGAGCGCATGGATGCCATCCTGCGCCAGGCGCTGTCCAAGAGCCGCGAGCAGCGCCACCCCAGCTGGGACGCTTTCGCCCAGGAGTGGGCATCGCTGGTGGCCAACGCCGAGGTGCCGCGGGCGCAGGCCCAGGATGTGCTGGACTCCGAGCGATTCAACCTGCTGCGCTCGCTCGAGTTCTTCGCCGAATTCGGCGATGTCGAGTTGTGGGAGGTCGTGCACCGCGCCCGCTGGCAACGCCATGCCTTCGGCGCGGCGATCTACCGCAAAGGCGAACAGGGCAATACCTTCCACATCATCGCCCAGGGGCGGATCGACGTATACCGCGACGGCACCCGGGTGGCGCAGCTGGGCACCGGCACCTCGGTGGGCGAGATGGCCTACCTGGCACCCAGCCCCGACCTGCGCACCCACGCAGCCGACGTGATCGTCTGCGAGGCGGCCACCACCGTGTCGTTCACGCCGGAGTCGATGCAGTCGCTGAGCGCTGGCACTCGGCATCTGTTCGACGGTGCGTTCATCCGCGTGCTGGTGCGGCGGCTGCATGCCGCGCACGAGGCCATGGCGCATCCGCGACGCATCCTGTAGCAACCGCCGACACCTTCTGTCGCGGTCGTGTGCACCGCAGGCCCCATCCCTACGTTGTTGGATTGCCCGGCGCAACGCGCTCTGCTCCAATCGCCGGCGAAGCCCGGATCCTCCGGGATCACAACGAGGAAGGAGTTCACATGATCAAGCACCTCACCGCCGTCGCCGCCGCCCTGCTGCTGGCCGCCGGCAGCGCCCATGCCGCCGACGCCGCCAGCGCGCCCAAGGCGCCGACCGCCCAGCAAAGCAAGATGGGCGCATGCAACAAGGAAGCCGGCGACAAAAAGGGCGACGAACGCAAGGCGTTCATGAAGGAATGCCTGTCGGCCAAGAAGTCGACTCAGCAGGACAAGATGAAAGCCTGCAACACCAGCGCCAGCGAAAAGCAGCTCAAGGGCGCCGACCGCAAGAAGTTCATTAGTGAGTGCCTGAAAGCCTGAGCGAGGACGTGAGGCCGTCCCTGCGGACGGCCTGCTCGGTCAGCGGGCGAACCAGCCGCGGGCCAGCAGCACGCCCAGCAGCGGCAGCCACATCATCAGGTGGGCGGCGCGCATGACGCGCCGTCGCTGGGCGTCGATCACCGCGGCCGAAGGCAACTGCCCGTGCACCTGCAACGTGCGCTGCCAGCGCAGGTACTCCAGGTGCGCGCGCCAGCTGTCCCAGGCCATCCAGCCGAACAGCGCCAGCTTGCCCCACAGCAGCGGTTGCGCCAGCGTCCACTGCGGGCCCTTGGCGCCCCAGGCCACGCGGGCCAGGCCGGTGACCAGCACCACCATGCCCGCGGCCAGGGCAATGCGGTCGACCCGCACCAGCCGGGCCACGACGGCAGCGTTGAACCACTCGGGTCGGGCCAGCGCGGTCTGGCTGGTCAGGAAGACGGTCCAGCTCAGGAACGCCAGGATGTGGGAATAGGCCAGCAGGGTTTCGAGCATCGCGCAGCCGTCGCGAGAGTGCGGTGAGGCTCGGGATTGTCGGTCCCCCGGCCGCCCGCGTTCCTGGCGGGGTCAGCCAACCCCGGGCGGCGACCGCCAGTAGCTCGCGTCGCCGTAGGCCTGCTTGAGATGGTCGATCCACAGCCTCACCCGCAGCGGCAGGTGTTTGCGCTGTGGCACCAGCGCCTGGATGCCGTTGGGCGGCGCCGCAAAGGGCGCCAGCACCTCGACCAGTTGCCCGCTGGCAATGTGTTGCTCCACCTCCCAGGTGCTGCGCCAGGCCAGGCCCAGCCCTTGCAGGCACCACGCGTGCAGCACCTGGCCGTCGCTGCAGTCCAGCCGGCCGCGCGGGCGCAGGTGGACCACCTGGGCGTCGATGGTGAACGCCCAGCCCCGGCTCTGGCTGGCCTCGGAGCTGAGCACCAGGCACTCGTGCTGCATCAATTCCGAGGGATGTTGCGGTGTGCCGGCGCGCTGCAGGTATGCAGGCGCTGCCACGCACAGGCGCCGGTTGTCTGCCAGCCGCACGCTCACCAGGTTGGAGTCGGGCAGATCGCCCACGCGCACGGCGCAGTCGTAGCCCTCGTGGACGATATCGACGATGCGGTCCGACAGGTTCAGCGACAGGCTCACCTCGGGATGCAACTCCAGAAAGCGCGGCACCAGCGGCGCCACGTGGCGGCGGCCGAACCCAGCGGGAGCCGTGATGCGCAGGTGCCCGCTGGCCTTCACGCCGCCGGCGCTGACACTGGCCTCGGCGCTGGCCAGGTCCGCCAGGATGCGCTGGCAGTCCTCGAGGAAGGCACTGCCTTCGTGTGTGAGCGAGAGCCGGCGCGTGGTGCGCACGAGCAGCTTCACGCCCAGGCGTTCCTCCAGCGCGTCGATGCGCCGCCCGATCACCGCTGGCGCCACACCCTCGTGCTGCGCCGCTGCCGTGAGGCTGCCCTTGGCCGCCACCGATACCAGCGTTTCGAGTTGCTTGAGGTGATCCATCCGCTGAGATTACATACGAATCGGTCACAAATCAATCGCGTTCGATGCACTGAATGCGGAACCAAGTTCGCAATAAAGTGCAATCAACCGTCGCTGGGTCTGCGCATGGCCCTATGGCGTCGGCGCGCGGTGCGAGGCCGCGACCCCACCCGATGTGAACCCTGGACACCGAGCACCACCATGACCGAACGCACCGCCTGCCACCGCCTCCAGGTGGCCACCGAGCTGTACCGCTTCATCGAAGACAGCGTGCTGCCCGGCACTGGCCTGGACAGCGCCGCCTTCTGGGCCGGGTTCGATGCCATCGTGCACGACCTGGCGCCGAAGAACGCGGCCCTGCTGGCCGAGCGCGACCGCCTGCAGGCCGAAATCGACGCATGGCATCGCGCGCACCCGGGCCCGATCCGCAAGCGGGCCAAGTACCGCAAGTTCCTCGAGAAGATCGGTTACCTGGTGCCGGTGCCGGCGAAGGTGCGCGCGACGACGAAGAACGTCGATGCCGAGCTGGCGCTGCAAGCGGGTCCGCAGCTGGTGGTGCCCATCACCAATGCGCGTTACGCCCTGAACGCCGCCAACGCACGCTGGGGCAGCCTGTATGACGCGCTCTACGGCACCGATGCGCTGCCCGAAGACGGCGGCGCCACCAAGGCCGGCCCGAATGGCGAGGCCTACAACCCGGTGCGGGGCGCCAGGGTGATCGAGTACGCGCGCCATGTGCTCGACCGCTGCGCGCCGCTGGCCAAGGGCTCGCACGTCGGTTCCACCGCCTACCAGGTGGTCGACAACGCCCTGGCCGTCACCTTGAAGGATGGCCGCCGCGTCGGGCTGAAGAACCCGGCGCAGTTCGTCGGCTTCCAGGGCGAAATGGTCGCACCGAAGGCGGTTCTGCTGTCGCACCATGGCCTGCATCTGGACATCCGCATCGATCGTGAGCACCCGATCGGCCGGACCGACGCCGCCGGCGTGGCCGACCTGGTGCTCGAAGCCGCGTTGTCGACCATCCTGGACCTGGAAGACTCGGTGGCCGTGGTCGATGCCGCCGACAAGGTGCTGGCCTATGGCAACTGGCTGGGCATCCTCAAGGGCACGCTCACCGAGCAGGTCAGCAAGGGTGGCAGCACCTTCACGCGCGGGCTGAACGCCGACCGCGTCTACACCGGTCCGCGCGGCGAGGACGTCGTGCTGCACGGCCGCTCGCTGCTGTTCGTGCGCAACGTCGGCCACCTGATGACGCACCCGGCCATCCTCTGGGGTGACGATGGCCGCGAGATCCCCGAGGGCATTCTCGATGCCGTCGTCACCACCACCATCGCGCTGCACGACCTGAAGGGCAACGGCGCCGAAGGCCGGCGCAACAGCCGGCGTGGTTCGGTCTACATCGTGAAGCCCAAGATGCACGGGCCCACCGAGGTGGCCTTCGCCAGCGAGCTCTTTGGCCGCGTCGAACGCATGTTGGGCCTGCCCCTGGCGACGGTCAAGCTGGGCATCATGGACGAAGAGCGCCGCACCAGCGTCAACCTGAAGGCCTGCATCGCCGCCGCGGCCGACCGCGTGGCCTTCATCAACACCGGGTTCCTCGATCGCACCGGCGACGAGATGCACACCGCCATGCAGGCCGGGCCCATGCTGCGCAAGGGCGACATGAAGTCCAGCGTATGGATCCAGGCCTACGAGCGCAGCAACGTGCTGGTGGGGCTGGAGTGCGGCTTGCGTGGCCGAGCCCAGATCGGCAAAGGCATGTGGGCCATGCCCGACCTGATGGCCGCCATGCTGCAGCAGAAGATCGGCCACCCCCGGGCCGGCGCCAACACGGCATGGGTGCCCAGCCCCACCGCCGCCACCTTGCACGCGCTGCACTACCACCAGGTGGATGTGTTCAAGGTGCAGAAGGCGCTGGAGAAGACCGACGTCGACGCCGAGCGCGACGCCTTGCTCGAAGGCCTGCTGACGATACCGGTGGTGAAAAAGCCGAAGTGGAGCGACGCGGAAAAGCAGCAGGAACTGGACAACAACGCCCAGGGCATCCTCGGCTACGTGGTGCGCTGGGTCGAGCAGGGCGTGGGCTGTTCCAAGGTGCCCGACATCCACAACGTCGGCCTGATGGAAGACCGCGCCACGCTGCGCATCTCCAGCCAGCACATGGCCAACTGGCTGCACCACGGTGTGGTGAGCAGGGCGCAGGTGCGTGCCACCCTCAAGCGCATGGCCAAGGTGGTCGATCAACAGAACGCGGCCGATCCCGCCTATCGGCCGATGGCGGGACGCGCCAACGAGTCAGCCGCCTTCCAGGCCGCCAGCGACCTCGTGTTCAAGGGCCTGGCGCAGCCCAGCGGCTACACCGAACCGCTGCTGCACGCCTGGCGCTTGAAGGTCAAGGCCCAGGGCTGAACCGGGACTGCGTCCGACGCCGGCCTCAGGTCGGTGTCGGCGTGCCGTTCATGCGGTCGGCCTTCAGGAAGTAGGCGCGCGCCAGCGCCACCAGCTGATTGTCGGTCGGGTGATCCACCGTCTCCCAGCCGATGATCTGCGGCGCGACCGCAGGGCGGTGCTTCTCGACATAGTGTCGGAAGTCGGCCTGGGCGGTGCGTGAGCCGGTCACCAGCACCTCGGTGATGCCGGCCAGTGCGTCGCACACGGCGCCGAAGAACTCATGCTCGGTGCGCACGCCACTGGCATGCTGGCGCGTGTGGTGGTGGTGGGCCTTCACCTTCTGCGCTTGAACATGCTCGGGATCGAACTGCAGCACCTGGGCGCTTTGGTGGTCGATCCAGACCACGGCATGGAACAGACTCATACGCAGACTCCTTCGGGTGGGGTTGAGACAGTGGATGGCGTTGTCGGCGCCGGGCGGGCCGGTGCGGCGCGCGGCGGTTGCCGCGGGCCTGCG
>JABWBN010000172.1 GCA_013360485.1 Burkholderiaceae bacterium | reverse complement strand
CTCAAACGCCCCGTTCGCCAGCCGCACATTCCACGCCCGGTCCAACGCCAGGGCAGGGAAGGGCTCATGGTTGGCCAGCATCATCCGCACCGCACCCATCACCTGCCCCATCCGCGGATCATCCAGCTCCCGCGCCGAAAACAGTGGTGCAAACCCCGCCGCTATCAACCAGGAGTTCCTCTCCCGCAACGGCACCTCCAACGTCTCGCTCAACTGCAGGATCATCTCCCGGCTCGGCCGCGCCCGCCCCGACTCGAGAAAACTCACGTGCCGCTGCGACACCCCGCTCTCCAGCGACAACTCCATCTGCGACCACCGCCGCTTCCGCCGCCACGTCCGCAACAGCCCGGCAAACCCCGCCCGCTCCCCCACCACACTCCCCGCTGGTTCCATACCCTCCCATTCTCCCCACCGCGCCCGCCGCCGTTCAATAACCTCCCAGGTAATTGCCCCCAGCACGCCCCTGGCCTCATGCTCGATCTCATGAACACACGCATCGCCGCCTTACTTGCTGTCACCGCCGCCTTCGCCGTCCTCACCGCCCTCGCCCTCGCCGACGTCGGCTATTTCGGAATCATCACTCCTCATTTCCAGTCCTGGGGCGGCGCCCAGGTCTTCACCGACCTCGTCATCTTCGCCCTCCTCGCCTGCCTCTGGATCGCATCCGACGCCCCCCGCCACCGCCTCCCCGCCTGGCCCTTCCTCCTCATCATCCTCGCCGCCGGCTCCTTCGGCATTCTCTTCTACCTGCTTGCCCGCGAACTCCGCCCGATCCTCTGCTACAGTGGAGTCGAGTCATGAACACACCTGTCGTGGACTCAATCCCGTTGGCCCTGGACACTCACGGCGTGTACCGTGTCGGCTCCAGTCGCGTCTCTCTGGACGTCATCGTCAACGCGTTCAGCCGCGGCGCCACCGCCGAGGAAATCGCGCAGGATTTTCCCAGCCTCCAGCTATCCGAGATCTATCAGGTCATCGGTTACTACTTGAAGCATGGCCCCGAATTGTCCGAGTACTTCCGCCAACGCTCCGCCAGCGAACACGCACTCCTCTCGGCTAACGAAAACGAGTGGTCTCCGCCCGGCCTCCGGGAACGCCTCTTGGCCCGGCGCGCCAACCCGTGAAGTGGCTCGCTGACGAAAACCTCCGCAACGCCATCATCCGCGGACTGCTCCGACACGAACCAACCTTCGACATAGTTCGCGCTCAGGACCTCCCCGGGCTGTCCTGCCACGACGACTTGACGCTCCTCCGCTTCGCCACGTCCGAGCATCGCGTCCTCATCTCACACGACCTCTCCACGATGGTCTCCGCACGGCGGACCCAACTCCGCTTGCATTCCCTCTGCGCACCTGTCGTCCTCATCCCCGATACGCTCCCCATCAGCCGCGTCATCGCAGATCTTCTCCTCCTCGACCAATGCTCTGAGCCCGCCGACTGGTCCGCCGGAATTTTCTACCTCCCTCTCCGCTGACCCAGCCGTTTCGGAATCGCACTGGTGAAATTTCGCTGAGCCGCGCCTACTGAGCAGGGTTGCGCTTGGGAACGCACGGATTTCTAATTTCGCGTTCGTAGATTGGGCTTGGTTTTGACGTTTACTTGTGGTATTAGCACCACAAGATGTACGGCGCCTACTCTGAGCCCCGCGGTCCCCAGGCCGCGCGCCTCCGCAAACGCAAGGCCGATCTGCTTCAGCTCTTCCCGGTCCCCCACGATCTGCTGCCCGGCTCGCTTTCGGAAAGCCACATGCGCTGCGGCAAGCCGGGCTGCCACTGCGCGCATGCGGCCGATCCCGGCCACTCCTTCTGGACCTTAACCTTCATGGTCCGGGCCAAGAAGCGCACACTGCACATACCCAAAGAGTTGGTCGACGAGGTGCGGCAGCGCGTGGAAGCGGGACGGGTTTTCCATGATGCCGTGCGGGAGATCCTGGCCGCCAACGCCGAATTGCTCGCACTGGCGCAGCAGCAGCGCCGCAAGCGCACAGAGAAATGACTCTGCCGTCGCTTCGCCGGTTACAGCAGTACGCACGGCAGCGGCTTGCGCCAGGGTCAGCATCCCAAGCAGTTCGGCCGGCACGACTTGTGGCCCCTGGCCCGCGGCTCGGTTCAGCCTGGACAAGGCACTGCTGGCGTCGTGGTGGCTGAGCAGGCGCTCGAGCCGCAGCATCTCGTCGAATGCGGCCGCGATGGTGCGGTCGGCGTGCGGATGCTGCGGTTGGGCCAGCTCGATCGTCACCCAGGTTCCCATCAGGGCGCGGCCGGCCGGTGCGACCCTGGCTGTGGACGCAGCCAGCGCAGGCAGCACGACCAGCGGCTGAACGGCCGCGGTGGCAACCAGGCCGATCACCATGCGACGGCGGGCGGGAGACGCCACGCCAGCCGCGGTCGTCGGGTGCAGAGTGTTCATGTCGGGGTATCGCGGGGCTACATCGAGTCGGTGCGGCAATTCTAGGAATGCCAGGGGGCATCGGACCACCGCACACCCCTCGGGGTGTCGCATCAGGGTCACTACCAGTGCGTTTCATGATCTGCGTCATGTTTGACCAGAAACTGCGGCGAGAACATGCCGCCCGGTGTCGCACAGGGCCACGCCCCAGCCCCATGCCGAGCATGGACCGCCGCAGCGTGCGAGACGACGCCAAGACGAGACAACCGCACCCACGCAACTCACCCAACGAAGGGTTCATGCCATGAGCGACAACAACACCCGCGCCCCAGACTCCCACGAGACGCCGTCGCGCCGCAGGTTCCTCAACACGGCAGCGGCTGCCAGCCTGGCCGGCGTGGGACTCGCCGCGTGCCAGGATCAGAAGCCCGCCGCCGCAACGGCCGCCGCGCCTGCCGCCGGATCGGCGCCTGCCGCCGCTTCAGCGGGTCATGCTGGCGCCAATGTGCACTTGAAGCCGGGCGAGCTCGACACCTACTACGGTCTGTGGAGCGGTGGCCATACCGGCGACCTGCGCGTGCTGGGTCTGCCCTCCGGCCGTGAAATCACCCGCATTCCCTGCTTCGTGCCCGACGCGCTCATCGGCTGGGGCATCACCAACGAGAGCAAGGCCGTCATGGGCACCAAACCCGATGGCAGCCTGCGCTACACCGTGGGCGACACCCACCACACGCACGCGTCGTACAAGGATGGCGACTACGACGGCCGCTACGCGTGGGTCAACGACAAGATCAATTCCCGCATCGCCCGCATCCGGCTCGACTACTTCGTCTGCGACAAGATCACCGAGTTGCCCAACGTGCAGGGCTTCCACGGCATCTTCCCGGACAAGCGCGACCCGGTGGACGAGAAGATCAACTACACCACGCGCGTGTTCTGCGGCGGCGAGTTCCACATCCCGCTGTCGGGCAAGGCGGCCGACCTGACCAAGCCCGAGACCTACCGCGCCCTGTTCACCTGCGTCGACGCCGAGTCGATGGAGGTGCGCTGGCAGGTGCTGATCGACGGCAACTGCGACCTGGTGGCCACGTCTTATGACGGCAAGCTGGCCGCCTGCAATCAGTACAACACCGAGAACGGCGCCGTGTTCGCCGACATGATGTCGGCCGAGCGCGATGCGTGTATTTTCTTCAACGTGGCCCGCATCGAGGCCGCGGTGAAGGCCGGCAAGTTCAAGACCATAGGCGACAGCAAGGTGCCGGTAGTCGACGGCACCAAGGAAGCCAACAAGGATCCGAAGACGGCGCTGACGGCCTATGTGAGCGTGCCCAAGAACCCGCACGGCGTGAACGCAAGCCCGGACGGCAAGTACTTCATCTGCGCCGGCAAGCTCTCGCCCACGGCCACGGTGATCGAACTGGCCAAGGTGCTCGACTGGTTCGACGGCAAGCTTCCCGAGCTCGACAAGGCCATCGTCGCCGAGGTCGAGATCGGCCTGGGCCCGCTGCACACCGCGTTCGACGGCCGCGGCAATGCCTACACCACGCTGTTCCTCGACAGCCAGCTGGTGAAGTGGAACGTCGACGCCGCCATCAAGTTCCATGCCGGCGACAAGAACGCCAAGTACGTGGTCGACCGGCTCGACCTGCACTTCCAGCCCGGCCACGTGAACGCCTCTCAGTCCGAGACCGTCAAGGCCGACGGCAAGTGGCTGGCCGTGGGTTGCAAGTTCTCCAAGGACCGCTTCCTGCCGGTCGGGCCGCTGCACCCCGAGAACGAACAGCTGGTCGACATCTCCGGCGAGAAGATGGTGCATGTGGCCGACCACCCGGTGCGTGGCGAGCCGCACGACTTCATCATCTTCAAGCGCGACCTGCTGCGCCCGAAGCAGGTGTACGACATCAACGACTTCCCCAATGCGGTGAAGGATCCCAAGGAGGCTGGCGTCACCCGCAATGGCAAGAAGGTGCTGGTCAAGCTCACCTCTCAGGCACCGACGTTCAGCCTCAGCGAGATCAAGGTCAAGAAGGGCGACGAAGTCACCATCGTCTGGACCAACCTCGACAAGATCGAGGACTTGACGCACGGCCTGGCGATCCCGAAGTACAACATCAACTTCATCACCAACCCGCAGGAGACCAAGTCGGTCACCTTCGTCGCCGACAAGGTGGGCGTGTTCTGGTTCTACTGCACGCACTTCTGCCATGCCCTGCACCTGGAGATGCGCTCGCGCCTGATCGTCGAGCCCTGACCCGACGCGAGCCTGGCCCGCCGCGCGCCGGGAGGCGCCGGCGGGTAGGATGGATACCCATGACCCTATTTCTGCGCAGCCTGGCCATCGTCGTGATGGCCTTGGCCGGGCTCGTCCATGTGCCGGCGGCGCGCGCCGCCGGCGCCTACGAGGCCCATCTCCCGGACAACCTGTCCACCGCGCCGGATCTGTGCGCCCTGGTGCCATGCCGCGAGGTGCTGCCCGGCGCCACGCAGTTCTCCGAGCGCAAGGGGCAGCCGCCCTATGTCGAGGGCTATGCGGGCGAAGGCTCCGAGCGCCGGCTGGTGGGGTACGTGATGCTGTCCACCGACATCACCGACACGCCGGCCTATTCCGGCAAGCCGGTGATCACGCTCATCGGCATGGATGCGCAGGGCAAGTTCGTCGGCGTGAAGGTACTCAAGCACAGCGAGCCCATCCTGCTGCTGGGCATACCCGAGTCGGCGCTCGACAAGTTCAACGCGCAGTACCTGGGCAAGGGCGTGCGCGACAAGATCGAGGTCGGGCCGTCCCGCCCCACCGAGAACGTGCTGGGCGTCGACGCCATCTCCGGCGCAACCGTGACCGTGATCGCCCAGAACCAGGTCATCACCACGAGCGCCAACGCCGTGGCCCGGCAGGTAGGCTTGGTGCCGCCCGTGGTGCGCAACGCGGCCCGCTATGCGCCGGTGGCCGGTGCGCTGAACTGGGCAGCGCTGGTCAAGGCGGGCGTTGTCCAGCGCCTGGCGGTCAGGCCCGAACAGGTGGGGCTGCAGCGTGCATCGGAGCCCTTCATCGAGTTGTGGTTCGGCGATCTGAACCATCCCGACTACGGAAGCGCACTGCTGGGCCAGCGGTCGTGGGACAACCTGCGCGAGCGGCTGAAGCCGCATGAGCACGCAATCTTCATCGTGCGCACGGGCGGCGCCGAGTCGTTCAAGGGCTCGGGCTTCGTGCGCGGCGGCCTGTACGACCGCATCCAGGTCCGCCAGGGCGACGATGCCTTCACCTTTCGCGACCTGGACTACATCAACCTCTACGGACTCGAAGCCGCAGGCGCGCCCTCGTACACCGAGTCGGGCATCTTCATCATCCGCTCCAAGGCGTTCTCGGCCGCCAATCCGTGGAAGCTGAGCTTCCTGGGCAACCGCGTCGATCGCGCGACCGGCCAACGCAGCTTCGCCAACTTCGATGCCGCCTACTGGCTGCCCGCGGCGGCCCTGGAAGGCGGTCGGCCCAAGGTCGAAACCGCCGAGCGAGCCTGGCAGCGGGTGTGGAAGGCCCGTGCGGCCGAGATCGCGTTGTTTGCGCTGCTGCTGGTGGCGGTCACCGTGGTCTACGGCATGCGCGAGAAACTCACCCGCCGATCGAGTTTCCGCAACAAATGGCCGGTCAACTCGTTCAAGTACACCGCCTGGGTGCTGAGCATCGTGTTCGTGGGCTTTGGCGCCATGGCACAGCCCTCGATCACCCAGGTGCTGACCTGGTTCCACTCGCTGCTGTTCAAGTGGCAGTGGGAGCTGTTCCTGAGCGATCCGTTCATCTTCCTGTTCTGGATCTTCATCATCGTCACCGTCTTCGTCTATGGGCGCGGGCTCTTCTGCGGCTGGATGTGCCCGTTCGGGTCGCTGCAGGAGATCATCCACAAGGTGGCGGGCAAGGTGGGCCTGGCGCGCTGGCAGTTCAAGCTGCCGCAGGTGTGGCACGACCGGTTGAAGTGGGTGAAGTACGTGGCGTTCGGCGGCTTGCTGGCGGTGTCGATGTACTCGATGATCCTGGCCGAGGTGCTGGCCGAGATCGAGCCCTTCAAGACCACCTTCCTGGTCGGGCCGTTGAACCGCGCCTGGCCCTACGGCCTGTTCGTGGCCGTGCTGCTGGGCCTGTCGATCTTCGTCGAGCGCCCTTATTGCAAGTACGTGTGCCCGCTCGGCGCCGCGCTGGCCATGCCCAGCACGTTCCGCTGGTTCGGCCTGAAGCGCAAGCCCGACTGCAACAGCTGCAAGGCCTGCGCCCGCGGCTGCGGTTCTCAGGCGATCGACGAGCATGGCCGCATCGACCACCGCGAATGCCTGCATTGCCTGGATTGCATGGTGCTCTACACCGACCCGAAGGGTTGCCCGCCGCTGGGTCGCGAGCGCAAGCGCCGCGAGAAGGCGGGCCTGCCGCTCACACCGATAGGCAAAGACGGCTACTACATTCCCATCGTCCCCGTGGGCCAGCCGGCGCTGGCCACCGGCGGCGCGCCGGCCACGTTCCAAGGCATCGACCCGCGCCTGCCGACGCCGGCCGTGGAGCCGGTCTACGCTGGAAGCGGCGCTCTGGCCTGGCTGATCGGCGAGGTGCGCGACCACCTCTGGCCCTGGACGCACGAGCCGGACGTGCACCACCGCGGACTCAAGGCCGTGGGCATCGGATTGGCGGTGGTGGCCACGGTGGTGTGGGTGCTGGCCGCCGACGGGCGCATGTCGCAGGTGGCCGTGATGGGCTGGTGGTTCGGCTGGAGCGTCTACGAGGTCATCATCCGCATGGAAGGCAAGCGCCACGTGAAGGATGGCCCGTGGTGGGGCCGCACCTGGCGCGAGGCCAACCTCATGGACATGCTGAGCTACGTCGGCTTCAAGAACCTGCTGGTCGGCGCCACGCTGTTCCTGGTGCTCAAGACGGCGGGGGTGCTGCTCGAATGAGGCCACCCTCGGCCCCCTCGGCCCCCCCGGCCCCAAAGGGCACATGTGGCCTGGCACCCTGGGTGTCCGCGATCGGCCTGCGGAAGCCGCTCACCGACCTCATGGCGCGCATGCGCGCAGGCCTCGCATTCGCGCTGATGACGGCCGCCGGGCTGACACCGGCCGCGGCAGCGGTCTGGCGGGTCGAACCCGGCCAGAACCTGCAGCACGCCGTGGATGCCTCGGGCCGGGTGCTGCGCGACAACGTCTGGGGTCCGCAGGACGAAGACGCCACACGGCGCGACTTCACCCTGAACGCCATGTACTACGACCCGGAGCGCCAGATCGTGGTGGACTACCACAAGGGCATCCAGGACGCCAAGAAAAAGCTGCTGCGCATGATTGGCGACCCCGCCACGCGCTACCGTGAAGACCCGGTGCGCATCATCCGCGCCGTGCGCTTTGTGGCCAAGCTCAGCAGCCTGGGCTTCACGCTCGAACCCAAGACCGCCGCGCCCCTGGTGCAGTCGCAGCAGCTGCTGCAGGACGTGCCACAAAGCCGCATGTTCGACGAGATGCTCAAGCTCCTGCAGACGGGCCATGCCATCGCCACCATCGAGCAGCTCAAGAAGCTCGGCATGGCCAGCGGCATCTACCCGCTGCTCGACGTGGTGGTGCAGCGCGCCGACACCGCTTTTGTGCGCGCAGCCCTCACCGATACCGACCGTCGCGTGGGCGAAGGCAAACCCGTGGCGCCCAGCTTTCTGCTGGCCTGCGTGCTGTGGGAAGACGTGCGCAACGGCTGGGCCGAGCGCATGAACCGCCGCGAGCACTCCTTCCCGGCGCTGCAGGACGCCATCGACGACGTGTTCAACCAGCGCATCGGCGACGTGTCGGGCCGGGGCAAGCTGGCCGCCGACATGCGCGAGATCTGGGTCATGCAGCCGCGCTTCGAGAAGCGGGCCGGCCGTGTGCCCGAAAGCATGGTGGCGCAGCTGCGCTTTCGTGCCGGGTTTGACTTCATGCGCCTGCGCGCCGATGTGGGCGAAGTGGACGAGGCCCTGGCCGACTGGTGGCAGCAGTTCAG
>JABWBN010000171.1 GCA_013360485.1 Burkholderiaceae bacterium | reverse complement strand
ACGGCATGACCTGGCGCGTAGGCTTCGGCCTGCTGCGCCATGTGGTCGACATCTGACCAAACGCCGAGCAAGTCAAGAGGGCCTTGGGGCGACGCTTACGCTCGATGAAGACACTCCAGCGGCCCTCACCGATGGACAGCGCGTTGCGCATCTGCGCTTCGGCCAGGGGCCCGAGGATCATCCCGACGATCACTGGCGCGGTTGGGAACGAATAGCGCCGCATCAGCACACCCAGCAGCCCGATGCCCAGCATCAGATACAGGTCGAACGCGCTCTGCCGCATGCCGTAGACGCCGACGGTGGCGAAGACCAGGATCCCGGCGTACAACGGCGCACGGGGGATCTTCAACAGCTTCACCCACAGGCCCACGAGAGGCAGATTGAGCACCAGCAGCATGACGTTGCCGATGTACAGCGAGGCGATCATCGCCCACACCAGCGCCGACGACGTCTGGAACAGCTGCGGCCCGGCCTGAATGCCATAGTTCTGCAACGCCGACAGCAAGATGGCGGCCGTGACCGATGTGGGTATGCCCAATGTGAGCAGCGGCACCAATGTCGCGGTGACCGCCGAGTTGTTCGCGGCCTCGGGACCGGCCACGCCTTCGATGGCGCCCGTGGTACCGAACTCATGCGGGTGCTTGGACAGCTTGCGTTCAGTGGCGTAGCTCAGGAACGTCGGGATTTCGGATCCACCGGCGGGCACCGTGCCAAACGGAAATCCCAGCGCGGTGCCGCGCAACCAGGCGGGCCAGGAGCGGCGCCATTCGTCGCGGGTCATGTGCACGCGGTTCATGCGGTTGAGTTCTGTCACGCTGCGCCCTTCGTACAGAGCCGTGTACAGCGTCTCGCCCACTGCGAACAGGCCAACGGCCACCAACACCACCTCGATGCCGTCCAAGAATTCCGGTATACCTGCCGTGTAACGCACCTGCCCGGTGATCTGGTCCAGGCCGATCAGTCCGATGGCCAGGCCGATGAACAGCGCCGTCATGCCACGCAACGTGCTCTGGCCAAGCACGGCGCTCACGGTCGTGAACGCCAACAGCATCAGGCAGAAGTACTCCGGAGGCCCGAGCTTGACCGCGAACTCGGCCACCACGGGTGCAAACAGTGTCACCAGCACAGTGGCGATGGTGCCCGCCACGAACGAGCCGATTGCCGACGTGGCCAGGGCGGCGCCGGCGCGGCCGTTGCGCGCCATCTTGAACCCCTCGAGCGCCGTCACCATGGTCCCGGTTTCGCCGGGTGTGTTCAACAGGATGGACGTGGTCGAGCCACCGTACATCGCGCCGTAGTAGATGCCCGCGAAGAAGATCATCGACGCCGTGGGCTCCACCTGGGTCGTGATGGGCAAGAGCATCGCGACGGTCACGGCCGGGCCCAGGCCGGGCAACACGCCGATCGCCGTGCCCACCGCGCAACCGATGAATGCCCACAACAGGTTGATCGGCGTAGCCGCCGTGGCAAAGCCACCAAGCAGTTGATTCCAGATGTCCATGGCCGCGTTCTCAGAGCCACCCCGTGCCGGTGAGCCCCGGCAGCGAGATCGACAGCACCCGGGTGAACAGCCAGTACACCGGCAGCGCAATGGCCATCCCGACGGCCACGTCCATCAGTGCCTGACGAACGCCGCCGGCGGCACGACCTTCGGCCTGGCGCAGGCCGCGCACGGCCAGCGCGAAGCAGACCGTACAGCTGAGCACGAACCCGATGGCCGTTATCGTCGCTGCATTGGTCAGCACACCAGCGGCGACCCAGGCCAATGCGCGCCAGTCCCCCCGAGCGGCCCCCGACGGCACCTCCATCTGCCGAAAGCCGCCGTGGGTTGCCTCCCAGATGAGACGTCCGCCACAGAGCGCCAGCACCGCCGCCACCACCCAGGGCAGGAAGTTCGGCCCGACGCCTGCGTAACCGGCGTCGGCCGGAATCGCCAGGGCGCCCGCAGCCAGCACGGCGCCGACGGCCAGCACGCCGGCACCGATTGCGAGTTGCCGGCTCACCGCCGGCGACTGTGCGTCACTCATCTGAGAGGTCCTCGGTCAGATCATTCCGGCCTTGACCATCACCGCGCGCAGAGCAGCGAACTCGCGGTCGACGAAGTCCTCGAACTTGGCGCCGCCCATCACCGCGCTGGTCCAGTTGTTCTTCTTCAGTGCCTCCTGCCAGGAGGAGCTCTGGGTCGCGCGCACCACCATGTCGGTGAGCTCGCGTCGGCGTGCCGGCGTGATGCCGGGCGCCGCGTAGACACCCCGCCAGTTGCCGATCTCGACCGGGATGCCCTGCTCGATCAGCGTCGGGATGTCGACGCCCTTCAGCCGCACGTCCGAGGTCACGCCAATCGGCTTCATCTTGCCGGCCTGGATGTACTGCTGGAACTCGCTGTAGCCGCTGCCCCCCACGGTTACATTCCCACCGAGGATGGCCGCCGTCGCCTCGCCGCCACCGCGGAACGGCACGTAGTTGATCTTCGCAGCGTCCACGCCCACCGCGCGGGCAATCATGGCTGCGGCGATGTGCTCGGTGGAGCCGCGCGAGCCGCCACCCCACTTCACGCTGCCAGGATCCTTCTTGAGCTGCTCGATCACGTCCTTCATCGTCTTGAACGGCGAGTTCGCCGGCAGGACGAAGACGTTGTACTCACTGGTCAGGCGCGCAATCGGCGTGGCCTGGGTGATCGATACCGGTGGTTTGCCGGTGATGATGCCGCCCAGCATCACCGCACCCATCACCATCAGCGCGTTCGGATCGCCCTTGGACGCATTGACGAACTGCGCCAGTCCGATCGCGCCCGCAGCGCCACCCTTGTTCTCGTAGCTGACTGACGCGGCAGCGCCCGCTGCCATCAGGGCCTTGCCCAATGCGCGGCCAGTGCTGTCCCAACCGCCGCCCGGGTTTGCCGGAATCATCATCCTCAGGTTGTCGGCCGCCCGCACGGCCAGTGGCAGGGTGCTGGCGGCCACCAACGCGGCCATCGACTTCACGAACTCGTCTCGACGCATGGTCACTCCTGTACGGATGAAATTGCGATGCGTGATCGTCGTCGGCCGGGCTGTCATTCCGCTGTCCGATACCCCCAGGCAAACCCTCGGGTCCGCCCCTATGCACCGGTCGGCTTCAGGCCGAGAACGCGGTGCTAAGGTCACGGCCGTGAAGATCCTGCTGGTCGAGGACGATCCGGCGATGCACGCCACCTTGACCCGCGCGCTCGAGCGTGCGGGCTTTGCCGTTGCAGGCTGTCGAGACGGTAGCCTTGCGCTGCAGCGATGGCAGTCGAGTCGTCCCGACGTGGTGCTGCTCGACCTGAGCCTGCCGGGCTGCGACGGGCTCAACGTGCTTGCGCAAGCGCGGCAAGGCGGGTTGGACACACCGGTGCTCATCCTCACGGCGCGCGGCACCGTCGGCGACCGCGTCATCGGACTCAACACGGGGGCCGACGACTACCTGCCCAAGCCGTTCGACCTGGACGAGCTCGAGGCGCGGGTGCGGGCGCTCGTGCGTCGGCGATCGCCGTCGGCAGCGTCCGCCGCGCCGGCCCGTTTCTGCGGCCTGCACCACGACGAAGGCAGCGGCGCGATCTACCACCACGACCGGGTGCTCGAACTGGCGCCGCGCGAAGCCGCGCTCCTGCGCGCCGTGCTGGCCCGCCCTGGGCAAGCGGTGTCGAAGGAGCGCTTGTTCGGGCTGGTGTTTCCGCACGAGCCGGATGTGGCTTACGAGGCCATCGAGGTGGTGGCCTACCGCCTGCGCAAGCGGTTGGCCGGCACAGGCGCGCAGCTGGTCACGCTGCGCGGACTGGGCTACCTGCACAGGGCCGCATAGATGGCCACCAACCTCGCAGGCGCGACCACGCCGGGGCGGTCATCGCTGCGTCGCCAGTTGCTGGTGGGCATCCTGCTGCCGGTCATCGTGCTGGTGGTGTTCAACAGTGCGGGCCTGTACCGACAGGCCCTGCGCGCGGCCGATACGGCCTACGACCGCACCCTGCTGGCCTCGGCCAAGTCCATCGGCGAGCAACTCGAGGTGTCTGATGGGCCTGAGGGCCCGGTCCTGAATGCGACGCTGCCGTACTCGGCGTTGGAACCGTTCGAAGCCGACAACCGCAGCCGCATCTACTATCGCGTCAGCGGATTTGGCGGCGAGATGGTGTCGGGTTTCGACGACCTGCCCTCCTGGCGTGGGACGCTGCCGGTCAAAGGCCCGTATGCCGCGCTGGTCGACTTCTACGACGCCGAGTTCCGCGGGCAACCCGTGCGCGTGGCCGTGCTGCTGCAGCCGGTTGCCGGCGCAGCGGGCCAAGGCATGGCCACCATTCAGGTGGCCGAGACGCTCGAATTGCGCCACACGCTGGCACGTGAACTGCTGATGGACACGCTGTGGCGTCAGGTGGCGCTGGTGGCCGTTCTCGCGGGCGTCGTCGTGTGGGTGGTCCAGCGCGTCACCCGCCCGGTTCGCCTGCTCAGCCTGCACCTGTCGCAGCGCGGACAGGGTGATCTCACCCCGCTGTCGGCCCCGGAAGCCCCGCGCGAGCTTCAGCCCCTGGTGGCGGCCACCAATCAGGTCATAGAGGGTCTGCAGCACTTGCTGGAGCATCAGAAGCGGTTCGTGCGCGACGCTTCGCACCAGCTGAGAACACCGCTGGCGGTTCTGAAGACCCAGGTGCAGTCCGCACTTCGCGGCGACGTGGCGCACGCGCAGGCCCTGGGCGAAATGGCCGTTACGGTCGACCGGGCGACGCAACTGGCCAACCAGATGCTGGTGCTGGCCAAGGTGGAACAACTGCGGCGCCAGACGCCGCAGGGCGTGGTCGACTGGTCCAGCGTGGTGCGTGCCGTCGCGCTCGACCTGGCCCCGCTGGTGGCCGACCGCCAACTCGACTTCGACATCGAGACCGAACCCGCTCCGGTTTGCGCACACGAGTGGGCGCTGCGAGAGCTTGCCCGCAACCTGTTGCACAACGCGATTCGGCAAAGCCCATCTTTGGGGCGGTTGTCGGTGTATGTGCGCGTGCAAAATCGCTTCGCAGTGCTGGGCATCATCGACAGCGGGCCCGGTATTCCGGATTCACTGCGTCCGCGGCTGTGCCAGCCTTTCGCCGCCGGCGATCCGGGCAGCGGCAGCGGGCTGGGCCTGGCCATTTGCCGAGAGATCGTGCAGTCGATCGGGGGTGAACTGACGCTCGAGAACCAGCCAGCCACCGCAGGCGAGGCAGCCGGCACCCGCGACGCCCGATTGCAGGGTTGCACGCTCGCGCCTCGCTGCCGTTGGCGGACAATCCGGGCTCATGAGCCAACGGGGACGAGGCAGCGTTCAGCAGACAGGCGAGCAAGCTGGCATGCGATTGGACAAGTGGCTGTGGGTCGCCAGGTTCTACAAGACGCGGTCGCTGGCGGCCGATGAAGTGGGCCGCGGCCGGGTGACTGTCAATGGGAAGGCCGCCAAGGCGGCACGCGAGATACGAACGGGTGACGAACTCCAGGTGCGCCAGGGCGATGTGACCCGCACGGTGGTCATCCGCGCGCTCAGTGCGGTCCGCGGCCCGGCGACCGTGGCCCAGACGATGTACGAGGAGACCGCGGACAGCCTCGCTCGCCGAGCCGCCGCCGATAGTGCGCGGCGGCTGGCGAGCGAGCCGGCGCATGCGATCACCCAAGGTCGGCCGACCAAGCGCGATCGCCGTGCCATCGAACGCACTCAGGTTGACTGGCAACGTTGGAGTGCATCGATCGACTCCACCTGACCGGACCGCTGCCTGACGGTGCACTGGCTCCCGGCGAGGCTGATCGCCGACTCGCTGAACTTGATCCAACTCAAGCTTGCAGTCGTCGCGCGAGCGGGCCCTTGAACTGCCCGAGCACGCCCCCATATCCGGACCCGACGCGTATCACACCACTGCACCGCACCCATTCCATGAGCCAACCGCCCATCGAACCCACCCCGCCGATCCCCGAACCGGCTTCGACCGCCGCAGACGCGGCGAGCGCCACCATCGAGCAGCAGCTCACGGACTGGCAGGCCCGCCATGCCGAGGTGTCCGACGCCTACCTTCGGGCCAAGGCCGAGGTCGAAAACATCCGCCGCCGTGCCGACGAGGAGGTCTCCAAGGCACGCAAATTCGCCATCGATGCGTTCGCCGAAAGCCTCCTGCCGGTCAAGGACAGCCTCGAAGCCGCGATTGCAACGCCCGGCGCGAGCGTCGAGCAGGTGCTCGAAGGCGTTCATGCCACCTTGCGGCAGCTCACGGCTGCACTGGAGCGCAACAAGGTGCTCCAGATCGCCCCGCCGGCAGGCACCAAGTTCGACCCGCACCAGCACCAGGCCATCAGCATGGTGCCGGCCGAGCAGGAGGCCAACACCGTAGTGGCGGTGCTGCAAAAAGGCTACCTGATCGCCGATCGCGTGCTGCGGCCAGCCCTGGTCACGGTCGCAGCACCCAAGTAGTACGCACGCTCGAAGCCGCCCGCCCTTGAAAGCCGCGGCCCGGACCACAACTCGAAGACAACCGAACCAATTCCTCGCAGGAGAACCACATGGGCAAGATCATCGGCATCGACCTGGGCACCACCAATTCGTGCGTGGCCATCATGGAGGGCAACTCGACCAAGGTGATCGAGAACTCCGAAGGCGCGCGCACCACCCCCTCCATCATCGCCTACCAGGAAGACGGCGAGGTGCTGGTGGGTGCCAGCGCCAAGCGCCAAGCCGTCACCAACCCGAAGAACACGGTCTACGCCGCCAAGCGCCTGATCGGCCGCAAGTTCACCGAGAAGGAAGTGCAGAAGGACATCGACCTGATGCCCTACAAGATTGCCGCGGCCGACAACGGTGACGCCTGGATCGAGGTGCGCGGCAAGAAGCTCGCGCCGCCGCAGGTCAGCGCCGAGGTGCTGCGCAAGATGAAGAAAACCGCCGAAGACTATCTCGGCGAGGAAGTCACCGAAGCCGTGATCACGGTGCCGGCCTACTTCAACGACAGCCAGCGCCAGGCCACCAAGGATGCAGGCCGCATCGCCGGACTTGACGTCAAGCGCATCATCAACGAGCCCACCGCCGCGGCCCTGGCCTTCGGCCTGGACAAGCACGGCAAGGGCGACCGCAAGATCGCGGTGTTCGACCTGGGCGGCGGCACCTTCGATATCTCCATCATCGAGATCGCCGACGTCGAGGGTGAGAAGCAATTCGAGGTGCTTTCCACCAACGGCGACACCTTCCTCGGCGGCGAGGACTTCGACCAGCGCATCATCGATTACATCGTCACCGAGTTCAAGAAGGAGCAAGGCGTCGACCTGACCAAGGACGTGCTGGCACTGCAGCGCCTGAAGGAAGCCGCCGAGAAGGCCAAGATCGAGCTCTCCAACAGCACGCAGACCGATGTCAACCTGCCGTACATCACGGCCGACGCCTCGGGCCCCAAGCACCTGAACATCAAGCTCACCCGTGCCAAGCTCGAGTCGCTGGTCGATGAGCTCATCGCGCGCACGATCGAGCCCTGCAAGATCGCGATCAAGGACGCCGGCGTCAAGGTCAGCGAGATCGACGACGTGATCCTGGTGGGCGGCATGACCCGCATGCCCAAGGTGCAGGAGAAGGTCAAGGAGTTCTTCGGCAAGGAGCCGCGCAAGGACGTCAACCCCGATGAGGCGGTGGCCGTGGGTGCCGCCATCCAGGGTCAGGTGCTGGGCGGCGAGCGCAAGGACGTGCTGCTGCTGGACGTCACGCCGCTGTCGCTGGGCATCGAGACCCTGGGCGGTGTGATGACCAAGATGATCAAGAAGAACACCACCATCCCGACCAAGTTCAGCCAGGTGTTCTCCACTGCCGACGACAACCAGCCCGCGGTGACCATCAAGGTGTACCAGGGCGAGCGCGAGATGGCCGCCGGCAACAAGAGCCTGGGCGAATTCAACCTCGAGGGCATCCCGCCAGCGCCGCGTGGGCTGCCGCAGATCGAGGTCACCTTCGACATCGACGCCAACGGCATCCTGCACGTCGGTGCCAAGGACAAGGCCACTGGCAAGGAGAACAAGATCACCATCAAGGCCAATTCGGGACTGTCCGAGGACGAGATCCAGAAGATGGTGAAGGATGCCGAGCTCAATGCGGCCGAGGATCACCGCAAGCTCGAACTGGTGCAGGCCCGTAACCAGGCCGATGCCATGGTGCATTCGGTCAAGAAGAGCCTGGGCGAGCACGGCGACAAGCTCGACGCCGGCGAGAAAGAGAAGATCGAGGCCGCTATCAAGGAAGTCGAGGAAGCGCTCAAGGGCGACGACAAGGCCACCATCGAGTCACGCACCGAGGCGCTGATGACAGTGAGCCAGAAGCTCGGCGAGAAGATGTACGCGGACATGCAGGCCGAGCAGGCCGCCGCCGGTGCTGCAGGCGCGGCCCCGGGCGATGGCGCGGCGCAGGCCGGCGC
>JABWBN010000170.1 GCA_013360485.1 Burkholderiaceae bacterium | reverse complement strand
GAGCAGCGCCGCGCGTGCCTGCGCCGGGTCACCGTACAGCGCGCCGCCGAGCGCATGGCCGTCGGTCGCGGTGATGGCCACCGGCGTCATGGCGCTGGGCCCGTCAGAGCGCCTCGAAGATGCCTGCAGCGCCCTGGCCGGTGCCCACGCACATGGTCACCATGCCGTACTTGAGCTGGTGCCGGCGCAGCGCATGGACCACCGTGGCCGCACGAATGGCGCCGGTGGCGCCCAGCGGATGGCCCAGGGCAATGGCGCCACCCATCGGGTTGACCACCGCCGGGTTCAGGCCCAGCGTGTTGATCACGGCGAGCGACTGTGCGGCAAAGGCTTCGTTCAGTTCGATCCAGCCCAGGTCGTCCTGCTTCAGGCCGGCGTAGCGCAGCGCCGCCGGAATGGCCTCGATCGGGCCGATGCCCATGATTTCGGGCGGCACACCGCGCGACGCGAAGCTGACGAAACGCGCGAGCGGCTTGAGGTCGAACTGCTTGACAGCCTTCTCGCTGGCCAGGATCAGGCAGCCGGCGCCGTCGCTGGTCTGCGAGCTGTTGCCCGCCGTCACGGTGCCCAGGCCGGTGGCCTGGCCGCCCGGCGTCTTGGCGCTGGCGAAGACGGTGCGCAGCTTGCCCAGGGCTTCGAGCGTGGTGTCGGCCCGCGGGCCCTCGTCCAGCGCCACGGTGCGGGTCTTCAGCTTCACTTCGCCGGTGGCCAGGTCGGGCAGGCGGTCGGTCACTTCGACCGGCACGATCTCGTCGGTGAACTCGCCGGCCTGCTGCGCCCGAATGGCCCGCAGGTGCGACTGCAGGGCGAACTCGTCCTGCGCCTGGCGGCTGACCTTCCACTGCTGCGCCACCTTCTCGGCGGTCAGGCCCATGCCGTAGGCGATGCCCACGTTTTCATCACGCGCGAACACAGCCGGGTTGAACGAGGGCTTGTTGCCGCTCATCGGTACCATGCTCATGCTTTCCGCGCCGCCGGCGATCATCACCTCGGCCTCGCCCACGCGGATGCGGTCGGCGGCCATCTGCACCGCGGTCAGGCCCGAGGCGCAGAAGCGGTTGACAGTGACGCCGCCCACGCTATTGGGCAGCCCGGCCAGCAGCGCCGCGACGCGCGCGACGTTCAGGCCCTGCTCGCCCTCGGGCATGGCGCAGCCGATGATGGCGTCTTCGATGGCCTTGGGGTCGAGCCCGGGCACCTGCTTCAGCGCGCCCTGGATCGCGGCGACCATCAGGTCGTCGGGGCGGGTGTTGCGGAAGAAGCCACGGTGCGAGCGGCCGATGGGCGTGCGCGCGGCCGCGACGATGTAGGCCTCTTGAACTTGCTTGCTCATGTCAGGTGCTCCAGATCAGTTGCGCACGGGCTTGCCGGTCTGCAGGAAGCCCATCACCCGCTCCTGGGTGGCGGGGTGCTCGAGCAGCGCGCAGAAGCGCTGGCGCTCGAGCGTCATCAGGTATTCCTCGCTCACCAGGCTGCCGGCGTCGACCTCGCCGCCGCAGACCACCTCGGCGATCAGGCTGGCGATGTGGTAGTCGTGCTTGCCGATGAAGCCGCCGTCGCGCATGGCGACGAGCTGCGCCTTGATGGTGGCGATGCCCGAACGCCCGGCCACCGGGATCAGCGCCTTCAGCGGCGCACGCCAGCCGGCGTCGGCCATGGCCCTGGCCTGGCTGATGGCCACGTGCAGCAGCTCGTCCTTGTGGGCGACGACGACATCGCTGTCCAGCAGGTAGCCCAGCTTGCGGCTCTCGAGCGCGCTGGTGCCCACGGTGGCCATCGCCGCGGCCTGGAAGCCGTCCTTGACGAAGGCGAGGTAGTCGGTGTTGCCCACGGCCAGCGCCTTCTCGGCGCCGCGACGGGCGATGTAGGTCAGGCCGCCGCCGGCCGGCAGCAGGCCCACGCCCACTTCCACCAGGCCGACGTAACTCTCCATGTGCGCGACCCGGCGCGAGCAGGCCACCGCGATCTCGCAGCCGCCGCCCAGCGCCACGCCACGCACGGCCGCCACGGTAGGCACACCGGCATAGCGCACGCGCAGCAACGCGTCCTGCAGCTTCTTCACCTCCGGCGCAATGGCCTTGGCGCCGCCCTTCATGAAGGTGGGCAGCATGGCCTCGAGGTTGGCGCCGGCCGAGAACGGTTCGTCGGGTGACCAGATCACCAGGCCCTGGTACTTGGCTTCGGCCAGCTCGACCGCCTTGACCAGGCCCTCGACCACGCCCGGGCCGATGGTGTGCATCTTGCCCGTGAGTGTGACGATCAGCACCTGGCCGTCGAGTGTCCAGGCACGCAGCTCGTCGTTCTTGAACTCCTCGGTGCCGGCACTGGCCGGCGCAGCCGCACCTTCGCCCAGCAGCGATTCGGGGAAGTGCTGGCGCGCATAGACCGGCAGCGCCGAGCGCGGCAGGTACTGGCCTTCGGCCGCGCTCCACGACCCCTGGGGCGTGTGCACCCCCTGCTCGGCCACCGGGCCTTCGAACACCCAGGCCGGCAGCGGCGCGGCGCACAGCGCCTTGCCGGCGTCGATGTCTTCCTTCACCCACTGCGCCACCTGCTTCCAGCCGGCTTCCTGCCACAGCTCGAACGGGCCTTGCTTCATGCCGAAGCCCCAGCGCATGGCCAGGTCGACTTCACGCGCCGAGTTGGCGATATCGGCCAGGTGCACCGCGACGTAGTGGAAACCGTTGCGCAGGATGGCCCACAGGAACTGCGCCTGCGGATTGCTTGATTCGCGCAGCAGCTTCAGGCGCTCGGCGACGGGCTTCTTCAGGATGCGCGCCACGATCTCGTCGGCCTTCTTGCCGCCGGCCACGTAGTCGCCCTGGGCCAGGTCGAAACGCAGGATGTCCTTGCCCACCTTCTTGTAGAAGCCCGCGCCCGACTTCTGACCCAGCGCGCCGGCGGCGATGAGCTGGGCCACCGCCGCGGGGGTGGCATAGCTGCCGAAGAAGGGGTCGGCCTGCAGGTTGTCCTGCATCGTCTTGACGACATGGGCCATGGTGTCCAGGCCCACCACATCGGCGGTGCGGAAGGTGCCCGAGCTGGCGCGGCCGAGCTTCTTGCCGGTCAGGTCGTCGACCACGTCGTAGGTCAGGCCGAAGTTCTCGGCTTCCTTGATGGTCGAGAGCATGCCGGCGATGCCCACGCGATTGGCCACGAAGTTGGGCGTGTCCTTGGCGCGCACCACGCCCTTGCCCAGCGTGGTGGTGGCGAAGGTCTCGAGCTGATCGAGGATGCCGGCCTGCGTGGTCGGCGTCGGGATCAGCTCGACCAGCTGCATGTAGCGCGGCGGGTTGAAGAAGTGGATGCCGCAGAAGCGCGGCTTGATCGACTCGGGCAGCGCCGCCGCAAGTTGGGTGATCGACAGCCCTGAAGTGTTGGAGGCCACGATCGCATGCGGCGCCACGAACGGAGCGATCTTGGAGTAGAGGTCCAGCTTCCAGTCCATGCGCTCGGCGATCGCTTCGATCACCAGATCGCATTCCTTGAGCAGGTCCAGGTGCTCCTCGTAGTTGGCCGCCTGGATGAACGCCGCTTCGTCGGCCACGCCGATCGGACTGGGCTTCAACTTTTTCAACCCCTCGATCGCCCTGGTGGCGATGCCGTTCTTGGCACCTTCCTTGGCCGGCAGATCGAAGAGGATGACCGGCACCCGCACGTTGACCAGGTGCGCCGCGATCTGCGCGCCCATCACGCCGGCGCCGAGCACGGCCACCTTGCGCACATTGAACTTGCTCATGGTTACTCCAGGAAGGTGGATCACTCCACGCGGATCCACTGTTGGTTTCGGTAGAACGGGCCGATGTAGCCCCGCACTTCGAGCTTCTTGCCGCCGTCCAGCGGCTTCAGGCGAAGGCGGTAGACCTTGCCGTTGTTGGGATCGAGGATGTCGCCGCCCTCCCAGTGCTCCTTGTCGTCATCGGGCTTGGCGTTGCGGATGATCGTCATGCCAACGACCGGCTGGTCCTTGCGCTCGTCGGCGCACTTGTCGCACTTGGAGTCCTGCTTGGCCGGGTCGAGGATCTTCTCGATACGCCCGGAAAGCGCACCGCCGGCTTCGGTGATGCGCACATACGACTTCTCCTGCTTGGTCTCGTCGTCGATGGTCTTCCACAGGCCCACCGGTGTGGCCTGGGCAAGGGCCAGCCCTGTGGCCAGGGTCAGGGCGGCGGCAGCGACTAGCTTCATCATGATGCGGGTCTCCTCGGTTGAATGAAACCCCGCGAGCTTAGAACAAGGCCTCGTCCATCGCCATCAGCGGTGCCACGCCGGCACGCGCCGAGCGGATCAGGCCGGCAGTTTCGGGCAGCAGCTTGGCGAAGTAGAAGCGGGCCGTATGCAGCTTGGCCGTGTAGAAGGGATCGCCCGATCCCTGCCTGGCCAACGCCACCTTCGCCATGCGGGCAAAGAAGTAGGCGAAGCACAGGTGCCCCACCACGCGCAGGTAGTCCACCGCGGCGGCGCCCACCTCGTCGGCGTTGCCGAAGGCCTTCATGCCCAGCTCCTGCGTGAGCTTGGTGACCTTGTCGCCCAGGTCGGCCAGCGGATTGACGAACTCCTGCATCGCCTCGTTGGTGCCCTCGTCCTCGACGAAGGCGGCGATCAGCTTGCCGAACTTCTTCAGCTTGGCGCCGTTGTCGCCCAGCACCTTGCGACCCAGCAGGTCGAGCGATTGCACGGTGTTCGTGCCTTCGTAGATCATGTTGATGCGGGCGTCGCGCACGTATTGCTCCATCCCCCATTCGTGGATGTAGCCGTGGCCGCCGTACACCTGCATGCAGTGCGAGGTGGCGATCCAGCCGTTGTCGGTGAGGAAGGCCTTGATGATGGGCGTGAGCAGGGCCACCGTGTCGTCGGCATCCTTGCGCTCGTCTTCATCGTCGGTGGCCAGCATCTTGTCGATCTGCAGCGCGGTGAACAGCGCCAGCGCGCGGCCGCCCTCGGCATAGGCCCGCGCGGTGAGCAGCATCTTGCGCACATCCGGATGCACGATGATCGGGTCGGCCGCCTTGTCGGGCGCCTTGGGGCCGGACAGCGCGCGCATCTGCAGCCGGTCCTTGGCATAGGCCACGGCGTTCTGGTAGGCCACCTCGGTCAGGCCGAGCGACTGGCACCCCACGCCCAGGCGCGCAGCGTTCATCATCACGAACATCGCCTGAAGGCCCTTGTTGGGCTCGCCCACCAGCGTGCCCACGGCACCTTCGAGCGTCATCTGACAGGTGGCATTGCCGTGGATGCCCATCTTGTGCTCCAGGCCGGAGCAGAAGATGCCGTTGCGCGCACCCAGGCTGCCATCGGTATTGGGCAGGAACTTGGGCACCACGAACAGCGAGATGCCCTTGCTGCCGGCGGGCGCATCGGGCAGGCGGGCCAGCACCAGGTGGACGATGTTCTCGGCCATGTCGTGCTCGCCGGCCGAAATGAAGATCTTCTGGCCGGTGATCGTGTAGCTGCCATCGGGTTGCGGCTCGGCCTTGCTGCGCAACAGGCCGAGGTCGGTGCCGCAATGTGGTTCGGTCAGGCACATGGTGCCGGTCCACTGGCCGCTGGTGAGCTTGGGCAGGTACAGCGCCTTCTGCTCGGGAGTGCCGTGCGCATGCAACGCCTCGTAGGCGCCGTGCGAAAGGCCGGGGTACATCGTCCATGCCTGGTTGGCCGAGTTGAGCATCTCGTAGAAGCACTGGTTCAGCACGATCGGCAGCCCCTGCCCGCCGTACTCGGGATCGCAGCTCAGCGCCGGCCAGCCGCCCTCGACGTACTTCGCATAGGCCTCCTTGTAGCCCTTGGGCGGGGTCACCTCATGGGTGGCCCTGTCCAGCGTGCAACCCTGCGCATCGCCGCTGAGGTTCAGCGGCGCCGTCACCTCGGCCGCGAACTTTCCGCCTTCCTCGATGATGGCGTTCATCGTGTCCGCATCGATCTCGGCGTGCCGCGGCAGCAGCTTGAGTTCCTCTGCCGCGTCGAGCACCTCGTGCAGCACGAACTGCATGTCGCGAAGGGGCGGGTTGTACTGGGGCATGACAAGCTCCTGGAAGTGAACGACGCTGGGCTGTACCGGGGCGCCAGAGGGGCGAACGATCAACGCGCCGGTCGCGTCTTCTTCGCGGCCGGATCGGTGGTGTAGAGCGAGACGATGCGTTCGAAGCCGGCCCGGGCGCGATCGACCGCACCGGGCAGGCGCAGGAAGCGCGCATCGTGGTGCAGGGCCAGGATCAGGCCGTGGATCTCGAACAGCATCTGCAGTGAATCGGCGTCGGGGCGCAGATGACCCTCCTCGATAGACAGCCGGATCGCGCGCTCGAGTGCGCTCTGCCAGGCCCGCACCATGGACGCCAGCGCGTCGCGCACGGGGCCCGGGCGATCGTCGAATTCAACCGCGCCGCTGATGTAGATGCAGCCGGAATCGACCTCCACGGAGACCCGACGCACCCAGCGCTCGAACAGTGCACGCAACCGCGGCAAGCCCCGCGCCTCTCGCACGGCCGGGAAAAAGACCTCTTCCTCGAACCGGTTGTGGTACTCGCGGATCACGGCGATCTGCAGCTCCTCGCGCGAGCCGAAATGGGCGAACACGCCCGACTTGCTCATGCTCGTGACGTCGGCCAGAGCGCCGATCGACAAACCCTCGAGCCCCATGTGCGAGGCCAGCGTGAGCGCGGCATCGAGGATGGCAGCGCGGGTCTGCTGGCCCTTGTGCAACGCGCGCACACCGACAGCGCCGGTGCGCTTGCGAGGCTGGGAGGGGACGACGGCAGTCACGGCAGCGGGCTGGAATGAAACGAACGATCGTTCTATTTTGCAGAATCCCGGCAGTTCGTGCGCTCCTCCGACTGCAATTTTTTAGGGTGCCGGCACTAGACCGCGCAGCATTGCGCCGGCGCGGGATTTGCATCTCTGTCGCGCAATGGCCATCGGCATGCAGTACCCTCATGCCTGCAAGCGCCGGAGGACCCGCCCTTGGATGTGCTGCAGCTCGATGTATCCGGTCGCCCCCAGGCGTGGATCACGCCCCGGGACGCAGCCGTGCTTTACGCCAGCGACGGCGTGGCCTGGACGATAGGCCGTGCCTGTCACGTGCTGCGAGGCGGTGTCCAACGCACCACGGGCCTGCAGTCGCGCATCGAGGTCCACCCCATCATCGCGGTGCGCGGGGCGGTGCCCAGTCGCGCCTGGCGCCAGACGCCGGCACTGACCAATCCCAAGCTGTTCGCCCGCGACCGCCACCTGTGCGCCTACTGTGGCGGCCGCTTCGCGTTCGATCTGCTCACCCGTGAGCACATCGTGCCGGTATCACGCGGCGGACGCGACACCTGGATGAACTGCATCACCGCCTGCCGCGCATGCAACGGCCGCAAGGGCAACCGCATGCCCGAAGAGGCCCACATGTCGTTGCTGTACCTGCCCTATGTGCCCAATTTGCACGAGGACATGATCCTGCGCGGACGCCGCATCCTCACCGACCAGATGGACTTCCTGCTCGCCTGCGTGCCACGCACCAGCCGTCTGCTGGCGTGAGGCGCCGCGCGAAGTTCTGCCGGGCGTGGTGCCGCCCCCAATCGTGAATTCGCACCGGCCTGCCGGCATGCGCCGGGACCCCGCGCCGGTCGTCGTCGCCTCGGTCTTGGCGACAATGCGGGCTTTGCGCAGGCGAGCACCCGATGCCGCAGCGCCCTGCATGCCCCATCTGGCATGCCCGAGACCGGCCTTCGTCCATGAGCACCGTCGAGACCCTGAAAGACCTGATTCACCGCCACTTCGGCATCGCGCCCGAGCGCATCGACGCACAGGCGCCCTTCACCACTTACGCCATGGACTCGTTGACCCTGGCCGAGTTGTCCTTCGCCATCGAGGAAGAACTGCACGCGCGCGTGCCCGATGCGCAGATGCAGCAGGTGCAGACACTCGCCCAACTGGCTGAAGTCCTGGATCGTCTGCGCGAACCTCAGCGCGTCTGAGCGGCAACGGCCGATGAACGCACGATACGAGCCGGTAGCGGTGACCGGCCTGGGCATCGTCAGCCCGCTCGGACATGAGGTCGGGCCAGTTTGGCAGCGCTTGATGCGCGGCGACAGCGCCATTTCGGCGCTTCAGGTCGCCGACCTGCCGCCGCTGCCGGCGGCCATCACCGCGTTCGATGCCGCCCAATGGCTGACGAAGATGCAGCTGGTGGGTTGCGACCGCGTCAGCCAGCTCGCCATGGTGGCCGCGCGCCTGGCTGTGGCCGATGCCGGTCTGGAGCCCTCGTTTTCCGACCCGAACCGGGTGGGTGTCTACCTCGGCACCGGCATGGGCGGCTCGGGTTCGATAGAGGCCGGCTACCAAGCCATCGCCGGCGGCCGCCGCATGCCGCCGCTCACGGTGCCTGCCAGCATGACCAACGCGGCCGCCGCGCAAGTGGCGTTGGCACTGAAGGTGCAAGGCCCGGTAGTCACCTACGCGGTGGCTTGCGCGTCCAGCGCGGTAGCGATCGCCGAAGCCGCGCACGCC
>JABWBN010000169.1 GCA_013360485.1 Burkholderiaceae bacterium | reverse complement strand
CGCGGCGCCCGCTGCGGCGCTGCGGCCGGCCGGGTGTGCCTGCCGCGCGGCGGCTGGTGGTGTCCAGCATCGGTCTGGGCCCGAACTTCGGTGGGTGCATGGTCCGCATGCCCGGATCATGCCGATCCACGATGAGACGTGGCCATCGCGGCGTCACACGGCCCGGTGCAAACCCTGATGAAGACTCGTGAACGGCTGCACGGCCGTGGCCGCCTTTACCCCCCGTTACGGCGCGCGATCGCTCTGCGGGCCGATGGGCGCCTTCGCCGCGGGGCTCGACGACCAGGACTCGCCGGCGCTGAGCATCATCTGGTCACAACAAGGTCTTGCGGATGCGGGCCGACACGAGGTCGATGCCGACCACCACCACGATGATGATCAGCATCACGGCGCTGGTCTTGGCGTACTGGAAGCTGCGGATCACGTCGTAGAGGATCACGCCGATACCGCCTGCGCCGACCATGCCGACCACCGAGGCCGAGCGCACGTTGGACTCGAAGCGGTACAAGGCATAGCTCACCCACAGCGGCATCACTTGCGGGATCACGCCATAGACAATTTCCTCGAGCGCATTGGCGCCCGTGGCGCGTATGCCTTCGACGGGTCGCGGATCAACGGCCTCGACGGCCTCGGAGAACAACTTGGCGAGAATGCCGGTGGTATGCACCCACAGGGCCAGAACGCCTGCGAACGGACCCAGGCCCACGGCAACGATGAAGAGCATCGCGAATACCATCTCGTTGATGGCGCGCGCGGCATCCATCACGCGGCGAACCGGGTGGTATATCCAGGGCGGGGTGATGTTGGCCGAGCACAGCAGGCCGCAGGGGATCGCACACACGACGGCCAGTGCGGTGCCCCACAGGGCGATCTGCACCGTGACGATCATCTCGTCAACGTAGTGCTGCCACTCGGTGAAGTCGGGCGGGAAGAAGTCGCGCAGGTAGTCCACCATGTTGCCGGAGTCGGCAAACAGCGCGAGTGGACGCATCTCCGCGCCGTTCCAGGACAGGCCGAGCAGGACGATCAGCGCACCCCAGGCCAGGAGGTTGCCCAGCGACCTGCGGGTCGCCTCTGGCGCTGGGGCGAGCGCAACGGTGGAGGGCGGGAGTGGACTCATGGCAGACCGACTCGGGCGGCCAACTTGCGTCGGCTGCCCTGTCCAGAAGCTTCCAGTCGAGCGCGGCGTGCAGGCTTACTTGGCAGCAGCGACCTGGGTGTTGAGCTCGGCGAGCTTCTTCTCGATCTCGGCCAGCTTGGTACTTTTCTCGGCGGCTGCCATGGAAGTGTCGGCCTCCAGCTTGAGCTTCGCCTTGAACAGATCGAGTTGGCGAATCGGCACCAGTTGCGCGTCGCTGGAGTCCTTGAAGACCCCCAGCTTCATCGCGCCGAGCTTGGCCAGTTCCGCCGAACCATCGGGACCGGAGCCATAGGCGAGGAAGAAGTCCTTGATCTTCGTCTTCTGCGCTTGCGGCAGATCCTTGCGCCAGACCAACGGGTCAGACGGGATCAGGGGCGACTTCCAGATCACACGCACTTCCGCCGCCTTGGCCGGGTTGGTCGTCTTCAGCCGGTCGAGCGACTCGGTGTTGTTGGTGGCGACATCGACCTGCTTGTTGGCAACCGCCAGGAGATTGGCCTCGTGGTTGGACGGCCGCGCAGTCTTGAACGCCGTCTTGGGATCGACCTTGTTCCGGGCGAACACGTAATAGCCAGGCACGGCGGTGCCGGAGGTGGAGTTGGGGTCGCCCAAGCCGAAGTTGATGTTCTTGGCGTTCTTCAGAACGTCATCGACCGACTTATATGGACTGTCCTTGTGGGTGACCAGCAGCGACCAGTAGCCGGGCGAGCCGTCGGCCGCAGTGGTCTGAACGAACACTTCGCCGCCGGCGCGATCGACCGCCTCAATGGCCGACTTGTTGCCGAACCAGGCAACTTGCACCTTGCCGAAACGCATGGCTTCGATGATGCCGGCGTAGTCGTTTGCGAAGAATGCCTTGACGGTGTAGCCCGTCTTCTTGCTCATGTCATCGAGTACAGGCTGCCAAGTGGCCTTCAGATTGCTGGTCGACTCCGTCGAAATGATGCCGAAGTTGATCTCCGTGGCATGAACGGATGTGCAGGCCAGAGTCGCGGCGGCGACGGCCAAGAGTTTGCGCATCATGAGGTTTCTCCGTGGGTGAGGTCTATGCCGCAATGCAATGGCGGCGCGTTCGGGGATGGAATCCGGCAGCGGAAGCAGATTCGGCGCGTCCGGATCACTGCCATAGAGCTCGCTGAGGAAGTCCGCACTCAGCAAGGAGGCGGCACCATCGAAAACCACGCGACCTTCGCGCATCGCGACGACGCGCGGGCAGTACTTGATGGCCATCTCCACTTGGTGCAGCGACACCAGCACGGCACAACCGTGGTCGCGGTTGACTCGTGCCAGGATGTCCATCACCTTGCGCGAGGACTCCGGATCGAGCGAAGCAATCGGCTCATCCGCAAGCAACACCTGGGCGCCCTGCACCAGCGCACGCGCAATCGCGGCGCGCTGTTGCTGACCGCCGGACAGAGTGGAGGCGCGCTGATAGGCATGGTCGTCGATGCCCACCTCTGCAAGGGCTGCCAGTCCAAGTCTGCGCTCTTCGTTCGTGAACAGCATCGGGATCGAGCGATGCAGCGGGACACGGTGCAGCAACCCCGCAAGCACGTTGGTGAGCAGCGTCAGCCGACCGACCAGGTTGAATTGCTGGAAGACGAAGCCGATGTGCCGGCGCACGCTGCGGATGTTGCGGGCGATGCGGCCCTGGGCCTGCACCAATTCGCCACCGACGCGCACTTCGGAGTCGGCCGCGGCATCCGCCGCGACAAAGCCGGAAATGTGGCGCAACAGGGTGGATTTGCCGGAGCCCGAAGCGCCGATCAGCGCGACCATCTCGCCGGGCGCGACGGACAGGCTGACATCGTTGAGCGCACGTCGTTGCGGGGTGTAGGACTTGCTGAGGTGACGAACTTCAATAGCCGGAGTCCGCATCGCGATCCCCCATGCCGAACATGGGGGTGCACATTGCGCGGCCAGTGTTTCGGCGTCGTGTCAACGGACAAAAAACCACGGCCGGGCGCCCAAATCGAAGGGCATCGCCTGAAGTCGCGCCCGCGCAAGCCCCGCGCCCATTGGCAATGGGTGCCGTGAGGTGTCAGCGGTCTCAGCCCCCGCCGCGCTGCATGTACAGGTCGAAGTGACGCATGAACGCGTGGCGAGCGCCGTCGTCAACCTGTTCGAAGCGATAGTGCACGCACAGGCGCGGCATGCGCATCAGGGCGATCTGGCGCGGTGGCAGCACTTCCCAGCGCAACCACAGCGCGCCCGTGTTCAGGTGGACCCGGGCCTGTCCGTGTGCGGCAAGCGCAAGTTCGGCCGGGCCGCAGGCCCCGGGCAGCCAGCCCAGCCATTCGCTCTCGGTGCAGCCGTGTTCGCGGGTGAACGCAGGGGGATAGGCCGGTTGCATTCACCCACCGGCGATGGGGGGCCAGATCGCCAGCGTGTCGCCCTCGGCGAGCGTGCGGCTCGCCCGCTCCTCGGGTGACACGAAGACGCCGTTGACCAGCACCAGGTGCACCAGCTTGGGCGGCATGCCGAAGGGCTCGATGATGCGCGCGATGGGAGCGTCCGCCGCAACCTCCAGGGGTATCTGGTTGCCGCGGCGGGCGTCGGCGGGCAGGTAGTCGGTGAGGCTGGCGTAGAGCTTGAAGGTGATCTTCATCGCGCCGGTGCGGCGCGCGCGGCATCCTGCGCGCACGCCAGGTAGGCCGGTACCAGCTGCGTGGGGTCGGCCAGCAGCCGCTGCTTCCACTCGTCTGTGAGCGTGACCTGGCCTTCGACCAGGCCGCGCATCACCCCCACGTGTTCGGTCCAGCCCACCGCGTTGCAGCCCACCAGGCGCGAGCCGCTGAACTGCAGGCTCAGGTGGCGGCAGGCATCGGTGTCGGTCAGCTCCACATGCTCGCCGCCCGGCACGCCCTGCCACAGCCCGAAGCTGGCCGAGATCAGGCCCAGGGTGTCGAGCACGTTGATCTGGGTGACGCCGCGAAGTTCGGTGCGCTGGCCCACCATGTTCAGCGCCGCCACACGCGCCTGTTCGGCGGCGTTGGGCTGGATCGCACTGACGATGGTGCGCCCGCTGACCTTGTCGAATGCCTCGGCACAGTCACCGGCGGCATAGACCCCCTCGACGTTGGTCTGCAGGTGCTCGTCGGTCAGCACGCCCACCAGGCAGCGGATGCCCGAGCTTTCCAGGAAGCCGATGTTCGGGCGCACGCCCGTCGCGTTGATCACCAGGTCGGCCTCGAGATGCGCACCCGTGGACAGCCGCACCCGCAGCGGTGCGTGCGCCTCGATGGCCTCGACCCGGGCGGCTGTGTGCACCTGCACGCCCTTGGTCTCGCACCAGCGACGGATCATGGTGCCCGCCGCCGGGCCCATCATGCGCGGCACCATGCGGTCGCCCATCTCCACCACGCTGAGCTGGACCCCGCGCGATGCCAGCGCCTCCATGATGATGCAGCCGATGAAGCCGGCGCCCATCTGCAGCACGCGCGCACCCGGCTGCGCCAGGGCCAGGATGGCCCGCGCATCCGCGAGCGTCCAGCAGGTGTGCACGCCGGAAGTGTGAATGCCCGGTACGGGCGGCATCACCGGCGAGGAGCCGGTCGCCACCAGCAGCCGGTCGTAGGGCAGCTTGTGGCCGTCGTCCAGCCGCACCGTGCGCCCGGCGGTGTCGACCTCCAGGGCGCGGCCGCGACGCAGCGCGATGCGCAGGCCCGCATAGTGGTCGGCGCCGTGGCGCAGGTGCGTGCCGGTCTCCCCCACCTTGCCCATCAGCAGGTAGGGGATGGCCATGCGCGAGTACGGCACCTCGGGCTCGTCGCCGACGATGACGATCTCGTCACCGGGGGCGTGCTTGCGGATCGTCTCGGCCGCGATCACGCCGGCCGGACCGGCGCCCAGGATCACATGCTTCATGGTGGTCTACAGGCCCAAGCGGGTGCGGGTCTCGGGCTTCAGACGGCCCTCGGTGTCCCAACCGCGCACGGTGTAGTACTTGGGCAGCATCTCCGGCAGCTTGTTCACCAGTCCCTTGGCCGGGCCGGTCTTGGCCGGCTCGTTGAGCAGGCGCGGTGGCAAGCTGTCGTCGGCGGCCGTGAAACCGGCGCGGTTGTTGAAGTCGCGCTCCATGTTCCAGATGCGCTCGCCGATGAGCTGCAGGTTCTCGAGCGTGAACTCCGGCCCGCAGGCCGCGGCCAGCTGCGGCTGCAGGTCGGCCAGGCCCCATGCGAAGGTGGTGAACACGCACACGCCGGCCGAGTCGAAGGTGGCTGTCGCATCCTGGAAGGCCATCACCAGCTCGGGCTTGCCGTCGGCCGTCAATGGGTCGGTCTTCACCGGGATGCCCATCACCTCGGAGGCGACGGTGTAGCTGCGCAGGTGGCAGGCGCCGCGGTTGCTGGTGGCATAGGTCAGGCCCATGCCCTGGATGCCGCGGCTGTCGTAGGCCGGGAATTCCTGGCCCTTGACGCTCATGCTGAGCTCGGGGTGCCCGTACTTCGCGCACATGCGCTTGGAGCCCAGGCCGATGTCCTTGCCGAAGCCGATGCCGCGCGCCGTCATGTCGGCCAGCTCGCACAGTGCCTTGGCCGACCCGAACGGCGCCTGCAGGCCGATCTGCTCCTGGGTGAGCACGCCCATTTCGTAGAGCTCCATGGCCGCGCCCACGGTCGCGCCGAAGGAGATCGGGTCCATGCCGTGCTCGTTGCAGATCAAGTTGGCGTACTGCAGCGCCTCGAGATCGTTGACGCCGTTGGCCGCGCCCAGCGCCCAGGCCGCTTCGTACTCCAGGCCGCCCGAGGCGCCCCAGTACTGCGGCTTGTTCTGCACCGAGAAGTGGGTCTGGTCGATCTTGCTGATGCGCCCGCAGGCAATGGTGCAGCCGAAGCAGGCCTGGTTGGTGACCAGGTGCTTCTTGCCATCGGTGGCGCGTGGCGTGGCCATGGCTTCGGCCGAGATGTCCTTGGCACCCTCGAACTGCACGTCGCGGTGATTGCGGGTGGGCAGCGCACCGATCTCGTTGATCACGTTCATCAGCACCTGGGTGCCGTAGGTGGGCAGGCCCTGTCCGGTGACGGCGTTGTCGGCCAGGATCTTCTTTTTCTCGGCCACCGCCTTCATGAAGCCCTTGGGGTCGGCGATGTTGCCCACCCCCTGGGTGCCGCGCACCGCGATGGCCTTGAGGTTCTTGCTGCCCATCACCGCGCCCACGCCAGAGCGGCCGGCGGCGCGATGCAGGTCATTGACGACGGCGGCGAACAGCACCTGGTTCTCGCCGGCCACCCCGATCGACGAGATGCGCACCAGCGGGTCCTGGTGGGTCTTGTGGATCAGATCCTCGGTCTCCCACACGCTCTTGCCCCACAGGTGGGCGGCGTCACGCAGTTCGGCCTTGTTGTCCTCGATCGACAGGTACACCGGCTTGGGCGAGCGACCTTCGAAGATGACCATGTCCCAGCCGGCCATCTTCAGCTCGGCGCCCCAGTAGCCGCCGGAGTTGCTGCAGGCGATGGCGCCGGTCAGTGGGCCCTTGGTGACGACGGTGTAGCGCCCGCCCGTGGAAGCCATGGTGCCGGTCAACGGCCCGGTGGCCCAGATGACCTTGTTGGCCTCATTCAACGGGTCGACCTTGGGGTCGACCTCCTCGACGAGGTACTTCGATGCCAGTCCGCGCGAACCCAGGTACTGGCGCGCCCAGTTCATGTTCAGCGGCTCGCTGGCCACCTGGCCGGTGGTGAGGTTGACGCGGAGGATCTTGCCTGCCCAGCTCATGTGTGTGCTCCTTCGGTTGGCTCAGGCTGCAGCCTGGTTGCCGAGCTTGTCGGCCCAGGCCTGCATCTTGTCCAGGCCGGTCCAGTTGGCGTCGATGTACGTGATGGCACCGGTGGGGCAGGCCTCGGCGCAGGCCGGCTGGCCGCCGCACAGGTCGCACTTCTGCACCTTGCCGGTTTCCTGCACGTAGTTGATGGTGCCGAACGGGCAGGCGATGGTGCAGACCTTGCAGCCCACGCAGGTGGTCTCGTTGACCACCTTGGCGCCGGTGCCGGCGTCGACCGTGATGGCCTCTACCGGGCAGGCGTGCAGACACCAGGCCTCGTCGCACTGCGTGCAGGTGTAGGGCACCTTGCGCCCGGTGTGGTGGAAGTCGAACACCTTGATGCGCGACTTGGCCGTGGCGTAGACGCCGTAGTTCTCGAACGAACAAGCCATCTCGCATTGCCGACACCCGGTGCACTTTTCCGGGGCGATGTGCAGGCTCTTCTGCATGGCGCGTGGTCTCCTGGTGGGATGGGAGCCCGAGCGCGCAACCGCAACTGACGCTCAGGCCTATGCAATCATCTGCATAGCCAGCGGCGTGCAAACCCGGGGGTTACCCTAGACCAGGTGGTCAGGACATGGGGCACCGGTGTGACAAGACTGACGTGCGGGCCCGGGCCCGCGGCGTCGGCTGCGCCGCATGGCGGTGTTCCAGATTGGAGCAATGCCGACCGCGCGGAACAGGCTGGGCGTCGGCGTGCCCAGCTGATTGCGAAACCCGTGCAAAGGGGCGGGCGGCAACGGTCGGACTACTGCCCCACGCTCGGGAAGAACAGCTGCTCGCCGCCGATCTTGTAGGCGGCGATGGCGGACTGGCCGGCCGGCGAGACCACCCAGTCGGCGAAGGCCTGGGCCGCGGCGAGCTTGACGTGCGGGTGCTTGGCCGGGTTGACGACGATGACGCCGTACTGGTTGAACAGGCGCTTGTCGCCCTCGACGAGCACTGCCAGGTCGGCCCGGTTCTTGAAGCTCAGCCAGGTGCCGCGGTCGGCCAGCACGTAGGCGCCGGTGGAGGCCGCCATGTTCAGGGCCGGACCCATGCCGCAGCCGCATTCCTTGTAGCCGGCGGGCTTGGCTGCAGCCATGTCGATGCCTGCCTGCTTCCAGTAGCGCAGCTCGGCGGCGTGGGTGCCGCTCTTGTCGCCGCGCGAAACGAAGGCCGAGCTCGCGCCGGCCAGCTTCTGCAGCGCGCCCACGATGTCGTTGCCCCGCAGCTTGGCGGGGTCGGCGGCCGGGCCGATGAGCACGAAGTCGTTGTACATCACCGGCATGCGCTTGATGCCCCAGCCATCGGCAACGAACTTCGTTTCGGCCACCGTGTCGTGCACGAACACCACGTCGGCGTCGCCGCGCCGACCCATGTCCAGTGCCTGCCCGGTGCCCAGCGCCACCACGCGCACCTCGGTGCCGCTGGCGGCCTTGTAGATGGGCAGCAGGTGGCCGAACAGGCCCGACTGCTCGGTGGATGTGGTCGAGGCGACCACGATGAACTTCTCCTGCGCCTGCGCCTGCGCCTGCGCGCCGTGCGCCAGCAGTGCGCACAGCGCGGCCAGGCTGGTGGCGGTGAGGCGATGCAGCGCGGTGCGGCGGCT
>JABWBN010000168.1 GCA_013360485.1 Burkholderiaceae bacterium | reverse complement strand
GGCAGCGGCGCGCCCGACAGCACGGCCAGCGCGCAGGCCAGCACCAGGCCGCAGCCGGTGCCGCCGCCGATGAAGTTGCCCGCGGCACGCAGGTCCCAATGCGCCTGGCGGCGCGCGGCGTTCATCTGCTTCACAGCTGCAGTTCCTTGTCCCAGAGGTAGTAGAAGCCGGGGCCGGTGCCCTCGGACTCGTGCATGCGGAAGGACCGGTTTTCGGCCAGCAGCCGCGAGACGCCGCTGTTCGGGTCATCCAGATCGCCGAAGCGCATCGCACCGGAGATGCAGCTTTGCGCGCACACCGGCGTGGCTTCGGGGTCCTCGCCCGGCACCAGGCCCTTGGCCAGCCCCGCATCGATGCGGTCGACGCAGAAGGTGCACTTGGTGACGACGTCGACGATGGGCTGGGCCGTGCGCGCGCGCTCGGCTGCGGTAGGGCGAGCGCCGAATGCGAACTGCTCGTCCTCGACCTTGTAGCGGGCCTCGTAGGGACAAGCCATGATGCAGTAGGCGCAGCCGATGCACAGCTCGTAGTCGATGGTGACGATGCCGTCGGCGCGCTTGCCTGTTGCGGTGGTGGGGCACACCTCCATGCACGGCGGCTCGTCGCAGTGCTGGCAACCGGTGGGCACGAACACGCGGCTGACGTCGGGGTACTCGCCGGCTTCGATGTCGAGCACGCGGCGCCACTGCACGGTGGGTGGCGTGCCGTTGGCCTCCTTGCAGGCGGCGGTGCAGGTCTGGCAGCCCACGCAGCGGCGCAGGTCGGCCACCATCACGTAGCGGGTCATGCCGGTGCTCCTTGCATGGCGGACACGGGCGCGTCGCGCACCGGTGCCGGAGGGTCGACCTTGCGCACCTGCACGCGCACGATGTCGGCGCCCGAGCCGGTGGCATCGGTCAGCGCCAGCGATACCGCGCGCAGCGGCGCAATCGCATTCAGCGAGGGGAACTGCAGGGTGCGCGCCACCGGCGTCTTCCAGTGTGCGTACTGACCGGGAATGACGATGGTGTCGGGCCGGCAGCCCTGTATGGGCGCGGCGCGGCCGACGGTGACGCCGCAGGTCGAGCGCACCTCGACCCAGTCGCCGTTGGCGATGCCCAGCCGGGCGGCGGTGCCGGTGTTCAGGGTCACCGCGCCATGGCCGCGCAGATTGCCGCTCACTTCGTTCATCAGCGGTATGCCCACGTTGTTGCCCGTGGTGTAGGGCATCGACTTGGTGGTGATGGCCCAGAACGGGTAGTCCTCGAGCTTGCCGCCGGTGGCTTCCACCGCACGGTTCCAGTGCGCCGGCACGTCGTGCCACTGCGGGATGGCCTGGTACTCGGTGAGCTGGGTGTCCCACCAGTGGATGCCTTCCTCGTGCAAGCGACGGCCCAGCTCGATGCCGGTGCGCAGCAGCCGCTCCTGGTAGGGCAGCTCGTAGCGCAGGCCCATGGCCTCCATGGTCGGGGTGAGGTACCAGTCGGCGCGCTCGAAGGGCACGACGAACCAGCCGTGCTCCTTGAACCAGGCCAGATCCTTGATGTCGCGGCCTTCGGTGAGCTCTGCGGTGGCGGCCTGGCACACCGCGTTCCACACGGTGTCGACGTCGAACACCTGGTCGGGCTCGAGGGTGAAGTCCCACTTGCCGCCTGCGCCTTCGCCTTTGAGCGCGCTGCCCGCGGCACCGCGGTTCAGCGCCGCGGTGTAGGGCTCGATCAGGCCGGTGCGGCGCGCGAGCTCGGCGGAGATCCAGGTGAAGTCGCGCGATTCGCCCTGCGGCGCCACCGCGGGCTGGCGCAGCGCCACGCCCTGATGGTGCCAGTGCTGCTCGACGAACTTGGTGCCGCCCACGCGGGTGAGCTGGGTGCTTTCCAGATCGGTGGCGTCGGGCAGCAGCACGTCGGCCATGTGGTTGGTCTCGTCCATCGTGTAGGCGAAGCACACGATGAAGGGCATGGTGGCCATCGTTGCCGACAGCTGCGACGTTTCCCAGAATGAGATGGCGGGATTGGTGCGAAACGCGAACCACACCTCGGGGTGGGTGGGTTTGGGCCAGTCCGGCGGCGCTTCGCGCAGGAACATCCAGGCCAGATGGGTGGGCCCCAGTGCCTGGCTCCATGGCGAGTTGCCGACGATGGGGATCAGCGTCTTGTGCGCGTTGCGGCCGGTGGGGCGGCGCGCCCAGTGCTCGCGGTCGGTCGGGTTGAAGCGCGTGAGCATGAAGCCATCGTCGCCGGGCTTGACCGACAGCAGCCGGTTCTCGTGCGGCTTGTTCAGCCGCACCGTGGTGCCCAGCGTGCCGCCGGGCACTTCCAGGGCGCCCACCAGCGTGGCCAGCACGGTGCGGGCCCACACGCACTCGAAGGCGCCCCAGCCGTTGTTCACCGTCTTGCCCAGGGTCACGGCCACCGGGCGCAGCGGCAAGGTCTTGCCGTTGATGACGGTGGTCTCGCCGATGCAGGCGTTGTCCAGATATTCCAGCGCCACGCGGCGGATGGTGGCCGCGGGCACGTCGCAGATCGTGGCCGCCCACTCTGGCGTATAGGTCAGCATGCCGTCCACCATCTCGGCATAGGCCGGCTGGCCGCTGACCTGCACATGGTGTTCCATCTCGCCATCGGGGCCGCGGGTGATGGCTTCAGGCACGGTGTAGCGGCCTTCGAGCGCGGGCACGGTGTCGGGTGTGTCGAACGGCACGGCCCGGCCGCTGCGCTCGTCCCACAGCAGCGGCTTGCCGCTGGCCGCGTCACGCAGGTACCAGCCGCCCGGACCCACCAGGTAGGGCGAGGCGGTGCGGTCGCGCAGAAAGGCGGTGTCCAGCCGCGCAAGTCCGGCCTCGTGCAGCAGCACGTGGATCATCGCCAGCATGAAGGCCGCGTCGGTCTTGGGCTTGATCGGCACCCACTCGGCCGAGCACGCAGCGGTGGGCGACAGGTGCGGCTCGATCTGTACCCGCTTGATGCCGCGCAGGCGCGCGTCCGCGTGGCGCCGCACCGCGCACACGCCGCCGGTGACCTCGACATTGGCGCCGAAGGAAACGATGTAGCGCGAGGCCACGGTGTCGGCGCAGACGGTGAAGGCGCGGTGCCAGAACTCGCCGTACAGGTGCTCGGAGTGCACGCACTTGACACCCTGGCCGGAGCCGAAGCTGTAGTCGATCGGGCCCCAGGCCGACAGGAATGCCGGCAACGTGCCCATGTAGTGCGCCGGCGTGCCGCCGTGGCCGAAGGTGGCCGCCACGCGCGGAAGGCCCTCCTCGTCGATCAGGCCGCGCGCGCGGATGTCGTTGAGCTTGGCGGCGACGATGTCCATCGCCTCGTCCCAGGATATCGGCACGAACCCGGGGTCTTCGTCGCGTCCCTTCTTCGGGTTGGTGCGCTTCATCGGCGTGAGCACCCGGTGCGGGTTGTAGGTCTTCTGCACCAGGCCGTAGGCCTTGACGCAGGGCCGGCCGTGCGCCGGGTGCACGCCGGTGGCGCTGTGGTCGGGCTCGACGTTGATGGCCACGCCATCGCGCACCTTCACCGTCAGCAAGTCGGGGCCGGAGACACAGTTGTAGCAGTAGGTGGGGACGCTGCGGGTATCGTCGGTGCCTGTACCGTGCATGGGGCCTCCGGGCTGTGGTGCATTCCGATATGATTCACGAGACATAGCTTGATCGCGAATCGATGTGTACAACTCTTTCGCTGTTGAGTTCGATCGAGTGCGCGTAAAGTAACTCAGTTTGTGCAAGATGCGCAAGCATAATGAATCATAATTATCGGAGATTTCCGCGATGGACCTCACCGGCCGGCTCGACGACCTGGCGCTGCGCATGCAGCCCAAGGTGAAGTCGTTGATCGTCACGATCTACGGCGATGCCATCGCTCACCGTGGCGGCAACGCCTGGCTGGGCAGTGTGATCGCGCTGGCGGGCCGGGCCGGGGTACAGGAGCGCGCCGTGCGCACGGCGGTGTACCGGCTGGCGCAGGAAGGCTGGCTGGCCTCGCAGCAGATCGGCCGGCGCAGCTACTACCGCCTGACCGACGACGGCCGCCGCCGCTTCGACGCGGTGCACCAGCGCTTGTACAACCCCCCGGCGCGCACCTGGGACCATGCCTGGACGGTGCTGGCGCTTCAGCCCGCAGGGCTGGATGTGGCCGCGCGCACGCAGCTCGAGCGCGACCTGTCGTGGCAGGGTTTCGCGCAGCATGCCAGCGGCGTGTGGCTGCACCCTGGACCGGACGACTACCTGCTGGAGCAGATGCTCGCCCCGGCGCTGCGGGCAACGGCCGTGCTCGTGATCCGGGGCCCAGCGCTGCCGATGGTCGGCGCGCAGGCCTTGCGCGAGGCTGCGCAGGGCTGCTGGCAGCTCGAGCAACTGGCCAGCGACTACCATGCCTTCCTGGACCTGTTCAGGCCGGTTTGGCAGGCACTGCGTGGCGCAGACCCGGTGGATCCACCGCTGGCGTTCGGGTTGCGGACCCTGCTGATGCACGGGTATCGCCGGGCCTGCTTGCGCGACCCCTTCCTGCCCGCTGAGCTGCTGCCGGCCGACTGGCCAGGTACGGCGGCGCGGGTGCTGTGCCGCAATCTCTACCTGAGGCTGCAAGCACAGGCCGAGGCGCATGTGTCGGCGGTGCTCGAGACGCCCGAAGGCCCCGCGATGCCGCCTCAGGCAGGATACTGGGCGCGTTTCGGGGGTCTGGAGGCATCGGCATAGGCCACGCCCCACCCCCGTGGGGGAAGCCGGATGAGACACGCTCGGTTGAACCGGCCGCTTGGCCGGCGCGTCGTGATGGCGGTGGCGCTCGCTGGGCCGGCGGCTGTTGCGGCGGCCTCGTGGAACCCGTTCATGATCAGCTCGCCCACCGGCTTTCCCCTGGGCCCCGCAGTGCGCACGCCGCAGCACATCGCCACATTGATCCAGGCGCTCGAACCCTACGTTCCCAGCCTGCACCGCAATCCGGCCAACGACCGCTATCGGCTGGCGCTGTGGCTGCTGCCGGTGGATGGGCGCGGCTCGGCGCACCGAATCCCCATCGCCGAGCAGCGGCCGGCGGGGGAGTTCCGCCTGGCGGGCCTGCTGGGTTGCGACGGGCGCACGGTGTGGTTCGGCTTCAACGGGATCGCAGGCGTCGATCTCGATACCGGCAAGCTCGTCGGGCCGGCCCAGTTGCGCGCGGCCAATCGCGGGTTGGACGAGTCGTGGAGCGATCCACGGCGCATCACGTTCGACGGCAGGCTGCGCGTGACCTCGCCCGATCGCAAGACCGTGCTCGAGGTCGATCCGTCCACGCTCGTCGTGCGACCGGTCGTGGCGGTGCCGCGTGTGTCGAACCTGTCGCTGGAGCCATCGGTCGCCGACTTCCTGAGCACCGGCGTGCGCCCGGCACCCGCCCAGTGGCTGGGGCTGCACACCGCCCAGGAGGCCGAGCGCGACTACCGGCCCGGCGGCTGGTTGACCCGCAACGACCAGCCCGCCGAGACCAAGGCGGCGCGGCGCTTCTACCGCGGGGCGCTGGATCCCGCCGGTGCTGCGGGCCGGCCTACCGTGCTCTCGATGGCAGCGCAGGGGGGCGAGGAATACCTCAATGCAGCCTTCGTGCGCGCCGGGATGCGCTCCGAGCCGCTGAGACTGGACAAGCCCGATGGCTACCTGATGATCTACACAGCCAAGCCCGGCCTGGGCGCGACCGCCATCGTCGCGCGGGTCGGCCCCGACATGCGGTTGGCGTGGAAGGCCGACACCGGCATCGACCGCTTCAAGCTCAGGCAGATCCTGCCCGATGCGCACACCCCTGCGTTCATCGGCACCCGGCCGGCGGTACCGGACAAGGTCCCCGAGCCCATCCTGGTCATCGTCGACGCACACTCGGGCCGGACCACGACGACGACCCTGTGGAGGTGAGCGCGATGATGCGGGTCGAACGCTTTCGCGAAAGCATGGTGATGAACCTGGAGCGCTGGCGCGACGGAACCGGCTACGACCTCGACGCGCTGGCTGCGGCGACGCCCGCAGAGCGGGCGCAGATCGAGACCCTGCTGCTGCAGCATGGCGTGCGGGACTGGCCCGATGTCCAGGCGCTCGCGGCGCTGGACACTCCGGATGCCCGGCAGGCGCTGCGGCGGGCGCACGAGGGTGGCGATGCAAAGCTGAAAGTGGCGCTGATGTCCTACGCCGCCCACCTGTTCGGCGACGACACGCGAACCGCGGCCCTGGTGCAGGCCCTGCGCGTGACCCGGGTGTTCGGTGGCCTGACCCAGGCCCTGCTGGAGGTGGAGGACTACCATCCGCCCGCGGTGATCGAAGCCCTGCTGCGCGGTGTGCTTCAACGCGAAGGTGCCATCGCCGCCGACTTCGCCGCCATGCTGATGTACCTGCACGGCCAGGCTCCATGCGCCTATGACATCGAGCAGCGGGACTTCTTCGACCGTTTCCAGAGCGACGACCGGCAGGCGCCGTTCGCCGAGCTGTGCGAGCGCATTGGCCTGGACGTCGACACGTGTGCGCGCATGATCCGGGAGAGCACCCGGTGATGAACGCAATGAACCTCGGCCGGTACAGCTGCGCGTGGCGCGCGGCCTCTGCTGGCGCCTGCCATGTCGGAGCATCGGCATGACGACCTTGCGTTGGCTGCTGGGGAGTGTGATTGCCCTGATCGGTGTCGGAACCATGGCGCTATTTGTTCTGGGCGATGGCTTCCGCCGCTCGTTCGGCGCCTCTGCGAACTCACTGCTCATGCTGCTGCTGCCGCTGGCCGGTGGGGGCCTGCTGCTGGCTGCGCTCATCGCGCCCGGGCACCGATGGCTGCTGCACCTGGCCGCTGTCGCCGCCGTCGCCCTGGCTGGCGGCTGCCTGTGGCAGATCTTCTCCGAGGCGGCCACTGTGCTGTGGCTGGTGCTGGCACTCCTGGCGCTGTGGTTCGTGTTCTATTCGATGGCGCTGCGGGTGCAGGGGTGAACGGCCACGCCAGCTAAATGCCCGACAGCACCGCATCGATGGCCGACACCAACGCGCTGGCCTGCGCGGCGACATTGCCGATCGGTCGCCTCAGAAGCTTGGCGGGCAGCGGCGCGGCGTAGTGAGCCAATGCATGCAGTCGCCGACCGTTGACGACCACGACCGGGCACAGCGCGGTCGGCATCTTGGTCGCCCCCTCGGGCATGGCCAGTGGCATGACCATTCTCGTGGGCAGGGCATCGAGCAGGTCGCTCTGGATCACGACCACGTAGGGAATGCCATCGACTGTGCTGGTGCTGGGATTGGAGAATACGTCGTACTGGGCCATGGCCCGTTCACCATGGGCGCAAGTCTGCCCCCGGGATGCCGTGGGTCTCGAAGCGGGCATTCTGGGCGGCGATCCAATCGGCGAACTCGGCTTCGAACGCCTTCTTGCGCGCGATGCGGCTGGCCCTGCCGTGATGGGTCAGAAGGCCCTCGTATTGCTCGACCGAGAGGATCACGGTGTCGACCTGGCCGGCCTTTTCCACGAACACCGGTCCTCGCTTGGCCTGAGCGCAAAGGCTGCCAAATCGGTTCTTGGCTTCGGTGGCACTGACTCGCATGGCGGACTCCTCCACGAATTGGCCATTTTAGCCATTGACGGGTGCTGCAGCGTGGCCACGGTTGAAACTTCGGGCGGCACGCACGTTTGCAGCGGGGGCCATCACAGCGGCGGTGCGTCACCCTCGAGCCACTGCGCGATCGCGCCCAGTGGCTTCTTCAGCCCGCCGTGCACGGGCACGCGGCACCCTGCCTTGGGGTAGCCGACGACCAGCAGAATCATGGGCTTTTCCGAAGCCGGTCGTTCGCAAATGCCGTTGAGAAAGCCCATAGGGCTGGGTGTGTGCGTCAGCGTCGCCAGGCCTGCATGGTGCAGCGCCGCGATGAGAAACCCGGTGGCAATTCCCACCGACTCCGGCACGTAGTAGTGCGAATAGCGCGACCCGTCGGCCTTCACGCCGTACTTCTGCGCAAAGATGGCGATCAGAACGGGCGCCTCCTCCAGGAACGGCTTGTTCGGGTCCGTGCCCAGCGGCGCCAGTGCTTCGAGCCACTCGGGCGGTGCCTTTGCGGCATAGAAGTCGCGCTCCTCTTGCTCGGCTGCGATGCGGATGCGCTGCTTGCGCGCCGGATCGGTGACCACGCTGAAGAACCAGGGTTGCTGGTTGGCCCCGGAAGGCGCCGTGCCTGCCGCAAGCAAGCAGCGCTCGATCACCTCGCGTGGCACTGGACGTGAGTCGAAGGCGCGAACCGACCGGCGCCGTGCGATGTCTTCGTGGAACCAGCGGGCACGCGCGCACATGTCGCTCGGGGCGTACTCCCTGTAGTCGGGCAACGGCTCTTCCAGGAACGGGGCGGGAGCAGTGGGGTCGGTGGCCATGGCGGTTCGTCGGTGGTCGGTCGAGTGGATGGCGCAGCCGGCGTGCGTGCATGCGCGCGCCATCGTGTCCGATGGTAGCCGCGACAGCGGCAGCTCATCGCAACCCGCCGCCGCTCACGAGCTCGATGCGCCGTTGCGCCGCTGCCGCCAACGCGGC
>JABWBN010000167.1 GCA_013360485.1 Burkholderiaceae bacterium | reverse complement strand
ACCGTCCATTACAGAGATCCCTAGCCAGTATATACCGGGTAGGCGCGTTTTTGCTTTGCCTTCCCGGGGGTTGGTATTGCTGTCGGCTATGAGCGGATGTTATGTATTCGAGGCCGCCTTCTGGCAGCCGCAGCCGGGCGACTTGCTGCCCTTGGCCACCACGCTGCACGCGCTGGGCGTGCGGCACCTCGTGATCGTGATGCCGCACACCGCGGCGCTGTTGCCGCAGGCTCTGAAAGCCGGGCTGGCCTCGCTGGACGAGCAGGCGGTGGCGGCGCTGGGCTTCGACCACGTGGTGATCGTGCGCACCGCCCGCAAGCCGGAAGCCGGCGAGCGCTCGGGTCTGCAGGGCCTGGCCGATCTCGTGCTCGAGCAGCTGCAGGTGATGGTGCCGCAGCGAGAACAGCCGGTGCGGGCGGTCAAGGTCGCGGCCCTGGTGGCCGCGCTGGCGCAGGTGGTGCCGCGCAGCCCGCCCGGCACGCAGGTCATGCCGCCCGAGTGGGTGTGGCTGGCTTCGCAGCAGGACGATCCCCAGGCGCTGGTGCAGGCCTGGCTGGACGGCACGGCGTTGCCGCTGCTGACTACGCCGACGCCACGGATGTAAGCCTGCTGCGGGCGCGGCTCAGTGCCGGGCCACCGGTACCGTTTGCAGATCGGTCGTCAGCGCCTTCAGCGCCGCCTCGTCCAGCGTCTCCAGGCTGAGCAGTTCCATTGCGCAGCGGTCGAGCACGGTGCGGTGCGTGGCCAGGATGGCGCTGGTGCGGGCAAAGGCGTCCATCACGATGGTGCGCACCGCATCGTCGATGCGCTGCTGGGTGTCGGGGGCCACAGGGCAGCCGCCGGGGGTGTAGCCCGGGGCATCGAGAAAGCGCGGCTGCTGCGCCTCGTAGGCCACGTAGCCGAGTTCGTCGACCATGCCATAGCGCATGACCATGTCGCGCGCGATGTCGGTCACCTTGGCCAGGTCGTCGGCGGCGCCGGTCGACAGGTGGCCGAAGACCAGCTTCTCGGCGGCGCGGCCGCCCAGCAGCACCATGATCTTGTGCTCGAGCTCCTCGCGCGTCATCAGGAACCGGTCTTCGGTCGGGCGCTGGATGGTGTAGCCCAGGGCGCCGATGCCGCGCGGGATGATCGAGACCTTGTGCACCGGGTCGCTGCCGGGCAGGGCCAGCGCCACCAGCGCGTGGCCCATCTCGTGGAAGGCCACGACCTCGCGCTCGCGCGGGTTGAGCACCCGGTTCTTCTTCTCCAGGCCGGCGACGATGCGCTCGATGGCGGTGGTGAAATCGGCCAGCGTCACCTCGGTGGCGCTGCGGCGGGTGGCGGCCAGTGCCGCCTCGTTGCACAGGTTGGCCAGATCAGCGCCGGAAAAGCCGGTGGTGAGCGCGGCGACCTGGTCGAGGTCGACCGACGCGGCCAGCTGGATCTTGCGGATGTGCACCTTCAGGATCTGTACCCGACCGGTCTTGTCGGGGCGATCGACCAGCACCTGGCGGTCGAAGCGGCCGGCGCGCAGCAAGGCCGGGTCCAGGATCTCCGGGCGGTTGGTGGCCGCCAGCAGCACCAGGCCCGATGAGCTGTCGAAGCCGTCGAGCTCGACGAGCAGCTGGTTGAGCGTCTGCTCGCGCTCGTCATGGCCGCCCACGGGGCCGGCGGCGCCGCGCGCGCGGCCCAGGGCGTCGAGCTCATCGATGAAGATGATGGCCGGCGCCTTGGCGCGCGCCTGCTCGAACAGGTCGCGCACCCGGGCGGCTCCGACGCCGACGAACATCTCGACGAACTCGCTGCCGCTGATGCTGAAGAAGGGCACAGCGGCCTCGCCGGCCACTGCCTTGGCCAATAGTGTCTTGCCGGTGCCGGGCGGCCCCACCAGCAGCACGCCCTTGGGCATGCGCGCGCCCAGGCGACCGTAGCCCTGCGGATCCTTGAGGAAGGCGACGATCTCCTGCAGTTCGGCCTTGGCCTCGTCCACGCCCGCCACATCGGCGAAGGTGACGCCGGTGTCGCGCTCGACGTACACCTTGGCGCGGCTCTTGCCGATGCTCATGAAACCACCCATGCCACCACCCATGCGGTCGGCGAAGCGGCGGATCAGGAAGAACCACAAGGCGAAGAACACCAGAGCCGGCACGACCCACGACAGGACGTCGCGCAGCCAGGTGCTCTCGACCACACGCGTGTAGGGAACGTCGAACGGTGCCAGCCGCGCGGCCAGTGCCGGCTCCACCCGGTTGGCCACGATCACGCTCTTGCCGTTGGCCTCGGGGCTCTTGAGCTTGCCGGTGATGGTGGTCTCGCCCACCACCACCTCGGCCACCCTGCCTTCGGCCAGCGCCTTTTCGAACTGGCTGTAGGGCACGGCCTCGACCGTGCGCTGCATCTGCCACAGGTTCTGCAGCGAGAACAACGCCACCAGCGCCAGCAGCCAGTAGCCCACGTTCCACTGCACCTTGGGGTCGGGTTTCATCGCCATGCGTTCATCCTTGCTCTTGAAGTTTGTGGCCACCGCCCCGAATTCAATGCACAGGAAGGCATGAGCGCGACGGGCCGCTCCCAAGCGCGAATCAGGGAGCCCGCACCGGTTCAATTGCGAGCGCCTTCCGCCCCCTTGAATCGTACGGAGGATGGATGATGCTGTATCGAAGCCTGTTTCCACGTGACATGTTCGCCGAGCTCGATCGCCTGCAGCGCGAGATGCAGGGCGCATTCGACTACTCACCCAGCATCCGCGGCCTGGGCCGAGGCGGCTACCCGGCACTGAACGTCGGCAGCACGCCCACTTCGGTCGAGGTCTACGCGTTCGCTCCCGGGCTGGACCCGGCCACGATCGACGTCAACCTCGATCGCGGGGTGCTCACCCTTTCCGGGGAGCGCAAGGCCGACCTGCCGACCAAGGACGACAAGACCACGCTGCACATGAACGAGCGCTACTCGGGGCGCTTCCGCCGGGTGGTGAACCTTCCCGACGACATCGACCCTGGCGCCGTGACGGCCCAGTACGCCGATGGCGTGCTGCATGTGGGCATTCAGCGCCGCGCGTCGGCCCAGCCGCGCCGCATTGAAGTGCAGTGACCCCCGCTACCGACAGGAGTGACACGATGACCGCCGTCAACACGCAAACCCAAGCCGCGACCGGCCAGGCTCGCCAGGAGCCCGCCCTGTTGCCCCCCGTGGATGTGATCGAGGATGCCTCCGGCATCACGCTGTACGTCGACATGCCGGGCGTGCCGCGAGACAAGCTCGACCTGCGCGTCGAGGGCGACCAGCTCGCCATCGAGGCCGAGGTGGTGCTGCCGGTGCCGGCCGGCATGGAGGCCACCCATGCCGAGGTGACGCTGTCGCGCTACCGCCGGTTGTTCACGCTGAGCAAGGAGCTCGACGCCGACAAGGTGGGTGCCGAGCTTGCCCAGGGCGTGCTGCGGGTGCGCATTCCCAAGGCCGACCATGCACAACCGCGCAAGATCAGCGTTCAGGTGAAGTGAGCGGCTCGGTGCGTGGCCACCGTGCCGCGCACCTGGCAGCCCTGATGCCACCCAACCGGTGAAGGAGCATGAGCCATGAATCTGGATGACATTCGCCACAGCTTCGACGCACTGAAGGAGTCGATGGGCGAAGGCTGGGATCGCCTGCGCCGTTCGGCAGCCGGGGCGCTCACGCGCTTCAAGCCGCACGACGACACCCGCCTGCCGGCCCGTAGCGAGATCGACGATGCGCTGTACCTGTCCGGCCAGCGCTGGGCCATGCTCGGCGGCGACGTGTTCGAGGACGAGCAGCGGCTGGTCGTGCGCATCGAGGCGCCGGGCATGGAGAAGTCGGACTTCGACGTGCAGGTGCAGGGTGATGTGCTGGTGGTTCGCGGCGAGAAGCGATTCGAGCGCGAGTCCACCGAAGGACGCTGGCGCGTGCTGCAGTGCGCCTACGGCAGCTTCCAGCGCAGCGTGCCGCTGACGGCGGCGGTGAAGAGCGAGGAAGCGCGCGCCACCTACCGCAATGGCGTCTTGCGCATCGAGTTGCCCAAGGCGCAGCCCGGTGTTCCCAGCGGGCGCAGCGTGCAGGTCGACTGATGGCCTGAGAGCCCAGCCGGCGCGCCGGTTCGGCCCGCGTGCTCGATCCATGCCGCAGCGTCAAGCGGGTTCGCTGGGCGCGCGGCTCCACTCGTTGTTGGCGCCGACCAGCGTGTTCAGCATACGCATGAACTCGCGCCTTTGCGCAGCTGGAAGTGGCGCGAGGATGCGCAGTTGCGCTCGTTGCATGGCGGGCACCAACTCGGCCAACAAGGCATGCCCCGCCGGTGTGAGCGTAAGCAGCCGCACACGGCGATCGTGCGGGCTGGCGCTGCGCTGCACGAGCGCACGGGACTCCAGCCGGTCGATCACACCCGCCAACGTGGATGTGTCCAGCCCGATCGAGCGTGCCAACGTGCGCTGGTCGACACCGGGTTGGTTGGCGATGCCTTGAAGCGCGCCAAACTGTACCGGCGTGATGCCGGTGTCGGCGGCTTCCTGCAGAAAGATGGCCACTGCGATCTGGTGCAGTCGGCGCACCTGGAAGCCGGGCAGGGCCTCGAGGTCGATGGTGGGTGCGACGTCGGCGGTGGGCGGCATGTCGTGAGCAAAACCTGACAGGGATGGTGGGATTTTGCCATCACACTTATGATCAGTACACAAACGATTTGCCACTGACCATGAGGTGACACCGATGCCAGCCGCTTCCGATCGTCTACCCGTACTCGTCGCCGGCGGCGGCATCGGCGGCCTGGCCGCCGCGTTGGCGTTGGTGCGTCGCGGTCACGCCGTCAAAGTCTTGGAGCAGGCAGGCGAGATCGGCGAGATCGGTGCGGGTATCCAGCTCGGGCCCAACGCGTTCGCTGCGCTCGACGCGCTGGGTGTCGGGGAGCGCGCACGACGCCGTGCGGTCTACACCGATTGCATGGTGATGCACGACGCGATCAACGAGTACGAAGTCGGGCGCATTCCCACTGGCGAGGCTTTTCGGGCACGTTTCGGCAACCCATATGCGGTGATCCATCGCGTCGATGTGCACCTGTCGTTGCTCGAGGGCGTGCGCGAGAGCGGCCGCGTCGAGTTCCTCACCTCCACCCGGGTGGCGCGCATCGACCAGGACGCGCATGGTGTCACCGCGATCGACGAACACGGCAACCGGCATCGGGGCTGCGCCCTGATCGGCGCGGACGGGGTGAAGTCTGTCGTGCGCCAGCAGTTCGTCGGGGACCCGGCGCGGGTGACGGGGCATGTGGTGTACCGCGCGGTGGTCGATCGCGCCGACTTTCCGGCCGACCTGCAGTGGAACGCCGCCAGCATCTGGGTGGGCCCCAACTGCCACCTGGTGCACTACCCCCTGCGCGGTGGCGAGCAGTACAACGTCGTCGTCACCTTCCACTCGCGCGACATCGAGCACTGGGGCGTGCGCGAGGGCAGTGCCGCCGAGGTGCGCAGCTACTTCCAGGACATCTGCCCCAAGGCGCGGCAATTGATCGACCTGCCGCGCAGCTGGAAGCGCTGGGCCACCGCTGACCGCGAGCCCATCGGGCAGTGGACCTACGGACGTGTGACCTTGCTGGGCGATGCGGCGCATCCGACCACGCAATACATGGCCCAGGGCGCCTGCGTGGCGATGGAAGATGCGGTCACCCTGGGCGAGGCACTGCGGGCGCACGATGACGACTGGTCCGCCGCGCTCGACCGGTACCAGCGCTCGCGCATTGCGCGCACGGCACGCATCGTGCTCAGCTCGCGCGAGATGGGGCGCATCTATCACGCCAGGGGAGTGGAACGACTGGTGCGCAATGACCTCTGGCGCGGCCGCTCGCCCGAGCGCTTCTACGATGCCCTGGAATGGCTGTACGGTTGGACGGTGCAGAACTGCCTGGCCGCCGAACCCGCGAGGCCCGCATGACGACGACATCCCTCCTGTGGCCGGCCCCGGCCGTTCCCACCCTGGCCGTGCGCGGCCAGACGAGCCGTGCACCGGTGAACCGCCTGTTCTTCGTGGGTCGCAACTACCACGCTCACGCCATCGAGATGGGTCGCCCGGTGGACAAGGCCAGCGAGGCGCCGTTCTACTTCACCAAGTCGCCCTCGACGCTGGTAGCCTCCGGCGCTCGCGTGCCCTATCCACCGGGCACGGCCGACTACCACTATGAAATGGAGCTGGTGGTCGTCGTCGGCGCGCCGGGGTTCCGGGTGACGCAGGCCGATGCGCATCGGCTGGTGTACGGCTACGCCTGCGGCCTGGACATGACACGGCGCGACCTGCAACTGGTAGCGCGCGACAAGGGCCGGCCCTGGGACCTGGGCAAGGACATCGAGCACGGAGCGGTCATCTCCGAGGTGGTGCCGATGCCGGGCGTGGTGATCGAGCGTGGCGAGATCGCGCTGCAGGTGAATGGCCAGGTGCGGCAACGCTCCGACGTCGCGCGGCTGATCTGGAGCATCCCCGAGCTGATCGCCGATCTGTCCACCTACTATCACCTGCAGCCCGGCGACCTGATCTACACCGGCACGCCCGAGGGTGTGGGCCCGGTGCGCCCGGGTGACAGCATCGACGGGCACATCGAAGGTGTGGGCGAGATCGTGCTGCATGTGGCCGAAGCCGATCCGGCGTGACGGGAGCGACGACCATGGACAACACGATTGCGAACTCCCCGGTGCACCTGACGATGCGCGCCGGGCCTGGGCAACCAGAACCCTCGCCGCAATTACAGGCGCTCTACCACGGCTTCGAGCGCGAGCTGCTGGTGCCGCTGTGGACCGGCATCGGCGAGTTGATGCCGCAGCAGCCGCGCAGCCAGGCCGCACCGCACGTGTGGCGCTGGGAGCGCCTGCTGGCGCTGGCCGAGCAGGCCGGCCAGCTGGTGCCGGTGGGCCGTGGCGGCGAGCGTCGGGCGATCGCGCTGGCCAACCCCTCGCTGGGCGGGCGGCCGTATGCCACGCCCACGCTGTGGGCCGCCATCCAGTACCTGATGCCGGGCGAGGACGCACCCGAGCATCGCCACACGCAACATGCGTTTCGCTTCGTCGTCGAGGGCGAGGGTGTGTGGACGGTGGTCAATGGCGACTCGGTGCGCATGGCGCGCGGCGACTTCCTTCCGCAGGCGGGCTGGAACTGGCATGCGCACCTGAATGCGGCCGACCGGCCCATGGCCTGGATCGACGGACTGGACATTCCATTTGCGTACTACACCGAGTCGCAGTTCTTCGAGTTCGGCCGCGAATCGCTGCCACCGACCGAGCGGGTCACGCCACTGCGCTCGCGTTCCGAGCGCCTGTGGGGCTACCCCGGGCTGCGTCCGCTGTCGCAGGTGGGGGCGCTGCCGGGCACGCCGCTGCTGGTCTATCGCTGGGCAGATACCGATCGGGCGCTCGACGAGCAGCTCGCGCTCGAAGCCGAGGGCCATGCCGCGACGCTGTCGCCGGGGCATGCCGCGGTGCGCTACACCAACCCCACCACCGGTGCCGACGTGCTGCCCACCATCCGTGCCGAGATGCACCGGCTGCGCCCCGGCGCCCAGACCCGGTCGCGGCGCGAGGTGGGCTCCGCGGTCTTCCAGGTGTTCGATGGCCGCGGCACGGTACACGTGGGCGAGCGCAGCTGGGCGGTGCAGCGCGGCGATCTGTTCGTGGTGCCGTCGTGGCTGCCGTACGCGGCGCAGGCCGATGCAGCGTCGCGGCTCGATCTCTTCCGCTTCAGCGATGCGCCCATCTTTGAAGCGCTGCACGCCCACAGGGTGCGCGAAGACGGGGCCTGACGGAGGCGGACTCCGGCCGTGACTGCATTGGCGATCCGTCAGGCCCAGTGGCTGCGCAGCCGGTGAATGAACCAGGCCACCCCGGCCACCACCGGCAACACCGCCAGGCCCACAGCGAGGTCGGGCTGCAGCCAGGCCTGCCCCGGCAAGGCCTTGGCCGCGGCTTTGGCCAGGTATCCCACAAGCCCCAAGGCGTAGTAGCTGATGGCCACCACCGACAGGCCCTCGACGGTCTGCTGCAGCTGCAGTTGCTGCTTCTGCCGCTGCGCCAATGCACGCAGCAGTTCCTGATTGCCCTGTTCGCGTCGCGCCTCCAGGCGCACGCGCGCCAGGCTGGTGGCGCGGGCGATGCGCTCGCCCAGGTCGGTGAGGCGGCGGTCGGTGCTGTCGCACAGGGCCATGGCGGGCGCGAAGCGGCGTGACAGGAAGCCCGACAGTGTTTGCACGCCGGCGATGCGCTGCTCGCGCAGGTCGGCCAGGCGCTGGTCGACGATGGAGCGGTAGGCCCGTGTGGCAGAGAAGCGGTAGCGGGTGCGCGCGGTGGCGTGCTCGACCTCGGCGGCCAGCCGCGTGAGCGCTTCGAAGGCCTGCGCGTCGTCGTGCGCGCTGTCGTTGGCCATGGCGTCCACCGTGCCTTGCAGCGCCTGGCAGGCCAAATGGAAACTGGCGGGCCGCTCTCCCGAGCAAAGCGGCCGCAGCGTGCGCTCCGGCGCCTGGGAAGCGCGCTGGCAAATTCACA
>JABWBN010000017.1 GCA_013360485.1 Burkholderiaceae bacterium | reverse complement strand
GGGCCTGCCCTGGGCGATGTACAGCGCCCAGCCGGCGGCACGGCGTCTCGGGTGCCGTCCTTGTAGCGCCAGCGACGTGCGGCGCGCTTGGCAACGCACGCCCGGCGGCGTGCTTTGGGTCGACGGCGACCTGGTGCTCGACGACGCCGTGGCACTGGGCACGCCCGAGCGCCCCGTGATGGTGGTGGTGCGGGGCAATCTGGACGTCACAGCGCCACTGACCGTACAGGGCGCAGCGCTGGCCACGGGTACGGTGCGATGGCACGCTGCCGGTGCACGTTGGCAGGGCGCGTTGGTAGCGGCGCAGATGGATGTCGCCGCCGACGCAGTGGTCATGCGCGATGCCCGTGTGCTCACACGCATACGCACGGCAGTAGGCTCGTTCGTTCGTGTGCCTGGAAGCTGGCGTTCGTCATGACCGGCTACCGCCTCCGAGAACTGAACCCGAAGGTGTCGGCCCCGACACCGCGCGGTGCCACACTGATCGAAGCCCTGCTGGCCTTTGCCGTGACCGCGGCAGGCCTGCTTGCGCTGGTGCGCGCGCACCTGCAGTTCGACTACGCAGCCGACGTGGCGCGCCAGCGCGGCGAGGCGGTACGGCTGGCCGAGTCCGACCTGGAGGCACTGCGCAGCTTCGACCTCGTCGGCAGCCCTGGGTCGGCAACCGACTTCGACACGATCACATCCACCGTCACTGGTGATGTCGAGATCGCGCATGCGAACACGTCCTTTCGGCTGCAGAGACAGGTGACACCTGCCGCCGACGGTCGGCATCGAGTGGTATCGCTGCAGGTCGAGTGGTCCGATCGTCAGAACCAGGCGCAGCGCGTCACGCTGCGCGACCTGATCACACGGGCAGCTCCGGCCCTGTCCGGCGCACTGGCGCTGCAGGCGCCACCAGGCACATATGCTGCGGTCGGCGGTCGCCACAAATCCATCCCGCAGCGTGCGGCCGACCTGGGTGATGGGCGCAGCGTGTTCAAGCCCGTGGAATCGGGCACCATCGCATGGGTGTTCGACAACCAATCGGGCGAGATCACGTCCAGTTGCACAGTCCCAGCGGACCGACCGAGCGGTCGCCTGGCAGCAGCCGACCTCGCAGGCACGTGCACCTCGGTGCGAGGCCAGTTGCTGGCCGGCACCGTGCGCTTCAATCTGCGGGGCGCGACGCACCGCTTGGCAGACGGCCGCTGGGTGCTCAAGCCCGTGCATCCGGGTGGCCTCGCCTGGATACTCGATGACGGACCGCCCGCTCGCATCATCAGCCTGTGCTCCGTTCCGCCGGGCACACCAGCTGGAGCACTGAGCGCCGCTGATCTGTCCGCCTGTACACGGCTCGACCACCCGGTGGCACCCTTCGATGCAGCAGGCGCAGCCCCTCCACTCACAGCCACAGACTCGGAAGCACCGCGCTGGCCGGCATTGGCATTGCACGTACGCCTGGACTTGGACAGCAGCGGCCACCCTGCACCGGCCACCTGTCTTGCCGACAGCCCCGCCTCGGCGCGCGCCGGAGCTGGCGCCTGGCAGGTCGACTATGCATGCCTGATCCCTGTGAACGCCGATGGCCGTTGGAGCGGCCGCACCACCATCGAGCCGCTTCCCTATGCCGACGCCGGCATCGCCAGCTGGCCGATCGCTGCCGGTGCCGACGCCTACCGCGTGTGCCGATACGCACCCAGCGATGCGACCGACCTGCCCGATGATGCACACCCCGCCGACTACGGTCGACATGCGGGTACGTGCTCTGATGGTCGCGCGGGTTGTTCCGGGGTCACCGGCAACCTGAGCCACCAGAACTTCCTGGTCATCGCCGGCACGCAGGCATGCCCCACCGATCATGCAGCCGATCCTGCGGTTGGCGACTTCGTCAACTCGAACACGGTCGCACATCAGCCCTGAGCCGGCAGCCCGGGTCGACTGACGGCCCAGGTGGCGAGCCGCATGTCACACTGGTTGCCTGCGGCCACTACCGCGAGCCGCTCCAAGCCCGCCATGCCTGTCCAACCCGCCGATCACGCCAAGCTGATGCGATGTCTGGTGCTCGCACAGCAGTCGATCGGCCTGTCCGATCCGAACCCGCGCGTGGGCTGCGTCCTGCACGATGCGAAAGGCACGTTTGCCGGTGAGGGTTACACGCAACACGCTGGCGGCCCACACGCCGAGGTGATGGCACTGCGCGACGCCCGCACCCGCGGCGCCGACCTGCACGGTGGCACTGCCTGGGTCAGCCTGGAGCCGTGCGCGCACCATGGGCGTACGCCACCCTGCTGCGATGCATTGATCGAAGCCGGTCTGGCACGGGTGGTCGTCGCAACCGTGGACCCCTTTCCACAGGTGGCCGGCCAGGGTCTGGCACGGCTGCGGGCTGCCGGCATCGACGTCGTCGTCGCCGAAGGCGAAGTGGCGCTGGCGGCGCGCGAACTCAACATCGGGTTCTTCTCACGCGTGACTCGCTCGCGCCCGTGGGTGCGGATGAAGCTGGCCGCTTCGCTCGACGGCCGCACCGCACTGCCCAATGGAGCCAGCCAATGGATCACCGGGCCGCCGGCGCGACTGGATGGCCAGCGTTGGCGTCAGCGCGCCGGTGCCGTGCTCACCGGCATCGGAACCGTGCTGGCTGATAACCCCAGGCTGGACGTCCGCGACATCCCAACCACGATGCAGCCGCTTCGCGTCGTCCTCGACTCACGCTGGCGAACCCCGGCCGATGCTCGAATCCTGCAGCCGCCGGGCGACGTGCTGGTGATCGGCGCCGGGCCTGACGCCAGCCGGCAGAGTGCGCTGCACGCCGCCGGGGCACGAACCTGGCATCCAACCGACATCAGCGTTGGGGACACGGCTGCACCACAAGTCGTGCTCACGATGCTCGCCGGTCTGGGGGTGAACGAATTGCACGTCGAGGCAGGACCGACCCTCAGTGGCGCATGGCTGGCAAACGGAGCGGTCGACGAATTGGTGCTGTACATGGCCCCGCGGTTGCTAGGCCCCGGGCGGCCGCTGGCCCACCTGCCTGAGCTGCATGCGCTCGACCAGGCCATCGGCCTTCAGATGGTCGATGTCCAGCCGGTGGGCAGCGACCTGAGGATGCGCTTGCGCCGCGAGGGCAGCGACTCGTTCATCCGTTGACGCTGGCGTCGACCGAATCACCCAGTCGGCGCCACGTTCTGAGAGCCGTCAATGCAGTTCGCTGTGCCGAACCGCAGGGGTACGGAACTCACGCCCGACCACGGCGCGTGCATACAAGTAATTGCATCGCGCACGCTCGCTGAGCGCATCCAGGTCTACATGCCCCTGGGCATCGCAAGGAAACGACAGCGCGCGCCCTTCGACGAACAGCGATTCGAAACGCAGTTCGAAGCGCTCGCAGGCATCGGTGCACGAATCGAACGACATGACCACCTCGCACAACAGCCGAACATCGGATGCGCAAAGCATAGGCGACCCATCCGCCCGTCGCGTGCAGCGAGGCTCCGTACAAGAGGTCGGCCGTCATCGGCGCAGGCTGTAGGAATTCGTCCGACAGCGCGCACCGATCGCACCGGATTCACGCGCCTGCCGTCGGCCCTGTCCTGCATTGCGCTCGAGACCAAGCCAGGTTGGCATCGAGCACTGCAAGGGCCCCAAATTAAAACAGCCACCGCAAGGGGGTGGCTGCTCGATTGATCGCGCTTCAATCGTTGGTTTGGCGGAGTGGACGGGACTCGAACCCGCGACCCCCGGCGTGACAGGCCGGTATTCTAACCAACTGAACTACCACTCCGCGTTGGTCTTGAAGCAAGTCTTGCACTATAGCATGTTTTCGAGCCCTATCGCAAGTTCGCAGGCCTCGGGCGCGACCGCCGCGCGCCCGAGGTGGGTATGGAACCGAGTATGGAACTGGGTGGGGAGTGCGTGTGAGTGCCGCGAGAGGCGAAGCAGGACAATCGAGGCCATGCCCGCCGCCCTGTTGATGCTCCTGTCCACCTTGCTCTTCTCGACCATGAGCGTCACTGTCAAGCTGGCTTCGGCCATCTATGGCACGGGCGAGATCGTGTTCTATCGGGGCCTGGTGGGTGCGGCGATGATCGGTGTGATCGCGCGCTGCAGCCGCACGTCGCTGCGCACGCCGGTGCCCGGCATGCATGTCGCTCGCGGTGTCAGCGGTGTTTGCGCGCTGATGCTGTGGTTCTACGCCATCGGCAACCTGCCGCTGGCCACCGCGGTGACGCTGAACTACATGTCGTCGATCTGGATGACGATGTTCCTGCTCGGCGGTGCCGTACTGCTCGGTTCAGCACGTGTGGATCCCAGGCTCGTGTTCACGGTGCTCCTGGGATTCGCGGGCGTGGCACTGGTGTTGCGGCCGACGATCGAGCACAACCAGCTGTGGCATGGGCTGGCCGGATTGTTATCGGGCATGCTGGCCGCGCTCGCGTACCTGCAGGTCACCGCATTGGGTCGCGCCGGGGAACCCGAATTGAGGGTGGTGTTTCACTTCTCGCTGTTCACCGTCGCCGGTGGCGCGGCAGTGGCCGCCTTCTCTGGCTGGCACTCCCACACGCCGGCCGGTGTGCTATGGCTCGTTGCCACGGGGGTACTCGCCACACTGGCCCAGCTGCTTCTGACACGCGCCTACGCGATCGGGCGACCCCTGGTGAACGCGAGCCTGCAGTACATGGGCATCGTGTTCTCGTTCGGCTATGGCGTGTGGTTGTTCGATGATCCGGTCACGTCGATGGCGATGACCGGGATGGCCTTGATCGTGGCGGCCGGCTTCGCGGCGACGATGTTGCGCCGCAAGGCGTCCGCCGCCGCTCCGGTTGACTCATCTCAAGCGTAGACGGGCCTGTCGACGCACACTTCCCATTGAAATTGCCCAATGACGGGCGCATCTCGTTCCACCCACAGCAGGAGTTGGTCATGTACAAGCGCATCCTCGTTCCCACCGACGGCTCGGAGATCACCGCCAAGGCCATCCAGACGGCCGTCGCACTGGCCAAGTCCACAGGCGCCACGCTGACCACGTTGAGCGTGAAGGAGCCGTTTCCCTACAGTGCGATTTCCGAGATGCAACCCGTGCCGCCGCAGGAGTTCTACGACGCGCAGGAGCGCATCGCGGCCGCTCGCGTCAAGGCAGTGGTCGACTCCGCCAAAGACTCCGGTTTGAACTGCGATGGCTACACGGTCGAGGCCCTGCATCCGTGGGAAGCCATCCTCGACCATGCCAAGCAGCAAGGGTGCGATCTCATCGTGATGGCCTCACATGGCCGCCGGGGTATGTCGGCACTGCTGCTGGGCAGCGAGACCAGTCGAGTGCTGACGCATTCACCACTGCCGGTGCTGGTGGTCAAGTAGCCCGGGGCCCGGCGGATCACGCTGCCTGGGCCTCCGGATACAACCACTGGGCCGGTATGCGCAGACGCGTGCGCGGCTCGGGCAAGGAACCGACCACGGCGTGTGCCGCGCGCCCGGTGTCCAGCGTCACCGGCGCGGGCAGCACGCGACCGCTGCGGTCGGTCAACGCCACCACCTGAGGCGTGTTGGCCGTCACCCCCCGACGCACGACGATCGCAATCTCCCCCGATGCCAACCGCACCAGGCAACCCGGCGGGTAGATCCCGAATTCCTTGATCATCAGCGCGGCCATGCGCTCGCCCGGGTTCTCGACGAAGAACTGCCTCGCCGCCAGTTGGGCGGGAAGGGCCGGCCGGGTCGCGCGGGCGCTGTGCTTGGCGGTGAACTGGTCGGCCAGGCGCAGCAGCTGCGAGCGCAGACCCGGGTGCATGCGGTTGAGCGGATAGCCGCCGCCGCCACTGCGCTCGTGGTGGTCCTGCACCGCCTCAAGCCACTCGGCGTCATCCAGGCCGGCATCGCGCAGCAATCGGGCAGCCCGCTGCGGATGGCCATCGATCAGCTCGCGTTGGCGACGCGTGAGCGGCGTGGCCTGGCGCGCGAGCTGGCCCTGCAGGTCGATGATGCCGAGGTTCATGGTCAGCGCTGCACCGATGATGCGCTGCCGGTCGAGCGCATCCCAGCCCAGCCGCTGCGCCATCAGGCTGCACACGCACGCCACATGCAGGCTGTGATACACGCCATAGCGTTCGAAGTCCCCGTGGTCCTGGCGCAGGATCAGGTACAACTGCAGATCGGCGTTGACGTTGTCGAGCGCCAGCACATGCTGGCAGGCCTCACGCACACGCTGCATGAAGTACTGCTCCCCGGGACTGGCCAACAGCCGCGCCAGACGATCACACAGGGCATCCCACCGCTCGAACGGCGTACCCTGCGTCGGGTCGACAGGCGCCTTGGGCGGCAGCGCCGGCGCCGCGGCCGGCGCCTGTGCGGGGCGTATGCCAGTCGCCGCAGCCTCCTGGGCATCGACGAAGATCCCGCGCTCGAGCAGTGCAGACAGCGTGGCTTCGCTGTCGACGAGGTAGCCCGCGGCCAGCAGCAGGTGCCCCTGGCCGTCGCGCACGTTGAATGGCAACGGCTGGCCTGGCGCCAGCGCGTGACTGAGATCGGCCAACGGCAGCAGTTGCATCGGAGTTCGGACGGCGCGCAGTGCGCTGCCTCGAACTATCGGCACGCCTCAGGACGACTTGAGCGCCAATGCTCAGTGCCCGTGCAGCAAAGTGCGAGCAGAGGTAACCACCGCCAGGCCAAATGCGATCCATGCCACCTGAGCGATCGTCGACCGCCAGGGCAGCCTGCGCTGCAGTTGCGGCATCAAGTCGGCCACGGCGACATAGATGAAGCTGCTGGCGGCAGCCACCAGCAGGTACGGGAACAGGGTTTCCCATGGGCCGACCACGAAGTATCCCAGGACTCCGCCCAGCACCGCCGCCAGTCCTGACAGCGCGTTGAACGCCAGTGCCTTGGCGCGGCTGAACCCGGCGTTGAGCAGCACGATGGTGTCGCCTACTTCTTGCGGAATTTCATGCGCAATGATCGCAAGCGAGGTCACCAGCCCCAGCCTCGTGTCGGCCAGGAACGCCGCCGCGATGATTATTCCATCGCAGAAGTTGTGGATGCTGTCGCCCAGCAGCACGCTCCAGCCACCGCGACCGGCTTGTTCGGTGTCGAAGTGATGGTGGTGCTCGTGACCATCGCCCTCGTGGTGATGGCCATGCCGGTAGAGCTCGGCCTTCTCGAGCAGGAAGAAAAACAGCAGCCCGCCCAGCAGCGTCGCAAACAGTGCGGAGGGCGCAACAGCGCTCTCGAAGGCTTCAGGCAGCACGTGCAGCAACGCAGTTCCCAGCAACACGCCGGCCGACAGGCTCACGAGATGCCGCACCAGCCGCCCCAACAGCTGCTGGGTGAGCGACGCTGCGATCACGACCGACAACACGCCTCCCAGCGTGGTGGCCAGCACGATGTAGAAGAGGGTCATGTGGGGTCGGCGGGCTGCCCGTAGGCGATGCAATGGCTGGTCAGGGTCGTGCCTCGGGCGCGCATCAGCGCAGCCGGCCGCACGGACCCCTGCCACGGGACCTGCCAGGCCCGGGGATCAGCTCACCCCGTGCTGCGCCAACCACGCCAGACAGCGCTTCCAGCCGTCCTCGGCCGCACCCTGTCGGTAGCTGGGCCGGTAGTCGGCATGGAAGGCGTGCGGCGCATCCGGGTAGACGACGAACTCGGAGCGCCGCGCGGCCACACTGCCCTGACTGAGGGCACCCTTCATCTTATCGACTGTGTCAAGCGGGATGCCGGTGTCCTGCCCACCGTAGAGCCCGAGCACCGGGCCGTGCAAGCCGGGTGCGATGTCCACGGGGTGGCGCGGCTGCAAGGGCTGAGGCTCACCGACCAGGCGCCCGTACCATGCCACGCCCGCCTTGACCGCCGGGTTGTGGGCAGCGTAAAGCCACGTGATGCGCCCACCCCAGCAGAACCCGGTGACGCCGAGCTTGGACACGTCGGCACCCTGGGTCTTCGCCCATGCGACGCAGGCATCGAGGTCGGCCATTGCCTGGGAGTCCGGCACGCGGCTCACCACGTCGGCGATGAGCCGGGCGATCTCCGTGTATGCCTTCGCATCGCCCTGGCGCACGAACATCTCCGGTGCCACGGCGAAGTAGCCCTTGTGCGCCAGGCGCCGCGCCACATCCGCGATGTGCTCATGGACGCCGAAGATCTCGGAGACGACGAGCACCACGGGCGCGCCGGCACGGCCCGCAGGGGCAGCGCGGTAGGCCGGCATCGAGAACCCGCCCACCGGTACGACCACCGGGCCGGCCAGCAGGCCTTCGGCATCGGTGCGAATCACGGTCTGAGCGGTCACGGGCAACACGGCCGCAGCAAAACCTGCGCCAACCGCCCCCTGGACAAAGGCGCGACGATCCAGCGCCCGTGCAGGCGCCAGGCTCTCAACTTCGAGGTCAAGCATGCAGAACTCCTCAGTGGTTCAACCAACAACGGATCGCGGATGCTGCGACAAGTGACGCCTGCTGCGTGCGCCGAGGTCCAACACAACCCGGCTGTCAACCCGGATTTAGCAGCTAGCATCCATGCCCATGCCCTCCCGCCTGCCGCCCGCTGCCGCGCCTTTGGCCTCCGTCGACATGGGGTCCAACAGCTTTCGCCTCGAGATCGGGCAATTCCAGCACGGCCGCTACCGCCGCATTGCCTACCTCAAGGAGACCGTCCGGCTGGGCGGCGGCCTGGACTCCAACGGCTACCTCACCGAGGAGGCGGCGCAGCGCGGGCTGGCCTGCCTGTCGCGCTTTGCCGATCGGCTGCAGGGCTTCGAGCGCTCGCAGGTGCGCGCCGTCGCCACACAGACGCTGCGTGAAGCGCGCAACCGCGACGCGTTCCTCGTGCGGGCCGAAGCGGCTCTGGGGCATCCGATCGAGGTCATCTCGGGCCGGGAGGAAGCCCGCCTGATTTATGCCGGCGTTGCCCACCTGCAGCCCAGCGACGACGCAAGGCTGGTGATCGACATCGGCGGGCGCAGCACCGAGATGATCCTGGGGCGCGGCCGCCAACCCGAAGTGGCCGAGTCCTTCAAGGTGGGCAGCGTGAGCCTGTCGATGCGCTGGTTCGCCGAAGGCCGGTACACGCAACAGGCCTTTCGCGACGCACAGGTGGCCGCAGGGGCCGAACTGGAAGAGGCACTCACGGCTTTCCCGCCGGCGCGCTGGCGCGAAGCGCTGGGGTCTTCCGGAACCGCTGGCGCCGTATCGCAGATCCTGCTGGCCAGTGGCCGCACCGACGGGCACATCACGCCCGATGGCCTGCGCTGGTGCATCGACCAGTGCCTGGCCGCAGGCGACGCGCGCCGCTTGGCGCTGCCAGGGCTGGCGGACGATCGCAAGCCCATCCTGGGGGGTGGCTTGTCGCTTCTGTACACGTTGGTCACGCACTTCGGCATCGAGGCCCTGTCCCCGGCCAAAGGCGCGCTGCGCCAGGGCGTGATCGTCGACCTGCACGAACGCCATGTTGCGGCGCGCCATGCCGGCGGCGCCGACATGCGCGATCAGACCGTGCACGAATTGCAGCGCCGCTTCGCCGTCGATCGGCAGCATGCCCAGCGCGTGCGTGCGGTGGCCACCGCGATGTTCGTCAGCGCCTGCCCGGAGGCCGATGACGAAACGTTGCGCGAGCTCGGTTGGGCCTGTGCACTGCACGAGGTGGGACTGATGGTGTCCCACCACGACCACCACCGCCACAGCGCCTACCTGATGGCCCATGCCGATGCGCCGGGGTTCTCGCAAAGCCAGCAACGCCGCATCGCCGACCTCGTGCTGGGGCAACGTGGCGGCCTGCGCAAGCTCGAAGCGCCGCTGGCCAGCGAACGGTTCGCATGGCAAGTGCTGGCGCTGCGGCTGGCGGTCATCAAGTGTCACGCCCGCGGACAGGTCAACACGCGCGCGCTGACCTTGCTGCGCGAAGGTCGCCATGCCTGCCTGCGGTTCGGCACTGGCTGGGCGGCCACCCACCCGCGCACGATGCACCTGTTACACGAGGAGGCCGAAGCGTGGTCGCGCCAGGGAGCGCCGCAGTTGCTGATGCAGATGCGTTGATGCAGCGCCGCCGATCGTCGCGGGCGATGCCGCCGATGCGCGCCCGACGTGCCTACAGCTTGTCGGCGCCTCGCACCGCGGCCAATACGACCTCGGCCCCACCCTCGCGTTCGCGATGGCGCAGCCACCACACGGCGCCCTTGCGGATGGCCCAGGCCGGGCCATGCAGCGCCGGCGCACCGGCCATCAGATAGGCCGCCACCTGGCCCAGCGTGGGTTGGTGGCCAACCACGAGCACGGGCTCGCGGCTGTCGGGCCAGCGCACCGCCGAGAGCAACTGGTTCACGCCGGCCCCAGGTGCCAGTGCGTCGATCACGCGCACCTTGCGTCCCAGGGCATCTGCGGTCTGCCTGGCCCGCACCGCCGGGCTGCACAGGATGCGGGTGGTCTCGGGCAGCACATGGTTGAGCCACTCGGCCATGCGCTGGGCCTGCTTCATGCCGCGCGGCGTGAGCGGCCGCTCCAGGTCATCGTCACCCAGTTCAGGATCGCGCGCATCGGCATGGCGCCACAGGATCAGATCCATGGTGCCCGTCGTCCCGCCAGGGCTAGCCCACCGTTCCGTGCAGGTGCATCAACGCCACCTGGGCGCTGGGACCGCGCTCGCCCACGCGCGTGTAGCGGCCGTCCGCTGCCTGTTGCCAGGCATCGCGCCCGTCGTGCAGGTAGGGCACCAGGCACTCGTCGATCACGCGTTGGCGCATTGCCGGGTCGCGCACCGGCCATGCCAGCTCGATGCGGCGAAACATGTTGCGCCCCATCCAGTCGGCACTGGACAGGTAGAGCACCTCGTCGCTGTCACCTGGCCCCCAGCGGAAGTAGATCACGCGCGTGTGCTCGAGGAAGCGGCCCACCACCGACCGCACCCGCACCCGATCGGTCACGCCGGGAAGTCCCGGCGGCAGCATGCAGGCGCCGCGCACGATGAGGTCGACCTGGGCGCCGGCCTGGCCAGCTTCCACGATGGCGCCGATCAGCGCCGGGTCGGTGAGCGCGTTGATCTTCACCACCACCCGCGCAGGCTGCCCGCTGCGGGCGGCGCGCGCCACCTCATCCAGATGCGACATCATGCGCCGGTGCAACGCGAACGGCGCCGTGACCAGGGCGCGCTGAGCCGGCACCCGCGTGAGGCTGGTGAGCTGGTGGAAAACACCATCGGCGTCGGCCGTGAGTTGCGCATCGCTGGTGAGCATGCCCACATCGGTGTACAGCCGCGCCGTCCGCGGGTTGTAGTTGCCGGTGGACAGGTGTGCATAGCGGCGCATCACCGGCTGGCCACGGCCACCGGTCTCGCGACGGGTCACCAGCAGCAGCTTGGCATGGGTCTTGAAGCCGACGATGCCGTAGACCACCTGAGCCCCGACCGCCTCCAGGCGCTCGGCCCAGTTGATGTTGGCCTCCTCGTCGAAACGAGCCTTGAGCTCCACGACCACCGTGACTTCCTTGCCGTTGCGTGCAGCCTCCAACAGCAGATCCATGAGCACCGATTCGCTGCCGGTGCGGTAGATGGTCTGCTTGATGGCCAGCACGTCGGGGTCGGCTACCGCATCGCGCAGGAACTGCACGACGGGCTCGAAGCTCTCGAAGGGGTGGTGCAACAGCACGTCATGCCGTTTGAGACATGCAAACACCGACTCCCCACGCGGCCATTGCGCCTGGGGCCAGGCGGGCTCATAGGGCGAGAAGCGCAGCTGCGGGGCATCGACCTGGTCGATGAGCTGGTTCAGTCGCACCAGGTTGACCGGTCCGTTGACCCGATACAGCGCTTCGTCGGGCAGACTGAACTGGTCGAGCAAGAAGCGCCACAGCGGCTCGGGGCAACTGCGCACCACCTCCAGGCGTATGGCCAGGCCGAAGTGGCGGGTGGTGAGCCCGGTGCGCAATGCCTGGCGCAGGTTGGCCACGTCTTCCTCGTCGACTTCGAGGTCGGAGTCTCGTGTCACACGGAACTGGGAGAACGACTCGACAGCGCGGCCGGGGAACAGCGTCTGCAGGTGGGCGCGGATCACGCTGGTCAGCAGCACGAAAGCCTGCGTGCCCGACGCGCACAACTCGCGGGGCATGGCGAACACCCGCGGCAAGGCGCGCGGCACCTTCACGATGGCGATGGTGTTCTCGCGGCCGAACGCATCGGTTCCACCGAGCTGGACGATGAAGTTCAACGACTTGTTGGCCACCAGCGGAAACGGGTGCGCCGGATCCAGGCCCACCGGAACCAGCAGGGGTCGCACTTGCTGCTCGAACACCCGACCCACCCAAGCCCGCTGCGCATCGGTGCGCTCGGCATGGTTGACGATGAACACGCCCTCGCGCTGCAGCGCCGGCGTGATGTCGTCGTTGAGCACCGCGTACTGCTCATCGATCAGTCCGTGGGCATCGGCGGCCACTTGCCGCAGCGCATCGCGCTGCGGTCCGCCACCTGCCGCGGCACGCATGGCTTCCAGCGCGTCGGCGAATCGCACTTCGAAAAATTCGTCCATGTTGGACGAGACGATCGTGATGTAGCGCAGCCGCTCGAGCAGGGGCACGTCTGTGCGGCGGGCCTGGGCCAGCACACGGCGATTGAACTCGAGAATCGCGCGTTCGCGATTGAGCAGCGGGGGCAACAGCGCAGCAGCCGGGGCCTGGGCGTTCATTCGGCCAGTCTATGACCGTTGCAAGACACTTCGATGACAGCCGGTGAGCCTGGGCTGCAGCATCAGTGCGCTTGCTCCCAGTTGGGTCCGGCGCCCACCTCCACCAGCAAGGGTACCGAGAGATCGGCCACGCCACCCATCAGGCGAGGCAGTTCGGCGCGCACCCACTCGAGCTCGTCATGCGGCACCTCGAGCACCAGCTCGTCGTGCACCTGCATCACGATGGCGCTGCGTCGATGCTGCGCCTCCAGCGCTTTCTGCACCGACAGCATGGCCAGCTTGATCAGGTCGGCCGCGGTTCCCTGCATCGGGGCGTTGATCGCCTGACGCTCAGCAGCCGAGCGACGAGGGCCGTTGCCGCCGCGGATGTCGGGCAGCTCGATGCGGCGGCCGAACAGTGTCTCCACATAGCCACGCGCGGCGGCCTGCGCGCGGGTGTCGTCCATGTAGCGCTTGACGCCGGCAAAGCGGGCGAAATAGCGCTCGATGTAGTCCTTGGCGGCCTTTTGCTCGATGCCCAGCGCCTGCGCCAATCCGAACGCCCCCATGCCGTAGATGAGGCCGAAGTTGATGGTCTTAGCATACCGACGCTGCTCGGAGGTGACCGCCTGCGGCTCCAGGTTGAACACCTCCGCCGCAGTGGCCCGGTGCACATCCATGCCTTCGGCGAACGCCCGGGTCAGGCCGGGGTCGCCGCTGATGTGGGCCATGATGCGCAACTCGATCTGGGAGTAGTCGGCGGAGACGATGACGTGGTCCGGCGGCGCGATGAATGCCTCGCGCACCCGCCGGCCTTCGGCGGTGCGGATGGGGATGTTCTGCAGGTTGGGATCGTTGCTGGCCAGGCGCCCGGTAACCGCCACGGCCTGCGCGTAGTTGGTGTGCACGCGCCCGGTTTCGGGGTTCACCATCAGCGGCAGCTTGTCCGTGTAGGTGCCCTTGAGCTTGGCCAGGCTGCGATGCTCGAGGATGCGCGCCGGCAGTGGGTAGTCGGCCGCCAGTTCCTGCAGCACCTCCTCGTCGGTGCTGGGCGCCCCCGAGGCGGTCTTCTTGCGCACCGGCAGGCCCAGGCGGCCGAAGAGAATCTCACCAATCTGCTTGGGCGAGCCCAAGTTGAAGGGCTGGCCCGCAATCTCGTGGGCCTGACGCTCCAATTGCAGCATGCGCTCGGCGAGCTCATGGCTCTGGCGGGCCAGCACGACCGCATCGACCAGCACCCCATGGCGCTCGATGCGCGCCAGCAGCGCCGACACCGGCATCTCGATGTCCTCGTAGACACGGCGCAGACCGGGCGCTTGCTCCAGGCGCGGCCACAGCGCCTGGTGGACATGCAGCGTCATCTCGCTGTCCTCGCCGCTGTACTCGGTGGCTCGCTCGACGTCCACCTGCGAGAACGGGATCTGGTTCGCGCCCTTGCCACACACGTCCTCGTAGCTCAGGCCGCGGCGCCCCAGGTGCCGCTCGGCCAGCTTCTCCAGGCTGTGCGCCAGATGGGCCTCGAGCACATAGCTCTGCAACATCGTGTCGTGCCGCCAGCCCCGCACCGCAATGCCATGGTTGGACAGGACATGGGTGTCGTACTTCGTGTTTTGCCCCACCTTGGCCGCGTGCTCGTCTTCCAGCCACGGCTTGAGCTCGGCCAGCACGTGATCGAGCGACAGCTGCGTCGGTGCCCCCGGGTAGTCGTGCCTGAGCGGCACATAGGCCGCCTCGCCCGGTCGCACGGCGAACGACAGGCCGACGATGCGGGCGCGCATCGGGTCCAGCGAATCGGTCTCGGTATCCAGCGCCACCAGTGCGGCTGCGCGAAGACGTTCGATCCAGTGCGACAGGCACTCGGCATCGAGCACGGTCTCGTAGTGTCGCGCCAGCGGCTCGGGCGGCAGCCCCGCATCCGATGCCGTCGGCCCGCCCTCATGCCGCCCGACCGCAGCCGGCGCGGCGGCGGCCGAAACCCCGAGATCGGCCTCGAGCTCGCGCCGCCAGGACTTGAAGCCGTGGCGCTCGTAGAACGACAGCAGGCCGGACCGATCCACAGGCAGCAGCGCCAGCGCCTCGATCGATGGCCAACCCGATATATGAGCGGCCAGGTCGCAGTCGGTCAACACGGTGACCAGTCGCCGCCCTTGCGGCAGCCAGTCGAGCGCACGCCGCAGGTTCTCGCCGGCCACGCCCTTGATGGTCGGCGCAGCGGCCATCACGCCGTCCAGCGAACCGTACTCGGCCAGCCATTTCGCGGCCGTCTTCGGGCCCACCTTGTCGACGCCCGGCACGTTGTCGACCGTGTCGCCGATGAGCGCGAGGTAGTCGACGATGCGCGCCGGCGGCACGCCGAACTTGGCCTGCACGCCCTCGACATCAAGGCGTTCGTTGGACATCGTGTTGATCAAGGTGACGCGATCGTCCACCAACTGGGCCAAGTCCTTGTCGCCCGTCGAAATGACCACCCGATGGCCGGCGCGGGATGCCACGCGCGCCAGCGTGCCGATGGCGTCGTCGGCCTCGATGCCAGGCACCTGCAAGACGGGCCAACCCAACAGTCGCACCACCTCGTGAATGGGCTCGATCTGCAGGCGCAGGTCGTCGGGCATCGGGGCGCGGTGCGCCTTGTACTCTGGGTACCACTCATCGCGGAAGGTCGGGCCCGGGGCATCGAACACGCAGGCGGCGTGGCCGTGCCCGCCCGATCCCAGCACTTGGTCGCGCAAGCGCTTCATCATGGCAATGAAGCCGTGGATGGCACCCGTGGGGAAGCCCTGCGGACCGCGCAGGTCGGGCATCGCGTGATAGGCGCGGTAAAGGTAGCTGGACCCGTCGACCAGCAGCAGCAGCGGTTGCGGGGAAGCAGGCGTTTCCATGGCGTGCATTGTGGCGGTCCCGGGCGCCGCGCGGGGGCACGGGCCACCCCAGGGCCCGGCAGCCTCCTAGAATGCGCCGATGGCTGTCTTCACCACGGTGTCCGCCCAAGAGGCCGCCGCGCTGCTGGCCCGCCTGGACGCTGGCGAACTGCTGGCGCTGGATGGCATCGGCTCAGGCATCGAGAACACCAACTACTACGTCGACAGCACCCGCGGTCGCTGGGTGCTCACGCTGTTCGAGCGGCTGACGTTCGAACAACTGCCCTTCTATCTGCGGCTGATGCAGCACCTCGCGCAACGCGGCCTGCCGGTGCCCGAACCTCGCGTTGACGCTCAGGGCCAGATCCTTCATAGCGTCGCCGGGAAGCCGGCTGCGCTGGTCAACGCACTGGCGGGCCACCCGCAGCTGGCCCCTGACCTGCACCACTGCGCGCAGCTCGGTGCGCTGCTGGCACGCATGCATCTGGCCGTGGCCGACTTCCCCCTCGAGCAGCCCAACCTTCGCGGCCTGGCCTGGTGGCGCGACATGGCCCCGAAGCTGCTGCCGCACCTCGGCGCCGCACAACGAGGCTTGCTCGCCGATGAACTGGCGTTCCAGCAGCAGCTGGCCCACTCGCCGGCGTACGCCGCCTTGCCCAGAGGTGCCGTGCATGCCGACCTGTTTCGCGACAATGCGGTCTTCGACGGTCTGACCGGCCACGAGAAGCTCACCGGCTGCTTCGACTTCTATTTCGCCGGGACCGACACCTATGTCTACGATCTGGCGGTATGCCTGAACGACTGGTGCATCGACGACGAGTCCGGACGACTCGACGACACGCGCGCGGCCGCGCTGGTTCAGGCCTACGAACAGTTCCGCCCGCTGGCCGCCGCCGAGGCGCGGCTGCTCCCCGCGCTCATGCGTGCAGCGGCGCTGCGGTTCTGGCTGTCGCGCCTGGGTGACCTGCATCTGCCCAGGCAGGCCGCGCTGCTCGAACCCAAGGATCCCACGCACTTCGAGCGGGTGCTGCGCGAGCGCGTGGCTGATCCGTGGCACCCGACACGATGACATCAGTTCGCTTCACATCATGGGTTTGAAACTGCGCGAGGTGCCCGCATCGCAGGGTGCGCTGTGGCTGCGCCAGGGCTTGCTGGCGTTCGGCCGGCGACCGGTGGGCTACATGGCGTTGTTCGTCGCCTACTTCGCGGCCTTCTCGCTGGTCGGCGCCCTCACCGTGGTGGGTGAGTGGCTCGCGTTGGCATCGGTGCCCATGCTGTCGCTGGCCTACATGGCTGCCACACGCGACGTACTCCAGGGGCGGCCCGTGCGCATCTCGCACCTGCTGGCCGTCTGGCGCACGCCCAGGCCCACCCGCCGACATGCCCTGGTGTTGTGCGCGAGCTTCGGTGCACTGCTGCTCGCCGGTTTCGCCCTGATCAATGCGGCTGCGGGCGCCGAATTGGCCGAGGCGCTGCAGCCACTGTCGAAGCCGCAGCGCACGGCAGCCGATTTGGCCGAGGTGTTCACCCATCCGGCCGTGGTCAGGCACTTGAACCTGACCATGACGCTGATGGCCGTGATTTCGGTGCCGTACTGGCACGCGCTGGCGCTGGTGCACTGGGGGCGGCAAGGCGCACTGCAGGCGCTGTTTTCCAGCCTGCTGGGGTTGTGGCGCACGCGGGGTGCATTCGTGCTGTTCCTGGTCAGCTTCCTCGGTCTGTCGATGGCCACGGCCGTGCTCATCGGGCTGGTGGCTGCGTTGCTGGCATTGGCGATCGGCGCAGGACCGCTGGTGCTCGCCATCGGAACCGCGGCCTGGCTCGGCATGGCGGCGTTGTTCTATGCCAGTCAGTGGTTCATGTTCGCCGACACCTTCGAGTTGCCGACCGACGAGCCCCCGGCGGTAGTGCCTGAAGCAGCGACACCCCCGACCTGATGTCGCTGCCACATGCACTGCTGACCGCCCTGCTCGAGCAGCCGGGCTCGGGCTCCGATCTGGCGCAGCGCTTCGACCGCTCGATCGGCCACTTCTGGAATGCCACCCACCAGCAGATCTACCGCGAGCTCGCGCGGCTGCAGGCGCACGGTCTGGTGCAATCCCATCCGATCGAGAACACCCGCGGCCGCAAGCGGGCCTACCGCATCCTGCCCGCCGGACGCCAGGAACTGGCGCGGTGGGTCGGCGAACCGGCCGCGGCGTCGCCGCTGCGAGATGCGCTCATGGTGCGCCTGCGCGCCGAGGCGCTGGTGGGGCCCACGGCCCTGGTCGATGAGATCCGGCAGCGGCTCCAGGCGCACCGCGCGCAACTCGAGCTCTACCTGGATATCGAGCGTCGCGACTTCCCGCCCATCGAAGACGCCGAACCGCGCCCGCGTGCCCTGCAGCACCTGGTGCTGCATGCAGGCATCCTCTACGAGCGCAACTGGATCGATGTGCTCGAGCAAGCGCTGGGTATCCTCGACCAGCCGGTGCCGCGGCCCAGAGCACGATCGCGGTCGTGAGCGCTCGCATGGAGAACAGGCGCACGGTGCCTGGCACGCTGGAGGGGTCGCCAGGCGGTCTGCCACGCGGTGCGCTAAAGTGAGCCGCGCCTCAGACGCTGCCGCATGCCATGAACCACACTCACCCACTTCGCCTGCACGCGGTCGCGCTGGCGCTGGCGGCCGCAGCGCTGTTGCCCGGCTGCGCCGTGATCACCGTCGCCGGTGCGATCGCAGGGACCGCGGCGAGCGTCGCCGGCACCGCTGTCGCTACCACGGTCAAGGTGACCGGGCGGGTGATCGAGAAGACGGTCGATCTCGTGACCGGTGGCCCTACCCCGCCTGAGTCAGCCGCTGGCGCTCCGTCGCGCTAGTGGTGCGGGTACGAAGCCCCGAGGTCAAGGCTGCCAAGCTTGGTACGGCGCATCGATCTTGCCCATGATCTTGTCGAATTCGCCGCTGGCGCGTAGCTTGCCTATGTTGACCGTGAGCCACTTGTCCGCGGCACCACCGCGACCGCCTTTGGGCAGAACCACTTTGACGTCAAACCGCTTGTAGAGCTGGCGCTTGACGTTGCTCAGGCCTCCCGCTTTGATGATGGGATCGCAGGCGTTGTCAGCAAAGATGAACGCATCGATGCGCCCAGCGTTCACCTTCTTCAGGCTGCCGTCTATGCTGTTGGACGCGACGATCGGGAAATCGAAGTACTCCACGTGCGCTTGCTCGGTCTCAACCTTGAACTTGCTCGCTGTGGCTGGCGTCACGTCGACTGACTTGCTCGAGTACATCGTGAAGTTGACGTGGAAGATGGTCTCGTTCGAGTAGTCGAACTTGGGCGTGCCGGTTTCGGAACCAGGCAACTGGATCAGCGGCATGTGGAAGTCGACCTTTTTCTCCTGCACGTCGCTCATCGAGCGGGGAAACGGCACGACCTGCAGTTCGAGCTTGTCGCCCGAGGCCCTTTCCAGTGCTTTGACCAAATCGACCAAGACGCCCTTGTCCGTGCTCTCGGCGTAGACGGGCATTTGCGCAAGACTGACCTTCCAATTCTGACCGGCGGCGTAGACGCTGCTGGTTGCAATGAAGGCGCCGAGGCCGGCCGCGCAAGCGGCCGCAATTGAGCGACGCATCGTGTGTGTTTTCATGAACGACTCCTTGCTATGCGCCCGCACTGCTGCAGGCAGGGGTAAAGCGGTCGGGCATGGCGAGGCGACCGCGACGGTTTCAAGACCGCTCAGACACCGTGAACGCACCGACCGCGGCCACCAGCCCCGAGGTGGACTCGCGCACGCTGGTAGCGGCCGCGCTGACCTGTTCGACGAGCGCCGCGTTACGCTGGGTGGCCTCGTCGATGCTGGCAATCGCGTCGCCGACCTGACCGATCGACTGGCGTTGCTGCTGCGACGCAGTAGTGATTTCGCCAAGAATGTCGCTGACCTTTCGGATCGCGCCGACGACTTCTCTGATCGTTCGCCCAGCTGCATCCACCTGCTGCTGGCCATTGCCGACCCGCGCCACTGTGTCGTCGATCAACTCCTTGATCTCGCGCGCTGCCTCGCCGCTTCGCTGTGCCAGACTGCGAACCTCGCCAGCGACCACCGCGAAGCCGCGCCCCTGCTCGCCAGCGCGGGCAGCCTCGACGGCCGCATTCAGCGCCAGGATATTGGTCTGGAAGGCAATCGTATCGATCACGCTGGTGATCTCGGTGATTCGACCGGCGCTAGTGCTCATTTCGTCCATGGTCTTGATCACGGTGTCCATCAGTTCCCCCCCGCGATCCGCGATCTGTGCCGCGTCCCGCCCGCAGCGATTGGCAGTTTCGGCGCCTTCGGCATTTACCTCGACACTGTGCCGCATCTCGGTCACTGTCTGGGCGATGGCCTGTACGTGCGAGGCCGTCTCTTCAGTTCGGTGAGACAGGTCCAGGTTGCCGTCAGCAATCTCCTTGGAGCCCACCGATACAGTCTCAGCCTGCTGGCGCACTTGCTGAATGACACGATCCAACCGCTCGACGAATGCGTTGAAGCCGTGCGCGATGCCGATGAACTCGACGGAGCCAGTCAGCGGAAGGCGTCGGGTCAAGTCCGCCGATCCGGCACCGATCTGCTCAAGTGCATCGCGCACCCGCTCGAGCGGATGCACCACCACTCGGGCCAGGCTCAACGACAAAGCTGCCATGAGAGCGACGGCCAGCACCAGCGCCTGAATGGTCTGGCGAATCAATTCGCCGCGCATGGCCGCGCGCACCGTTTCGTACGAGATGTTCACTGTGACGGTGCCCAATTCCTGCTTCTTGCCACCGTCCACGAAGCTCAGTGGAGCCCCGCCGCTGAACTCTCCAGAAGGCGGAGCCTGCTTGATCGTCGCCACCTGGCCCGCTGAATCACGTGCCATGCCGCCCGCGATCTTTTTGTCCTGCACAACGACGATCGACTCGATGAACTTCGCACCCATCTCGGCGGCGACGATCCGATCGATCTGGCCCTGGTCGAAGTTCCACAACGCCGCGGGAAGGCTGCCCGACATGCGCGCGACGATGGAACCCAGTTCCTCGTGCAGCGCCGCTTCCCGCTCTCGCCGCCCGGCCTGATAGTTGAATGCGGCCATGGCCGCAAGCAGCCCCGCGACGATCACCAGGAACAGCCAGTTCAGGCGCGACCGGATGCTGTAGCTCGTGCTCATTCCCTTGCCTCACTTTACCGAAACGCAATGGGCCTCGTTGCCCGTGCCCCGCGCGAGCCCTTCGCTGCGAGGCCTCCGGAAGCGACTTGTCGGTCTTTCCGGATAGGGCAATTGGAGACCTCCCGACGGTATGACAGTCGGCCGAAAAGGAAGCCCAATGAGGCGCTACTCGCGCTCAATTTGCCATTGGGACCCGCAATCGCACCGGCTATTTGATCGGCGTCAATTTCGCAATCGCCAGGGCCAGCCACTTCGGGCCGTGGCGCCCGAAGTTCACCTGCGCGCGGGCGTCCGCACCACTGCCCTCGAGCGTGATGATCACGCCCTCGCCGAACTTGTGATGGAACACCGACTGGCCGACTCGCCACGCACCGCTTGCGGCCATGGGTGCAGCCGCAGCCTGCGGGGCGGCTGGGGATGCCTCCCAGGGCGGGGGCGGGCTCACCCGTCCGGCGCCCACCACCGAACCCAGGCCGCTGCCTCGGGCCCAGGCCGACTGGTACTCGCGCGCGTAGCCTGAACCGAAGCCCTGCGTGCGCGGTGTCAGCCACTTCAATGCCACATCGGGCAGCTCATCGACGAAGCGGCTCTTGACGTTGTAGCGGGTCTGCCCATGGAGCAGTCGCGTCTGGCTGAAGCTCAGGTACAGGCGCTGGCGCGCCCGCGTGATGGCCACGTACATCAGGCGTCGTTCCTCCTCCAGCCCGTCGTGATCGGACAGCGCGTTCTCGTGCGGGAACAGGCCTTCTTCCAGCCCGGTGATGAACACCGCGTCGAACTCGAGCCCCTTGGCGGCATGCACGGTCATCAACTGCACCGCGTCTTGCCCGACCTGCGCCTGGTTGTCGCCCGCCTCCAGCGCGGCGTGGGTCAGGAAGGCCGCCAGCGGCGAGACGATCTCGCCGGTGTCCGCGTCCGGAGCCGGCGGCACCGCAGGCAGCGCTGCGTTGGCCAGCGCACCCGGGCCCGTCTCGTCCAGCGGCAATGCCACCGCGTCCTTGCCGAAGCCCTCCTGCGTGACGAAGGACTCGGCGGCGTTGACGAGTTCCTCGAGGTTCTCGATGCGCTCGGCGCCTTCCTTCTCGGTGCGGTAGAAGTCGAGCAGGCCGGTGCGATCGAGCACCAGCTCGATGATCTCGCGCAGCGTCAGTCCACGCGTTGCGGTCCGCAAGTCGTCGAGCAGCGCGTTGAAGGCCGCCACGTTGGCTCCCGCCTTGCCGGCCAGCGCGTGTGCACTGTTGTGCAGGCTGATCTGATTGGCGCGGGCGGCATCCTGCAGCGCCTCGACCGTGCGTGCGCCGATGCCCCGCGTGGGGAAATTCACCACCCGCAGGTATGACGTATCGTCGTCGGGGTTCTCGATCAAGCGCAGGTAGGCCAGCGCATGCTTGACCTCGGCACGCTCGAAGAACCGCAGGCCGCCGTACACGCGATAGGGAATGCCGGCGTTGAACAGCGCGCTCTCGAGCACGCGACTCTGGGCATTGCTGCGATATAGCACCGCCATCTCGCTGCGGCGCAGACCGGCGCGATGCAACTGCTGCGCCTCCTCGAGGAACCACTGTGCCTCGGCGTAATCGCTCGGAGCCTCGAACACCCGCACGGGTTCGCCGGGCCCAGCCTCGGTGTGCAGGTTCTTGCCCAGTCGTCGGCTGTTGTGCGCAATCAGGGCGTTGGCCGCATCGAGGATGTTCCCGTACGACCGGTAGTTGCGCTCGAGCTTGATGATCTGGCGCACTCCGTACTCGCGCTCGAAGTCGGCCATGTTGCCCACTTGCGCTCCGCGAAACGCGTAGATGCTCTGGTCATCGTCGCCAACGGCGAAAACGGCCTGCGGACCGCCCGCGCCGCCTTGGGGCGGGGCAAACATCTTCAGCCAGCGGTACTGCAGGCGGTTGGTGTCCTGGAACTCGTCGACCAGCACATGCGCGAAGCGGCGCTGGTAGTGCTCGCGCAGTGCGGCGTTGTCGCGCAAGAGTTCGTATGTGCGCAGCATCAGCTCGGCAAAGTCGACCACACCCTCGCGCTGGCACTGATCCTCGTAGGCCTGGTAGACCTCCACCAGCTTGCGCGTGTGCGGATCGCGGGCATCCACGTCTTTCGGACGCTGGCCCTCCTCCTTGCTGCCGGAGATGAACCACGCCACCTGTCGCGGCACAAAGCGCTGTTCGTCGAGCCCCACGGCCTTGATGACCCGCTTGACCGCCGACAGCTGATCGGCAGAGTCGAGGATCTGGAACGCCTGCGGCAGCGCTGCGAGTTTCCAGTGAGCGCGCAGGAAGCGGTTGCACAAGCCATGGAACGTGCCGATCCACATGCCTCGCACGGGCACCGGCAGCATGGCCGACAGGCGCGCCAGCATCTCCTTGGCGGCCTTGTTGGTGAAGGTGACCGCCAGCACGCCGCCCGGCGTGGCCTGGCCCGTGGCCAGCAGCCAGGCGATTCGCGTGGTGAGCACGCGCGTCTTGCCGGACCCCGCCCCCGCCAGAATAAGTGCCGGCTGCGTCGGCAGCGTGACTGCTGCGCGCTGCTCGGGATTGAGGTGTTCGAGCAAAGCCCCGGTCCCACCAACCGTCACAGGTGCGCGCGCAGAATCCTCGACATGCATCGAACCATTCTAGAAGCGCGCTGCTTCGCGGCTCTGGCGCTCACCATCGCCTCGGGTCTGGCAGCGGCTCGGCCCGATGCCTGTCCGCCACGCAGTGCGCCAATGACCGAGCACTACCTGAGCGCGGATTGCGCCGACTGCTGGGCCGCGCCCGCACGAGCGCCGGTCCGCGACGGACCTGCGGCCGTTGCGTCCGCTGGTTGGCGCCTTGACTGGATCGTGCCCACCGATGCCGGTGATGCCGCCGCCCTGGGCTCGGCGGCGGTGCCCGATGCGGCGCAGCGCCTGGGGCGTGCGGGCCTGGCTGCACCCGCGGGCATGCAGAGCCTCGTCGTGCGCGACACCATTCGTCCCGCACCCGACACGCGCATGCAACTCGAGACCGGTCCAGCCTGGAGCGGCTACATGGGCGTGAGGCTGACCGTTCGCGGCCGCCTGCCTGCCGGTACCCAGGCCTGGGTTGCCCTCGTCGAGGAACTCGACCCGGGTGCCGAAGGCTCGACCCAGCCCCGCGTCCTGGTGCGAAACGTCGCGGGGCCGCTGGCGCTGCATGGCAAGGGCGCGCCGGCTCGCACGGTGCACCTGCGGGCACTGCGTTGGCCCGACCAGGCGCTGGTCCACCGGGTGCGGGCCCGCGCGTGGCTCGAAGGGGCGGACGGCCGGATGCTCGGCATGGCCAGCGACGTGTGCGCACTGCGCTGAGGGCCGCGCCGTGGCTTGGTTCCAACGTTGGCGACGCCCATGCCGCCTGGGGCTTGCCCTGCAAGGCGGCGGCGCCCATGGGGCCTACACGTGGGGCGTACTCGATGCGCTGCTCGAACGCGGATATGGCGCCCCTGCGGCCATCAGCGGGACCAGCGCGGGCGCGATGAACGCGGTGGTGCTGGCACACGGACTGGCCGCAGCCGGGCGAGGCGACGGACAGGAGTCCGCCCGCGAGGCACTGGCACGCTTCTGGCAGGCACTCGGCAGGCAACTGCCGTTCGAGTGGCTGACTCAGGGCCACGGCGCCCGAACCCGGCTGACACCGACAGCGCGCTGGTGGCTGGGATGGATGCGGCTGGTCTCCCCTTACCCGAACCTGGGCAGCGACCACAACCCGCTGCGCGCGCTGCTCGAGGCGCAAATCGACTTCGAGGCGTTGCGCCATTCACCCGGCCCCGAGCTCCATATCGCGGCGACGCGGGCCGACAGTGGTCGACTGCGGCTCTTCCAACGCGGGGAGCTGAGCGCCGACGTGCTGCTGGCATCGGCCTGCCTGCCCATGCTGCAACCAGCGGTCCTGATCGATGGTGAGGCTTACTGGGATGGCGGGTACAGCGCCAACCCTGCGGTGTTCCCGCTGGTGCGAGCGCCCGCGGTCACCGACATCCTGTTGGTTGTGCTGAGCCCCTGGAAGCACGTGGAAGTGCCGGTGACGGCGTCGCAAGTCCACCAGCGCGCCGGTGAAATCAGCTTCACTGCTGCGTTTTTGCGCGAAATGCAGTCACTGGCAGACGAACGCGAGCGCACGCGCAAGCGGTTCTGGCCGCGCGGCGATGCAGCTCGTGTGGCGGCATTGAACTGGCACCTGATCGATGGGCATGACGCGCTCGCGCCCCTGTCGGCCGAAAGCCGACTGATCGCGCATGGACCGTTCCTCGAGCACCTGCGCGACGAGGGTCGCGAGCGCACGCTCGCGTGGCTGGCCCAACACGCAGCAACGCTGGGTCGACGCGGCAGCGTCGACCTGCAGCATTGGTTTGGCGGTCCCCCACCGGGACAGCCGGCCGCGGTGTCGGAAGCTCTCGCGCGACGCAACCCGCTGCCCGGATCTGCCTGAGTGTCGAGCCCACGGGGATGACACGCCGCCACGGATCACCCTGGTGCGCCATCCGTGTAGAACGGAACCGCAACCCATTGGAATAACAATCGATCGCATTCGTATTGCAGTTAGAATGCCGCTCCGGTCACCGCCTGCCTGCTTGTCACCATGATTCAACGTCGCACCCTCCTTGCGCTGGCAACTGCCTGCGCCACGCTATCCCTGTCCGCGCGCGCACGGGCCGGTGCGGGCCAGCCCGTGCGAGTCGCCGGCGGCTGGCGCATGCACGGTCGCGACTACCAGGTGGGGGCCCTGCAGGTTCACTGGGACGAGGCACGCATCGACATCGAGTCCGCCGTCACCGTACCGAGCCGTCCGCATGCCGTTGTGCCGGAAGCCGGCGGTGGCTTCATGGCGGTGGCCACGCGTCCAGGCACCTGGATGCTGCGCGTGGACGCCGGTGGCCGGGTGGTCCAGCAAGTCGCCATGGCCGACGAGGGTGATGCCCGCACCCTGGACGGACACGTGATCGCCAGTCGGGATGGCCAATGGCTCTACACCGGCGAGACTGACCGCCGCACCGGCGAGGGCTGGGTGAGCGTGCGTGACGCGCGCAACCTGCGCAAGGTGAACCAGTTCCGCACGGGCGGAATCGACCCTCACCAGATCCTCGTGGCCGACGACGGCATGCTGCTGGTGGCCAATGGCGGCATCCCGCGCACCCCCACCGGCGGCAAGCGCGATCTCGACCAGATGGATCCGGTGCTGGTGCGGCTGAACCCCGGCAGTGGCGAAGTGCTGGGCGAGTGGAAGCTGCCGGACCGCCGCCTGAGCCCGCACCACATCGCCTGGAACCAACCCGCGCAACCCGGCCAGCGCAGGCTCCTGGGCATCGGGCTGCAGGCCGAGCACGACAACCCGGCCCAGAGGCGCGAAGCGCCGCTGCTGGCGGTGTGGGACGGTCAGCGCCTGAGCATCCCACGCCAACCAGTGGTGGAAGGCTATGCCGGCGACGTGGCCGCCGGCCCGGATGGCGGCTTCGTGCTCACTGCGCAATACGCGAACCGCATCGTGTTGTGGCGCCCCGACCATCCGGAAGAACTCACGCCCATCGGCCAGATTCAGAACCCGTGCGGACTTTGGCCGCTCGAAGGCGCGCAAGGCGTCATCGCCGGCGGCGGCCTGGGGCTGGCACGCTGGCACGCCCGTGACCCGGGTCGCATGCTGCGCTGGCCGGCCGGGCTTTCGGCCGACAACCACTGGGCTGTGCTCGCCGCGTAGAATCAGCCACCGGGCACACTTTCTGGGGCCCGGTTCCATCGCGCGCATCGCCTCGCTCTTGCCGAGGCCCCCGCGCAGCCACCGTGTCTCCAGCTCACGCGCTCGCAGCCCAGCGCCGGCACTGCATCAACGCCGCGCCTGTTCCCCCTGACGAGAGATACCGGCGATGGAGATTTTCGACTACGACAACATCCTGCTGCTGCCGCGCAAGTGCCGCGTCGACAGCCGCAGCGAATGCGACACCTCGGTTGAGTTCGGTGGCCGCCGCTTCAAGCTGCCGGCCGTGCCGGCCAACATGAAGACGGTGGTCGACGAAGCCATCACCGAGCAGTTGGCCGCCAGTGGCCACTTCTACGTGATGCACCGCTTCGATCTCGACACGGTGGCCTACGCACGGCGCATGCGCGACCAGGGCCTGTTCGTGTCGATCAGCTCGGGCGTCAAGCCCCTGGACCGCGACACCATCGACCGCCTGGCCGCCGAGGGTGTGGGGGCCGACTACATCACGATCGACATCGCCCACGGCCACGCCGAAAGCGTGCGCCACATGATCGAGCACATCAAGCAGCGCCTGCCGCAGGCGTTCGTGATCGCCGGCAACGTGGGCACGCCCGAAGGCGTGATCGACCTCGAGAACTGGGGCGCCGATGCCACCAAGGTGGGCATCGGCCCTGGCAAGGTGTGCATCACGCGGCTGAAGACCGGCTTTGGCACCGGCGGCTGGCAACTCTCGGCGCTCAAGTGGTGCGCCCGCGTGGCCACCAAGCCCATCATCGCCGACGGCGGCATTCGCCACCACGGCGACATCGCCAAGAGCGTGCGCTTCGGTGCTGCAATGGTGATGATCGGCTCGCTGTTCGCGGGCCACGAGGAATCGCCGGGGCAGACCGTCGAAGTCGATGGCAGGCTGTACAAGGAGTACTACGGCTCGGCCAGCGACTTCAACAAGGGTGAGTACAAGCATGTCGAGGGCAAGCGCATCCTCGAACCCATCAAGGGCCGCCTGGCCGACACGCTGCGCGAGATGCGCGAGGATCTGCAAAGCTCCATCAGCTACGCCGGCGGTCGCACGCTGGCCGACCTGCGCAAGGTGAACTACGTGATCCTGGGCGGCGAAAACGCGGGCGAACACCTGTTCATGTAGCAGCAGCACCGCCGCAGCAGCAGCATCAGCGCGGAATCATGACCGGGCGCTCGCCCTCGCTCCACCGTGCGCGTTCGCGCTGAGCTGCCAGCGCGCGTGGGCGCGCGCCTGCGGCGACGCCCGTGCAACCCTGGCCGTCGGCGTGCGCCAGCGCCGTGGCCAGCAGTGGCTCGGCGGGCGCGCCCAACGGCTGGTGCCAGTCTTCGGCCACTGCGCACGTGGGCTGCAAGCCGTCGAAGTAGCGCCCTTCGTTGCGCGCGTTCACCGACTCGAAGTTGACGACGTTGTAGGTGGTGCCACAGGTGTCGTCCTTGGGCAGGAAGCCCACCGGCTTGCCGCAGGTGGCGTCGCCCACCAACACCACATCGACGTACGGCCGCAATCCGTTGGCGAGTTGCTCACTGGCCGAGCAGGTGCGCGGGCCCACCAGCAGATACACCCGCGCCAAGCCCAAAGCATCGGCCGGACGCGTGAACGCGTAGCTGGTGTTCCACTGTGCGGCCTGGCGGTTGTTGTAGAGCAGCGATGCATAAGTGGCGCCGGCCGCGCGCGCGCCAGCCACGAGTGAGGCAAGGTCGCGCCCGACGCTGACCAGGCCACCGCCGTTGTAGCGCACGTCAACCACCAGCTCGCTCACGCCAGCGGCGCGAAATCGCGCGAACGCCTCGGTGGCCGGCGTGATCGCCTGCGTGATCATGTCCTTGACCATGACATAACCCACGGGTCGCCCCCCCGGCGTGTTCACCACGGTGCTTCTGGGCACCGGGCTGAGGCGATACACCGCCGCAGTCAGCGTGACCGTGCGCTGCCCGCCGGATCCCTGCAGCGCAAGCGTGAGCGTCTGCCCGGTACGCTCGGCGGTGAGCAGGCTGAAGTCGTTCGCGGTGATCAGCTCGCTGGCCGGTCGACCGTTCAATGACAGGACCTGATCGCCCCGCACGACACCGGCCACGCCGGCAGGCGACTGCGGCTCGACGTGCCGCACGTACAGCGGCAGGTCGGGTCGCCCCGCAACCTCGACGCCGGCCACCGCCACGCCATAGCCCAGCGACTGGCCATCGCCATAAAAGCGGTTGAAGTTCTCCGTGCTCTCGTAGTAACTCCAGCGATCGGCCGGGAACGTGGAATTGCCGACAAACAGCAGCGCCCTGAAATACTCATCCAGCGAGGCGCCGCTCCAGGGCTCGGGCCGCGGGCTGATGGCATACCAGAAATACCAGTCGTCGAAGTAGTCGCGCAGCGCGGCCTTGCGCGAGTTGGGCTGGCACGTCAGGGAGATGATCGGATCTCCGGGATCGCCGCCGCCACCGCCGCATCCGGCCACGAGCGCCAATGCAGCGGCGACGGCCAGCACCGAACGGGACCCGCGTGGCGCACGCCTGCGCGCGGCTGGCCATTCGGCCATCGGGCCTGGGCAGGTAGGGATGGGTTGCATCGACGGGCTCCGGTTCGGCCAGTATGGCAGCGCCCGCACAGGGCGGCCACCTACAATCGGCAACCCCCCAGACTGCGCATTCGTTGACAGGGCCCACCCTGCGCAATGTGTCCAATCGTCTCTGCCATGACCGAAACGCCCAAGTCCTTCGAACCCACCGCCATCGAGGCCCATTGGGGTCCGCGCTGGGAGCAATCAGGCCTTTACGCGCCCACGCTCGATGCGAGCAGGCCCTCGTTCTCGATCCAGTTGCCGCCGCCCAACGTCACCGGCACGCTGCACATGGGCCATGCGTTCAACCAGACGATCATGGACTCGCTGACGCGTTACCACCGCATGCGCGGTTTCAACACGCTGTGGGTGCCAGGAACCGACCACGCCGGCATCGCCACCCAGATCGTCGTGGAGCGGCAACTGCAGGAACAGGGCATCTCCCGACACGACCTGGGGCGCGATGCGTTCGTCGCCAAGGTCTGGGAGTGGAAAGAACACAGCGGCTCGACCATCACACGCCAGATGCGCCGCATGGGCGCCAGCGTGAGCTGGGCACACGAGTACTTCACCATGGACGACAAGCTGTCCAAGGTGGTGACCGAGACCTTCGTGCGGCTGTATGAAGAGGGCCTGATCTACCGTGGCAAGCGGCTGGTGAGCTGGGACCCGGTGCTCAAGAGCGCGGTGTCCGACCTCGAGGTGGAAAGCGAGGAAGAAGACGGCCACCTGTGGCACATCCGCTATCCACTGGCCGATGGCTCGGGCTCGCTGGTCGTGGCCACCACACGCCCTGAAACCATGCTGGGCGACACCGCCGTGATGGTGCACCCCGAAGACGAACGCTACGCGGACTTCGTCGGCAAGCAGGTCAAGCTGCCGATCACCGGGCGCTTGGTGCCGGTGATCGCCGACGCCTACGTCGACAAGGAATTCGGCACCGGCGTCGTGAAGGTCACGCCCGCTCACGACGCCAACGACTACGCGGTAGGCCAGCGCCACGGCCTGGACATGATCACCATCTTCACCCTCGAAGCCACGGTGCGAGCCGACCTGCCCGAGATTCCGGAGGGACTGCGCGGGCTGGACCGTTTCGTCGCGCGAAAAGCGGTGGTGGCCGATCTCGACACCGAGGGCCTGCTGGTCGAGACCCGCAAGCATCGGCTGATGGTGCCGCGCTGCGCACGCACCGGCCAGGTGATCGAGCCCATGCTCACCGACCAGTGGTTTGTCGCCATGACCCGGCCGGGCGCAGATGGCACGAGCATCGCGCAAAAGGCGATCGACGTCGTGGCCTCGGGCGAGGTGAAGTTCGTGCCCGAGCAGTGGGTGAACACCTACAACCAGTGGATGAAGAACATCCAGGACTGGTGCATCAGCCGCCAGCTCTGGTGGGGCCACCAGATCCCGGCCTGGTACGGCGAGGATGGCCAGTTGTTCGTTGCCCGCAGCGAGGCTGACGCCCGCGCGCAGGCGCACGCGGCGGGATACACCGGAGCGCTGACGCGCGATCCTGACGTTCTGGACACCTGGTACTCCTCCGCGCTGGTGCCCTTCTCCACGCTGGGCTGGCCCGAGCGCACGGTCGAGCAGGACCTGTTCCTGCCCTCCTCGGTACTGGTGACCGGCTACGACATCATCTTCTTCTGGGTCGCCCGGATGATCATGATGACCAAGCACTTCACCGGAAAGGTGCCGTTCCATCACGTCTACATCCACGGCCTGGTGCTCGACGCCCACGGCCACAAGATGAGCAAGAGCGAAGGCAATGTGCTCGACCCGGTCGACCTGATCGACGGTATCGAGCTCGGCCCCCTGCTCGACAAGCGCACCACGGGGCTACGCAAGCCGGAAACCGCGCCCAAGGTGCGCAAGGCCACCGAGAAGGAGTTCCCCGACGGCATTCCAGGCTACGGTGCCGACGCGTTGCGCTTCACCTTCGCGGCCATGGCGACGCTGGGGCGCAGCATCAACTTCGACAGCAAGCGCTGCGAGGGCTACCGCAACTTCTGCAACAAGCTCTGGAATGCCACGCGCTTCGTGCTGATGAACTGCGACGGGCAGGACTGCGGCCTGGATGAACTCGCCCAGGCCGCCTGCGCAACCCCCGCCGGCTGCGAGGCCTATCTCTCATTCTCGGCGGCCGACCGGTGGATCACCGGCGAATTGCAGCGCGTCGAAGCGGCGGTGGCGCAGGGTTTCGCCGAATACCGGCTCGATACCGTGGCCGGCGCCATCTATCAGTTCGTGTGGGACGAGTACTGCGACTGGTACCTCGAGATCGCCAAGGTGCAGATTGCCGGCGGAAGCGCCGCGCAGCAGCGTGCCACCCGTCGCACCCTGATCCGGGTGCTCGAAACCGTGCTTCGGCTGCTGCACCCGGTGACGCCGTTCATCACGGCCGAGCTGTGGAACACGGTGGCGCCGGTGGCCGGGCGCAAGGTGTGCGACAGCGTGGCCACTGCTCCCTACCCCCAGGCCCAGCCCGCGCGCATCGACGCCGCGGCGGACGCCTGGATGACACGGCTCAAGGGCGTGGTGGCTGCCGTGCGCAGTCTGCGCAGCGAAATGGGCCTGTCACCGGCCGAGCGCGTGCCGCTCTATGCCATAGGCGACGCCGTTTTCATCGACGAAGCCGCCCCGGTGCTCAAGGCCCTGGGCAAGCTTGCGGAGGTGCGCGCATTCGACGACGAGGCCGCTTTCACCCAGGCCAGCGCGCAGGCGCCGGTGGCGGTGCACGGGGCGCTGCGGCTGGCTCTGCATGTAGCCATCGACGTGGAGGCCGAGCGCGCGCGGCTGGCGCGCGAGATCACTCGGCTGCAGGGCGAAATCACCAAAGCGCAGGGCAAGCTCGGCAACGAGAGCTTCGTGGCGCGCGCGCCGGCTGCGGTGGTCGAACAGGAGCGTCGGCGGCTGGACGACTTCAGCCAGACGCTCCTCCGGCTGCAAGATCAAGCGGCTCGTCTGTAGGCCGCTCGGGGGGCCGGAAGTCGCGCACCACGGGTTGCGTGAGCAATTCGTCGATGCGCCGCGCGACGCCCCAGGCGCTGCGCACGCGCGACTCTCGGGTGGTGCTGGCCACGCGCGGCGTGATCTGCAGGTTGTCGATGTCGTGCAACGGGCGCCCGGGCTCCAGCATGCCCGGCTCCAGGCTGTCGAACCAGGCGGCGGCCATGCGGCCCGTGCCCAGTGCGTCGGCCAGCGCCGCCTCATCGAAGACGCTCGACGGCGCGATGCTCACCATCACCTGGTTCGGCCGGCAGAACGGCAGGAAACGCTCGCCGATCAGGCCGTGGTACCGGGTGAAGTAGGTCAGCAGCACGGCCACGGCCTCCGACTCCTCCAGCAGTTCGCGCAGACCCACAGGCTCGACTTTCCAGCGGGCCCAGATGCCATCATTGGCATGCACGGCCGGGTCGTAGCCGACCACGCGAGCTCCGAACGCCGACAGCAACTGGGCCAGGGGCCGTGCGGCGGGCGACATGCCCACCAGACCGACCGTGGACCCCCCGATCTCGCGGCCCACCAGCAAGCCTTCGGCGTTGACCACCGGCACCCGCCTCAGCATCTGCAGCAGCGCGCCGATCACGAACTCAGCCTCGGCCGCGGCGGTGGCATTGCTCGGGCGCACCACTTCGACGCCGGCCCGTGCGCAGGCGTCCACGTCGATGTTCTCTGCCCCTGCGCTCAGGCGCCCTACGGCGCGCAGCATCGGTGCGTGGTGCAGCGTCTCCGCATCCAGCGCGACCGACGGCGGAATGATCATCGAGCGCACGTTGTACAGCGCCTGGCGGAAACCGCGCGGTTCGCGGCCGAGATCCGGCGCGTAACGCACGGCGTGGCGCGCAACCAGCCAGTGCATCACTTCGGGATCCAGCGGTTCGACGATCAGGATATCCATCGGCTCCCACGCACCGGGGCGGCCCGTGCTGCCCGTGCCGGAAGGCACCGGACAGGCCGGCACAGACCTGCAGGCATTCTATGTAAGCGATTGTTGACCGACGAAGGGTTGTTTCCCTCACCCCGGTTCCGGGGGGGCACCAGTTCCCTCCCCCCGGTGTGGTGGGGGGACGATCGCGCGCGCGGACACCGGCCCGAGGGTCGCGCCGCGCTGGGCGATCGCATCATCGACGGCGAAGGTAGTGCACGAATTCGGCACCTTCGGCCGACTGCTCGAGCAGTTCGTTGCCGGTCTGGCGGGCGAACGCCTGGAAGTCGCGCATGGATCCAGGATCGGTCGCGACCACCTTGAGCACCTGGCCGCTGGACATCTCGGACAGCGCCTTCTTGGCCTTCAGGATGGGCAGCGGGCAATTCAGGCCGCGCGTGTCGAGTTCCTTCTGCGCTTGCATCGTCGGCTTTTCGTCGAGCGGAGAAGTTTCGATTCTAGGGGGGTGGTGCGTCCGGTCGGTCAGTGCGGATCGCGACGAGGTGGATCCATGAACACGGGCTCCAGCCCGCGGCTGTGCAACCAGTCGGCCAGCGCATAGCCGGTCCCGGCGGGCCAGCATCGCAGGTCCTGAGGCGCGAACAACCGGTATTCGGCCAGCTCGGGCGACAACCGGATCTCGCCGCACGCCTGCACATGGTAGGCAATGATGACCTGATTCATGCGCTGGAACTCGTAGACGCCGATCAATGCCGTGTGATGCACCTGCAGCGCGGTTTCTTCGGCCACCTCGCGCGCGATGCCTTCGACCGGTGTTTCACCCGCCTCCATGAAGCCGGTGATCAGCGCGAACATGCGGTGCGTCCAGGCGGCATTGCGCGCCAGCAGCACCTGGCCTTCGCGGTCGGTGCACTCCACAACGGCCGCCAGGACCGGCGTCGGATTGTTCCAGTGCGTCCAGTGGCATGCCGGGCACCGCAGCCGGGTGCGGGGCCCGCCGTCCTCGGTCTGTTCGATCAGGGCGAGCTCGGTGGCGCAGGCAGGGCAGTAGCGGTAGGCATGGCTCATGATGCGATGCGCTCAGGCAGGAAACACGCCGGTGGACAGGTAGCGCTCGCCACGGTCACAGACCACGAACACGATGGTTGCGTCCTCCACCCGCGCAGCCAACTGCAGCGCAACCCAGGCCGCGCCCGCGGCAGAGATGCCGGCGAACAGACCTTCCTCGCGCGCCATGCGCCGGGCCATTTCCTCGGCATCTGGCTGGCTCACCAGCACGAGTTCGTCGACCTGGCTCGGGTCGTAGATGCGCGGCTGGTAGGCCGCGGGCCACTTGCGGATGCCCGGGATGCGCGAGCCCTCGGCCGGCTGCGCGCCGATGATGCGCACGGCCGGGTTGCGCTCCTTGAGGTAGCGCCCCACGCCGGTGATCGTTCCGGTGGTCCCCATGGCACTGACGAAGTGCGTGATGCGGCCCTCGGTGTCCTGCCAGATCTCGGGGCCGGTGGTTTCGTAGTGCACCCGCGGGTTGTCGGCGTTCGCGAACTGGTCGAGCACGCGCCCGCGCCCTTCGCGCTGCATCTGCTCGGCCAGGTCACGGGCGTACTCCATGCCGCCCGAGCGGGGCGTGAGGATCAGTTCGGCACCGTAGGCCTTCATGGTCTGCGCCCGCTCCACCGAGAGATCCTCCGGCATGATCAGCACCATTCGATAACCACGTATCGCTGCGGCCATGGCCAGCGCGATGCCGGTGTTGCCTGAGGTGGCCTCGATCAAAGTGTCACCGGGATGGATCTCCCCGCGCTCCTCGGCACGGCGGATCATGCTCATGGCGGGCCGGTCCTTCACGGAACCCGCCGGGTTGTGGCCCTCGAGCTTGCCGAGCACGACGTTGCGGCGCGCCGCCTCAGCCTGGCCGGGCAGGCGTTGCAGGCGCACCAGCGGCGTGCGGCCGATGATCTCCTCGATGGTGAGATAGGCGGGCATGGGCAGCGATTCCTTTGGCGCCCATTGTGGCAGCGCAGCACGGGGCGCGCGGGACCCCCATGCCATAATCCCCAGCCCACGCCGAACCGAATTCGGCGTGTCTCCTCGGCCCGCGTGACGAAATCGGTAGACGTAGCGGATTCAAAATCCGCCGCCGCAAGGCGTGCCAGTTCGAGTCTGGCCGCGGGCACCACCCCCATTCGCTGCTCATGCTCCCGTTGCCACCGGTTACCCAGGCGTTGATGCTCATCTGCTCGGCGGTGTTCTGCGCCCAGTTGTTGCTTCCGGTGGGTCTGATGGAGCGCTTCCTCGCCCTGTGGCCACTGGCCAGCGGCCTGTTCCTGCCCTGGCAGGTCATCAGCTACGGGTTCCTGCACGGCGACTTCACCCACTTGTTCTTCAACATGCTGGGGCTGTACATGTTCGGCGGCGAGCTCGAACGCCTGTGGGGCACGCGACGCTACCTGCAAGTGCTGGCCGCCAGCGTGCTGGCCGCTGCGGTGGCTCAGTTGGTGGTCACGCTGCTGCTGGGCTCGCGCGGCTACACGGTGGGCGCGTCGGGCGCCCTGTTCGGGCTGTTGCTGGCCTACGGCATGTTGTTCCCGAACCGCGTCATCATGCCGCTGATTCCACCGATCCCCATGAAGGCGCGAACCTTCGTGATGGTGTTCGGTGCGCTCGAACTGCTGCTGGGTCTGTTCGGGCCGACCGGCGTGGCCCATTTCGCGCATCTGGGCGGCATGGCCGGGGCATGGCTGATGATCAGCTACTGGCGGGGCCGCCTGCCCTTCGGCTCGGGCCGGCGGCGCTGACCTCGACCGCCCCCCTGGACTCTCGGGGCTGCCTGAGGCTGGACCTCCGGTTTCGCGCGCCCGTCCCTATCCCAGCGCGAACCAGGCCGCGTCCACGCTCGGATAGCGCAGCCGCACGCGCAACTCGCGCTTGAGCCGGTCATTGCGCAACTGCCTCGACTCGGACAGGAAGCTCATCTGCATTGCGCTGAGCTGCACCAGCGCCTGCTCGCGCGTGATGCGCTCAGGACGCGCCAGGCCACACAGGTCGGCCACATGGTCGAAGTGGTCACCCATGCGCAGCCGCGAGTCGTCGCACACATGCACCGCGCGCTGCGGCCGCCCGCGGTAGAGCGCCGCGATGCAGGCGCGCGCCAGGTCATCGGCGTGGATGTGGTTGGTATAGACATCGTCCTGCGGACGCAACACCGGCGCGCCACGCCACAGGCGCTCGCGCGGGTCTCCGCCCGGGCGGTCGAATGCATAGATGCCCGGCACCCGCAGTATCGAGACGGTCAGGGCACCGGCACGCCCGCGCCAGCGCACCAGCGCCTCGGCGTCGACGCGGCGAGCC
>JABWBN010000016.1 GCA_013360485.1 Burkholderiaceae bacterium | reverse complement strand
GTCGCTCGGCGTGGCCCCGGCCGGCCGGCTTGGGCGCACAGGCGGATTCACGAGGCGCGGATTATCCGCGCGCCTGCACCGCCGCGCCGGCGAAACCCTCGTCGTCCAGCAGATCCGCCACCCGCAAGCGCTCGAATCCGGCGCGGCGGCGGAACATCGCCACCTGCTCGCTTTCGGCCAGCAGCAGGCGGTCCAGCAGTGGCGCAGCGGGGGTGGTGGTGGGCTCGATCAGCAAAACGTATCGCGCATCGGCCCCTTCATCGAGTCGACCGCACCAGTCCAGAGCAACCAGCGCATCGACCACCGGCTCCACCTGCAACGGGTCGACTCGAAGGACCTCGGAAAGCGACGGCAGCGGCAGCCCGGGTCGTCCGGTCCGGCGGGCATCGGACAGCAGCCGCAGGACCGACAGCGCGAGCGCGAAGCGCTGGCCGGGCAGGTCAGGCTGGCGCACCACCCGCATCGACAGGCTCGGCGCATAGGCGGCGATGACCGCGCCGAGCAACACGATCACCCAGCCGATGTAGATCCACAACAGGAAGATCGGAAACGTGGCAAACGCGCCATAGACCACCGAGTAGGTAGGCACCGCGCTCACGTACCAGGCCAGCACCTTCTGGGTGACCTCGAATCCCAGCGCCACGAACACGCCACCGGCCCAGGCGTGGCGCCATTGCACCTGAGTGTTGGGAACGAAGCGGAAGAGCGCCGCCATGCCGGTGGCCTGCAGCCCGAACTCCAGCAGGCCGAACAGCAAAGCCAATCCACCCGGAAGCTCGCTGACCAGTCCGCGAGACGCGGAGATGGCATATGACGTGAGCGAGAGACTGGCGCCCAGCAGCAAGGGACCCAAGGTAAGAACCGCCCAGTAGACCAGGACACGCTGAGCCAGCGGTCGCGGCTTGCCGACACGCCAGATGCCGTTGAGCGTGCGGTCGATCGTGAACACCAGCACCAGGGCGGTGACTCCCAGCAGCAGGAGGCTCAGACTGCCCAGACGGCTGGCCTTGGCGGCGAACAGGGTGAGCGACTGCATCACCGGGCGCGCGATGTTGTCGGGCACCAGGCTCTGCAGCAGGTACTTCTGCAGCGAGTCCTGGAACTTCGCGAACATCGGGAAGGCCGAGAACACGGCGAGCATCATCGTCATCAACGGCACCAGCCCGATCAGCGTGGTGAACGTCAGGCTGCTGGCGGTCAGGCTCAGCCGATCTTCGCGAAAGCGCTGACGCAGCATGCGCATGGTTTCGAACCAGGGCCAGGTGCGCAGTTCGCCCAGCGCCGCTGCCATGCGGCGATGCAGGTGCGGACGCACCATGTTCGTCGGAGTCATGGCGGCTATCATGCCAGTCATGTCGATCGATGCCGCTCAGCCCGACGCCGTGGTGCGCGCCACTCGGGCACTGGCGGTGGCCTGTCTACTGGGCATGGTTGCGCTGGGCCTGGCCTGGGAGCTCTGGCTTGCCCGCACGGGCAGCGGCACCTGGGCCGTCAAAGTGTTGCCTCTGGTTTGGCCGCTGGCAGGGATGCTGAAGCTGCGGCTGTACACCTACCGCTGGGTCAGCCTGCTGGTGTGGCTGTACATCGCAGAGGGCCTGGTGCGCGGCCCCGCCGGCCGGGGTGCGGAAGCAGCACTTGCCTGGGCACAGGTGGCGCTGGGGCTCTTGTTGTTCGCGGCGACGGCCGCGCATGTGCGATGGCGGTTGTCCCATGCCCGCCGCAGCGGCGTCGAGGTGACCGCATGACACACCCACTGCTCCACATCCTGCGCGAGCGGATCGGCACCGCCCAGGTGCTCACCGAAGGCGACCTGTCCGCCTGGGAGCTCGACTGGCGCCGGCGCTGGCGCGGCCGTGCGCTGGCCGTGGTCCGCCCAGGCAGCACCGCCGAGGTGGCCGACATCCTGCGCGCCTGCGCTGCGCACGGCGTGACGGTGGTGCCCCAAGGCGGCAATACCGGACTGGTAGGTGGCGGCGTGCCCGATGACTCCGGCACCCAGGTGCTGCTGAGCTTGTCTCGCCTGAACCGCGTGCGTCGCATCGACGCGGCCAACCTCACGGTCACCGCCGAAGCCGGATGCGTGCTGCAAGCCTTGCAGGCGCAGGTCGAAGAGGCGGGCCTGCTGTTCCCCCTGAGCATGGCCTCGCAGGGCAGTTGCACGATCGGCGGCAATCTGGCGACCAATGCCGGCGGCACTCAGGTCCTGCGTTATGGCAATGCGCGCGAACTGTGCCTGGGCCTGGAGGTCGTCAATGCCGCAGGCGAGGTATGGGATGGCCTGTCCGGGCTGCGCAAGGACAACACCGGCTACGACCTGCGCGACCTGTTCATCGGCAGCGAGGGTACCCTGGGGGTGATCACCGCGGCTACGCTGAAACTCTATCCGCGCCCGGCGGCCGCGCTCACGGCACTGGCCATCTGCGACCGGCTCGAGCAGTGTGTCGAGCTACTGGGGCGTGCGCACGGCCTTCTGGGTGCGGGCCTGACCGGTTTCGAAGTGATGAACCGATTCAGCCTCGAACTGGTGCGGCGGCACTTCCCCGCCCTGCCCCAGCCATTGCCACCCGCCGCCTGGACCATTCTGATCGAGCATGCCGACCACGAAAGCGAAGCCCATGCCCGCGCCCGTTTCGAGGCGCTGCTGGCCGATGCACTCGACGCGGGCGCTATCACTGATGCGGCCGTGGCCGAGAGCCTGTCACAGGCACAGGCGCTGTGGCACGTGCGCGAGTCGATACCGCTGGCCCAGAGCGAAGAGGGCCTGAACATCAAGCACGACATCTCCCTGCCGGTGTCGGCCATTGCCGCTTTCGCAGGCGAAGCCGATGCACAACTGCAGTCACGCTGGCCCGGCATGCGGCTGGTGAACTTCGGCCACCTCGGCGACGGGAACCTGCACTACAACGTACAGGCGCCGGCAGGCGTCGATCCTGCGCTGTTCCTGCAAACGCATGAAGCCGGTGTCAACCAGGTGGTCTACGACCTGGTGCAACGCCACGGCGGCTCGATCTCAGCCGAGCACGGGGTGGGCGTGCTCAAGCGTGACGAACTCGTTCAGCGCAAGCCGGCCGTGGCCATGACCATGATGCGGGCCATCAAGCAGGCGCTGGACCCATCGGGGCTGCTCAATCCAGGCCGGGTGGTCTGACCGCTCGACCAGGCGCTCCATGGCCCTCAGTGGCTGGGCCCACCAGCACCCGGGGGCAATGCAAGGGGCAGGACTTCGATGCCCTCGTCGGCCAGGTCGGCGCGCTGCTCGGGTGTCGCCTGCCCGCGAATGCCCCGACGTGGCGCCTCACCGTAGTGAATGCGCCGCGCTTCCTCGGGGAAGCGCTCGCCGACATCTTCGGTGTTGCGCACCACCTGTGCCACGGCCTGAAGCCACAGCGCCTGCAACTGCAGCTCGGGTTCGGCGTGCGCCGCGACAGTGGTCGGCTTCTCCGATGAGGCGGCAGGCGCCGGCTCGGGCTGCGCATGCGCCAGGTTCAAGCGCGGAGCACTGGGCATGCGTGCAATCGTGGCGTCGCCGCACAACGGGCAACGCAACAGCCCGCGTTCGCGTTGCGCGGCCAGATCGTCATCCGAGGCGAACCAGCCCTCGAAACGATGCCCGTGCGCACATTGCAAGTCCAGAACCTTCATCAGGCTGTCATTGTGACCGCTCCTGCGTCACAGCGGGTGCAGCAGGTCCGTGATCCATGTCCGGATGGAGGATCAGGGGTTGGGCGCAGGGCGCCGGCGCAGATAGCGCCAGACGAAGCCCGGGAAGGCAAACGTGACAAACAAGCTCAGTGCTGCCGCATAGAAGGGCCAGCCCTGGGGATGCCGCTGGCCGATGCGGACCTCGATGAGCGTGCCCAGTCCGATCATGAGCAGCGCCAGGACCAACAGCTCGAGCAGGCGCCATCCCAGCGACTTGGGGTTGCGCTGCGGCCCGATGATTCCGATGCGCTCGTTCAGGAACGGCAGGTTGGCCGCCACCGCACCGACCATCAGCAACACCCAGACCTGGATGGTCGAACTCACCGCTTGTGGCTCAGGAGGCAAGCGCCTTGATGATGGCGTCACGGCACACGGCCATCAGACCGCCGGGCAGCAGACCGAATCCGAGCACCGCCAGCCCGTTGGCCGCGAGCAGTGCGCTCACGCCAGCGGATTGCACCGGGTGCGACGCGTCGGTGGGTTCATCGAAGTACATGACCTTGACGACCCGCAGATAGTAGTAGGCACCGATCAGCGACATGAGCACGGCGAAGACCGCAACGCCGATGTAGCCGGCCTGGTTGGTGGTGACCAACGCCTGCAGCACGGCCAGCTTGGCATAGAAGCCCACCATCGGAGGAACGCCGGCCAGCGAGAACATGAACACGGTCATCACGCCGGCCAGCCACGGTGCACGACGGGCGAGCCCGGCCAGGTCGGCGATCTCCTCGCTCTCGTAGCCCTGGCGTGCGAGGAACATGATCAGGCCGAACGTGCCCAGCGTGGTGAGCACATAGGCCACGACGTAGAACATGGCCGAGCTGTAGGCATTGCCCGCCGAGAAGGTGTTGCCCGAGACCACGCCTGCCGTCATCGCCAGCAGCATGAACCCCATCTGCGAGATGGTGGAGTACGCCAGCATGCGCTTCAAGTTGCTCTGCGCGATGGCGGCGAGGTTCCCGACCACGAGCGATGACAGCGCCAGTACCATCAGCATTTGCTGCCAATCGACCGCCAGGCCGAGCATGCCTTCGACCAGCAGGCGGATCGTGATCGCGAACGCCGCCAGCTTGGGCGCGCCGCCGATCAGCAGGGTCACCGCCGTGGGCGCACCTTGATAGACATCGGGGACCCACATGTGGAAGGGCACCACGCCCAGCTTGAACGCCAGGCCGGCGACGACGAACACCACCCCGAACACCAGCACGGCCGTGTTGATCGGCGCACGACCGATCGCCTGGAACACCTTCGGGATCTCCAGCGAACCGGTCGCCCCGTACATCATCGACAGGCCGTAAAGGAGGAAGCCCGAGGCCAGTGCGCCGAGCACGAAGTATTTCATCGCCGCTTCGGTCGACACGCCATGGTCGCGCCGCAATGCCACCAGCGCGTAGAGCGACAAACTCATCACTTCCAGGCCCAGGTACACCATCAGGAAATGGTTGGCCGAGACCATCACCAGAATGCCCAGCAACACGAACAGCGAGAGCACGAAGAACTCGCCCTTGAGCATGTCGCGCCCGGCCAGGTAGGGCTGGGCGTAGGCAACGGTGACGAGCATCGCCACGCACGCAAAGAAGGCCAGCAGGTGCCCCATCGGGTCGCTGACCACCATCGCCTGCATGCCGTAAAGGGTGATCCCGGCATCGAAGTCGCACCAGTGCATCACGCCCACGACGGCAATCGTGGCCTGCGTCAGCCAGAACGTGAGCCGCCGACGCGGGTCGGTGACGAAGAGATCGATCAGCGCGATGGCGCAGGCCAGGGCCAGCAGTACCGCCTCGGCCTGGACGACAGGCCAGTTCATTTGGGTCATGACGTTCTTCCGCTAGCCGTCACTTGATCTTCGAGACCTGGACGTGGTCGATCAGATGGACCACCGAGCTGTGCATCACATCGGTGAAGGGCTTCGGGTACACGCCCATCCACAGCGTGGCGATCGCCAGCAACGCCATGATGGTGAACTCCCGCGCATTGATGTCGCTCAGGGTGCGCACATGGTCGTTGGTGACCTCGCCGAAGTACACGCGCTTGTACATCCACAGGGTATAGGCCGCGCCGAAGATCAGCGCCGTGGCAGCCAGTGCTGCCAGCCAGAAGCTGGTCTTCACGGTGCCCAGGATGACCATCCACTCGCCCACGAAGCCGCCGGTGCCCGGCAGCCCGCAGTTGGCCATCGCGAAGAACAGGGCGAAGGCCGCGAACTTGGGCATCGTGTTGACGACACCGCCGTAGTCGGCGATCTGGCGCGAGTGCACTCGGTCGTAGAGCACCCCGATGGCCAGGAACATGGCACCCGAGACGAAACCGTGGGAGATCATCTGCACCAGGCCGCCGGAAATGCCCAGTTCGCTGAAGATGAAGAAGCCCAGGGTCACGAAGCCCATGTGCGCGATGGACGAGTACGCCACCAGCTTTTTCATGTCTTGCTGCACCAGCGCGACCAGGCCGATGTAGACCACCGCCACCAGCGACAGCGCGATGATGAACCAGGCGTACTCCCGGCTGGCGTCGGGCGCGATGGGCATCGAGAAGCGCAGGAAGCCGTAGGCGCCGAGCTTGAGCATGATCGCCGCCAGCACGACCGAGCCACCCGTGGGCGCCTCGACGTGTGCGTCGGGCAGCCAGGTGTGCACCGGCCACATCGGCACCTTGACCGAGAATGCGGCGAAGAACGCGAAGAACAGCAGCGTCTGCGCCGACAACGGCAACGGCAGCTTGTGCCAGGTGGCGATGTCGAAGCTGCCACCGGACTTGAAGTACAGGTAGACCAGCGCAACCAGCATCAGCAGGGAACCCAGCAGCGTGTAGAGGAAGAACTTGAACGCTGCGTAGACCCGCCTCGGCCCGCCCCACACGCCGATGATGATGTACATCGGGATGAGCGTGGCCTCGAAGAAGACATAGAACAGCAGTCCGTCGGCGGCACAGAACACGCCCACCATCAGGCCCGACAGGATCAGGAACGCGCCCATGTACTGGGCCACACGCTCGGTGATGACTTCCCAGCCTGCCATCACGACGATCACGGTCATGAATGCGGTGAGCAGAACGAACCAGACCGAGATGCCATCGACACCGAGGTGGTAGCGCACGTTGAATCGCTCGATCCAGGCGAGGTTCTCCTGGAACTGCAACGCGGCCGAGTTGAGCTGGAAGCCGGTGACGAGCGGGATCGTGACCAGGAAACTGACCAGCGCGCCGATCAGCGCGACCCAGCGCACCATGCCCGGGTTGTCGTCGCGCCCCAGCGCCAGCAACAGGCAGCCGAACGCGATCGGCAGCCAGATGGAAACACTCAAGAGACCCATTGTTGTTCTCCGCCCCGTTCGTCAGCGCCCGAGCAGGCCGGACAAGGTGGGCCACAGCTGCCACGTCAGCAGCCCGAACACGCCCAGGAGCATGACGAGCGCGTACCAGTAGATGTAGCCGGTCTGGATCAGCCGCGTCAGGCTGGCGATGCCACCGACTGCACGGGCCGAGCCGTCGATCAGCAGGCCATCGATCACGGCCTGATCACCGCCCTTCCAGAGCCCCAGACCCAGCTTGCGGGCAGCGGCGGCGATGATGTTCTCGTTGATCCAGTCCATGTAGTACTTGTTCTCGAGGATGCGCACCACGGGCGACAACGCCTTCGCGATGGCCGCCGGCACTGCCGGCGTGACCAGGTAGAACACGTACGCCACCACGACACCCGCCAGCGCGAGGAAGAACGGAACCGTGGTGAAGGCATGCACACCCATCGCGACCCAGCCATGGAAGGCGTTGCCAAGTTCGGCCATGGCTGCGTGCCGTGATGCATCGACGGTGATGGCATCCTTGAAGAAGTCGCCATGGAGCATCGGACCGATGGTCAGTGCGCCGATCACTACCGAGGGTATGGCCAGCAGGAGCAGAGGTGCCGTCACGACCCACGGGCTCTCGTGAGGCTCGTGCGCATGTCCGTGCCCATCGTCGTGATGGTCATGCTCGCCGGGGAACGGCTTGTGCCGGAAACGCTCTTTCCCGTGGAACACGAGGAAGTACATGCGGAACGAGTAGAACGCCGTGACGAACACGCCCAGCGTGACGGCGAACATCGCGAAACCGGCGCCCGGCAGCTTGCTGAAGTGCACCGCCTCGATGATGGAGTCCTTCGAGTAGAAGCCGGCGAAGAACGGCGTGCCGATCAGGGCCAGCGAACCGAGCAGCGACGTCAGCCAGGTGATGGGCATGTACTTGCGCAGGCCGCCCATGTTGCGGATGTCCTGGTCGTGGTGCATGCCGATGATCACCGAGCCCGCACCCAGGAACAGCAGAGCCTTGAAGAACGCATGCGTCATCAGATGGAACACCGCCACGGAGTAGGCCGAAACCCCCAGCGCCACGGTCATGTAGCCCAGCTGCGACAGCGTTGAATAGGCGACCACCCGCTTGATGTCGTTCTGGATGATGCCCATGAAACCCATGAAGAGCGCGGTGATGGCGCCGATCACCAGCACGAAGTTCAGCGCGGTGTCCGACAGCTCGAACAGCGGCGACATGCGCGCGACCATGAAGATGCCCGCGGTCACCATGGTGGCGGCGTGGATCAGGGCCGAGATGGGCGTGGGGCCTTCCATCGAGTCCGGCAGCCACACGTGCAGGGGGAACTGCGCGCTCTTGCCCATGGCACCGATGAACAGGCAGATGCACGTGACCGTGATCAGCATCCAGTCGGTGCCCGGGAAGGTGAGCTTGGCAAGGTCGGCTGCCTTGGCGAAGGTCTCGGCGTAGCCCAGCGTTCCGGCATAGGTGACGATCAGGCCGATGCCCAGGATGAAGCCGAAGTCGCCCACCCGGTTGACCAGGAATGCCTTCAGGTTGGCGAAGATGGCCGTCGGCTTCTTGTACCAGAAGCCGATCAGCAGGTAGGACACCAGACCCACGGCCTCCCAGCCGAAAAACAGCTGCAGGAAGTTGTTGCTCATCACGAGCATCAACATCGAGAACGTGAACAGCGAGATGTACGAGAAGAACCGCTGGTAACCCGGATCTTCCTCCATGTAGCCGATGGTGTAGATGTGCACCATGAGCGACACGAAGGTCACCACGCACATCATCATGGCGGTCAGGCCATCGACGAGGAACCCGACCTCCATCTTCAGCGCGCCCAGCACCATCCACTCGTAGATGGTTCCGCTGAAGCGGGCGCCTTCGACCGCCACCGACTTCAGCACCATCGCGGAGATGACGAAGGACACCAGCACGCCCAGGATCGTCACCATGTGGGCGCCGCGGCGCCCGACAGCCTTGCCGAAGAAGCCGGCGATGATCGCGCCCGCCAGGGGCGCCAGCGGCACCGCAAGCAGCAGGTTCTGTGAGAGTTGCGTAGACATTTAGTGGGCGCTCCCAACCCGCCGCGAAGCGCGGCGGTCGTTCGCAGGGCCGTTGCCACTGCGGGGGCAAGGTGTCGTGTGCATGCTCACCCCTTCAGTGTGTCGAGCTCTTCGACATTGATCGTGGAGCGGTTGCGGAACAGCACCACCAGGATGGCCAGGCCGATGGCCGACTCGGCCGCCGCCACCGTGAGGATGAAGAAGACGAAGACCTGTCCGGCCATGTCGCCCAGGAAGTGCGAGAAGGCCACGAAGTTCAGGTTCACCGCCAGCAGCATCAGCTCGATGGCCATCAGCAGCACGATGAGGTTGCGGCGGTTCAGGTAGATGCCGACCACCGACAGCGCGAAGAGCATGCCGCCCAGCGACAGGTAGTGGCCGAGCGTGATCGTGCCAAGGCTCATGGCTGGTCTCCAGCGGGTGCCGCAGGGGTGGCCGGCGCATCGACGACCGGGTCCATCTTGACGATGCGCAGTCGGTCTGCCTTGCGCGCCCGCACCTGCACGGACGGATCGAGATAGCGGCTGTCTTTGCGGCGACGCAGCGTCAGGGCAATCGCCGCAACCATGGCCACCAACAACAGCACGGCTGCTACCTGCAGCGGGTAGAGGTAACGCGTGTAGACCTCGATGCCCAGCAATCGCGTGTTGCCGAGCTTGACCAGCGCGGGGTCGAGCGCAGGCGCCTCGGCCAGCCGGAAGCCGGGCAGCAAAACCAGCGCCATCTCGAGTGCGATCACGGCACCGATCAGGCCGGCCAGCGGCAGGTGCTTCCAGAAGCCCTCGCGGAACTCGTCGCCCTTGAGATCGAGCATCATCACGACGAAGAGAAACAGCACCATCACGGCGCCCACGTAGACGAGCACCAGGGCGATGGCGAGGAACTCGGCTCTGAGCAGCATCCAGATGACCGACGCATTGGCAAATGCCAGCACGAGATACAGCGCCGAGTGCACGGTGCTGCGCGCGGTGATGACGCGCCAGGACGCGAACAGCAGGACCGCCGAGAAGAGATAGAAGAGTGCGCCTGTGATGTTCATGGTGTTGCCACGCAGATCAGGCTGCGCCAGCCACTCCGGTCTGTCCCGCTTCCGGCAGGACGGGCATCGGTGCGGCAGGGCTCAGCGGTACTTTGCGTCGGCCTCCTTGTTGGCAGCGATCTCGCGCTCGTAGCGGTCGCCGACGGCGAGCAGCATGTCTTTTGTGAAGTACAGGTCGCCGCGCTTCTCGCCGTGGTACTCGAAGACATGCGTTTCGACGATCGCGTCCACCGGACAGGCTTCCTCGCAGAAGCCGCAGAAGATGCACTTGGTGAGGTCGATGTCGTAGCGGGTGGTTCGGCGGGTGCCGTCGGCGCGCTGGTCGGACTCGATGGTGATGGCCATCGCCGGGCAAACGGCTTCGCACAGCTTGCACGCAATGCAACGCTCTTCGCCATGTTCATAGCGCCGCAAGGCGTGCAGTCCCCGAAAACGCGGCGACAGCGGCGTCTTCTCCTCCGGGAACTGGATGGTGATCTTGCGCTGGAAGAAGTGCCTGCCGGTGAGCTTCAAGCCCTTGAGCAGTTCCAGCAGCAAGAAGCTGGAGAAGTAGTCCTTGATCGAAGCGGTGGAAGCCATGGCCGGTTACTTCCAGATGTTGAGCGGGGTCTGCATCCACAGGCCCACGACGATCAGCCACACCAGCGTGACCGGAATGAAGATCTTCCAGCCCAGGCGCATGATCTGGTCATAGCGATAGCGCGGGAACGTGGCACGCACCCACAGGAACATGGTGACGACCACGAAGGTCTTCAGGCCCAGCCAAATCCAACCCGGTATCCAGTTGAAGACCGCGCTGTCGATCGGTGGCAACCAGCCGCCCAGGAACAGGATGACGGTCAGGATGGAGACCAGCCACATGTTGGCGTACTCGGCCAGGAAGAACATGGCGAACGACATGCCCGAGTACTCGATCATGTGTCCGGCCACGATCTCCGACTCGCCTTCCACCACGTCGAAGGGGTGGCGGTTCGTCTCGGCCAGGCCCGAAATGAAGTAGACGAGGAAGATCGGCAGCAGCGGCAGCCAGTTCCAGGACAGGAAGTTCAGGCCCTTTTCAGCGGCCATGCCCTTGGCCTGGCCCATGACGATTTCGGTCATGTTGAGAGAGCCGGACACCATGAGCACCACCACCAGCGCGAAGCCCATCGCGATCTCGTAGCTCACCATTTGGGCCGACGCTCGCAGCGCCCCCAGGAAGGCGTATTTCGAGTTCGAGGCCCACCCGGCGATGATCACGCCGTACACCTCGAGCGACGTGATGGCCATGAGGAAGAGCAGGCCGGCATTGATGTTGGCCACGGCCACCTCGGGGCCGAACGGGATCACGGCCCACGCAGCCAACGCCGGCATGATGGTCATGATCGGGGCCAGGAAGAACAGGCCCTTGTTGGCCGCTGTCGGGCGGATGATTTCCTTGAAGACCAGCTTCACCGCATCGGCGATCGGCGTGAGCAAGCCCCAGGGTCCGACCCGATTGGGGCCCGGGCGCACCTGCGTGAAGCCGATCCCCTTGCGCTCCCAGAGCGTCAGGTAAGCCACGCAGCCCATCAGCGGCGCGACCAGCACGATGATCTTGATGAGGTTCCAGATCACCGGCCAGGCCACGCCGCCCCACCAGGGCGCGGCCAGCAAGGTGCTGCCGTACTGGTTGAATTGCTCGATCATGGCGATGCCTTCTCGATCGCGATCGGGCCGAACATGGCCCCCAGCGCTGCCGTGTCGGGATGTCCGGCGCTCACGCGCAGCGTTTGAGCGTCCAGCGTGCTGTCTTCGCGGGCGGCCAAGGTGGCCTGCGCCGCACCCTGCGACACGCGCACCCGGTCACCTGGCTGCAGCGCCAGCTGCTGCCACAGCCCGCTGGGCACGCCCACCACCGGCGACTGTGCGTCGCGGGTCAGCTGCAACGCGGTGGCCCTGCGCACCAGCGGGTCGACATTGTAGATGGGCACGTCGGCGATGCGTTGCAAACCGTCAGCAGCGGTGCTCCCGGCCGCGCCCAGCGCACCGGACGGTGCACGATTGTCCAGACGCGCGGCCAGTGTTGCCGTATCGCCCAGCACCTCGCGCGCCACTTCCTCGGCAGTCTCCTGTTCGAAGCCATCGAGGCCGAGCAGGTTGCCCAGCACGCGCAGCACCTTCCAGGCCGGTCGCGCTTCGCCCGCCGGCCGTACGACGCCTTGAACCGCCTGCACACGCCCTTCGGCGTTGACATAGGTTCCCGCGGTCTCGGTGAATGCAGCGATCGGCAGCATCACGTCGGCGTCAGGCACACGGGCGTCGGCAAACGATGTGAACGCCACCACCAGTCCGGATGCACCCAGTGCTGCGCGCGCCGCGGCGGCGTTGGCGGCATCGAGCTCGGGTTCGACATCGAGCAGCAACAGCGCTTTCATCGGCCGCGTCAGCATCTGGCCGGCACTCAAGCCGCCTGCGCCTGGCAACGCACCTGCCAGCTGGGCACCCACGGCGTTGCCGTTCTGGGTGAGATAACCCACGCTGGCACCCGTGTGTTCACCGATCCACTGGGCCAGCGCCAGCAGTGCCGAGGCCTGAGGATGCTGCGCAGCGGCGTTGCCGAGCAACACGGCCTTGCGTTCGCCCGACAACAGCGCATCGGCCACCGCTTGCGCCGCACCACCGGTACGCCCGGCCATCGGTGCGGATACGCTCTTGGCTGCGGCGATGCAGGCTGCCACGTCGGCCAGCGCCGACACCCATTGCGCAGGCGCCGCGGTGATGCGCGCAGCCACCGGCATGGCCCAGTCGTCGTGCACCGCATGCAGGCTGAGTACCTGGCCGCCCTTGCGTGCCGCCTGGCGCAGGCGCTGTGCGAACAGCGGATGATCCTTGCGAAGGAACGAGCCAACGACAAACGCACGGTCCAGGTTGGAAAGCGACGCGATCGAGGTACCCAGCCAACGCGCCTGCCCCGCAGGCGCGGCATTGCCGAAGTCAGCATCGCGCAGCCGGTAGTCGACGCTCTGGCTGCCCAGGCCACGCACCAGCTTGCCCAGCAGGAACAGCTCCTCGATGCTGCGCTGAGCGCTCGCCACCGCGCCCACGCCTTCGAGCCCATGCTCGGCGATCACGCGCTTGAGCCCGTCGGCGACATAACGCAGCGCCGTGTTCCAGTCCACCGTCTGCCACTGGCCGCCCTGCCGGATGCGCGGCTGCGCGAGCCGCTGCGGGCTGTTCAACGCTTCGTAGCTGTAGCGGTCGCGATCGGCGATCCAGCACTCGTTGACGTCTTCGTTCTCGAACGGCACCACGCGCAACACCTGGTGGTTCTTGACCTGGACAATGATGTTCGCGCCCGTCGAGTCGTGCGGACTCACGCTGCGCCGGCGCGCCAATTCCCAGGTGCGAGCGGCAAAGCGGAACGGCTTGCTCGTGAGCGCGCCCACCGGGCAGAGGTCGATCATGTTGCCCGACAGTTCGGAGTCGACACTGCGGCCGATGAACGTCGTGATCTCGGAGTGCTCGCCACGGTTCTGCATGCCGAGTTCCATCACGCCGGCGATTTCCTGGCCGAAGCGCACGCAGCGGGTGCAGTGGATGCAGCGGCTCATCTCCTCCATCGAGATCAGTGACCCGACGCTCTTGTGCAGCACGACCCGCTTTTCCTCGCCGTAGCGCGAGGCCCCGGCGCCGTAACCGACGGCCAGATCCTGCAGTTGGCACTCGCCGCCCTGGTCGCAGATCGGGCAGTCCAGCGGGTGGTTGATGAGCAGGAACTCCATCACCGCCTTCTGTGCCTTGACCGCCTTTTCGCTCTTGGTGCGCACCACCATGCCCTGGGTGACCGGCGTGGCGCAGGCTGGCATCGGCTTGGGTGCCTTCTCGATGTCCACCAGGCACATGCGGCAGTTGGCCGCGATGCTGAGCTTCTTGTGGTAACAGAAGTGCGGAATCGCGGTGCCGGCCGCGTCGGCCGCATGCATCACCATGCTGCCTTCGGGCACCGAGACCTTCTTGCCGTCGAGTTCGATTTCGATCATTTCTCGTGCGTCCCGAGGTCAGACATACGCCGGGACCATGCAGGTCTTGTGTTCGACGTGGTAGGCAAACTCGTCGCGGAAGTGCTTGAGCATGCCGCGCACCGGCATGGCCGCAGCATCCCCGAGCGCGCAGATCGTCCGCCCCATGATGTTCTCGGCCACGGAGTCGAGCAGTGCGAGGTCTTCGGCGCGCCCCTGGCCATGCTCAAGCCGGTTCACCAGCCGCCACAGCCAGCCCGTGCCTTCACGGCACGGCGTGCACTGGCCGCAGCTTTCGTGGCTGTAGAAGTACGACAGACGCAGCAGGCTCTTGACCATGCAGCGCGTTTCGTCCATCACGATCACCGCGCCAGAACCGAGCATGGAGCCGGCCTTGGCGATGGAGTCGTAATCCATCGTGCAGTCCATCATCGTGGCGGCCGGCAGCACCGGGGCCGACGACCCACCAGGAATCACGGCCTTGAGCTTGCGCCCGCCCTTGACGCCACCGGCCATCTCGAGCAGCTGTGCGAACGAGGTGCCCATGGGGATCTCGTAGTTGCCCGGACGTTGGACGTCACCCACCATCGAGAAGATCTTGGTGCCGCCATTGTTGGGCTTGCCGCATTCGAGGTAGGCCTGACCGCCGTTGCGGATGATCCACGGCACCGCAGCAAACGTTTCGGTGTTGTTGATCGTCGTCGGCTTGCCGTACAGACCGAAGCTGGCCGGGAACGGTGGCTTGAAACGCGGCTGGCCCTTCTTGCCCTCGATCGACTCGAGCAGCGCGGTTTCCTCGCCGCAGATGTAGGCGCCGAACCCGTGGTGTGCATGCAGCTGGAAGCTGTGCGCCGAGCCCAGGATGCGATCACCCAGGTAGCCCGCCGCCCGGGCCTCCTCGAGCGCTTGCTGGAAACGCTCGTAGACCTCGAAGATCTCGCCGTGGATGTAGTTGTAGCCCACCGAGATGCCCATCGCATAGGACGCGATGATCATGCCCTCGATGACGATGTGCGGGTTGTAGCGCAGGATGTCGCGGTCCTTGCAGGTCCCGGGCTCGCCCTCGTCGGAGTTGCACACCAGGAACTTCTGCACGGGCAATGCACGCGGCATGAAGCTCCACTTCAAGCCAGTGGGAAAGCCTGCACCTCCGCGGCCACGCAGCCCCGAGTTCTTGACCTCTGCGATGACTTGATCGGCCGTCATGCCGCCCTCGGCGGCAAGCACCTTGCGCAGCGCCTGGTAACCGCCGCGTGCCTCGTAGTCCGACAGGCGCCAGTTGCGGCCATCCAGCCCGGCGTAGATCTGCGGGTTGACGTGGCGGCCGTGGAAGCATGTCTCCGCGCCGGTGGCTTGGAACTTGGACAGGTCCGGCATGGGCGCGCTCACTTGGCTTGCTCCTTCAGCGTGGCCACCAGATCGTCCATGCGCTCGCGGCTCATGTAGCTGACCATCTGGCGGTCGTTGACGAGCATCACCGGCGCATCGGCGCAGGCGCCCAGGCACTCGCATTTCTGCACCGTGAACAACCCATCGGGCGTGGTGCCACCATCTTCGACGCCGAGCTTGCCGCACAAGTACTCGAGCGCCTGCTGCCCATCGCGCAACTGGCACGGCAGGTTGGTGCAGACATTGAGCTTGTAGCGGCCCACCGGCTGCTGGTTGTACATGTTGTAGAAGCTCGTGACCTCGTGCACGGCCATCGCCGGCATGCCCAGGTACTGCGCCACGGCCTCCTCGGCCTGCGGTGACACCCAGCCCTGTTCCTGCTGAACGATGGACAGGCAGGCCATCACGGCAGACTGCCGCTGGTCGGCCGGGTACTTCGCCACTTCCTTTGCAAACCGGGCCAGCGTGGCCTCGGCCATCGTCGCGGGTGCTGCCGCGTTCGTCGGGGTGTTCGTCATCGATCGATCTCGCCAAACACGATGTCCATGGTGCCGATGATGGCCACCGCGTCGGCGATCATGTGACCGCGCGACATCTCGTCCAGGCCCGCCAGGTGAGCGAAGCCCGGTGCCCTGATCTTCAGGCGATAGGGCTTGTTGGCCCCGTCGCTTACCAGGTAGATGCCGAATTCGCCCTTCGGGTGCTCCACCGCCGCATAGGCCTCGCCTTCGGGGACGGGGAAACCCTCGGTGAACAGCTTGAAATGGTGGATCAGTTCCTCCATGTTGGACTTCATGTCCACGCGCGTCGGAGGGGCCACCTTGTGGTTGTCGGTGATGACCGGGCCCGGATTGGCCCGCAGCCACTGCACGCACTGCTCGATGATGCGATTGGATTGCCGCATCTCCTCGATGCGAACCAGGTAGCGATCGTAGGTGTCGCCGTTGACCCCGAGCGGGATGTCGAAGTCCATGCGGTCGTACACGTCGTACGGCTGGTTCTTGCGCAGGTCCCAGGCAACGCCCGAACCACGCAGCATGGCGCCGGTGAAGCCCAGGTTCAGTGCACGCTCGGGAGTGACCACGCCGATGCCCACGGTGCGTTGCTTCCAGATGCGGTTGTCGGTGAGCAGCGTCTCGTACTCGTCGACCAGCGTCGGAAAACGCTTGGTGAAGTCTTCGATGAAGTCGAGCAGCGAGCCCTGCCGGTTCTCGTTCAGCGCGCGGGTCGCACGCTCGTTGTGGATCTTGCTGGCCTTGTACTGCGGCATGCAGTCGGGCAGGTCGCGGTACACGCCGCCGGGCCGGAAGTACGCCGCATGCATGCGCGCGCCGGAAACCGCCTCGTACATGTCGAACAGGTCTTCGCGCTCGCGGAAGCAGTAGATCAGCATGTTCATCGCGCCGCAGTCCATGCCGTGGCAGCCCAGCCACAGCAGATGGTTCAGCAGGCGCGTGACTTCGCTGAACATCACGCGGATGTACTGCGCGCGTATCGGCACGTCGACGCCCAGCAGCTTCTCGATGGCTAGGCAATAGGCGTGCTCGTTGCACATCATGGACACGTAGTCCAGACGGTCCATGTAGGGCAGCGACTGGATGAAGGTCTTGCTCTCGGCCAGCTTTTCGGTGGCGCGATGCAGCAGCCCGATGTGCGGATCGGCGCGCTGGATCACCTCGCCGTCGAGTTCGAGCACCAGCCGCAGCACGCCGTGCGCGGCCGGGTGCTGCGGTCCGAAGTTGAGCGTGTAGTTCTTGATCTCGGCCATGTCAGGGCTCCCGCCGGGTCGCCGCCAGGGCGCCCTGCGCCCCCGTGGGGGGCAGCGAACGAATGCAAGCGTGGTGGCGGCTCATCAGTGCAGGCCCCCGTAGTTTTCTTCCCGGATGACCCGCGGCGTGATCTCGCGGGGCTCGATCGTGACCGGCTGGTAGATCACCCGCTTCTGCTCCGGGTCGTAGCGCATTTCCACGTGGCCCGACACCGGGAAGTCCTTACGCAGCGGATGCCCGATGAAGCCGTAGTCAGTCAGCAGTCGGCGCAAGTCGGCATGCCCCTCGAAGATCACGCCGATCATGTCGAAGGCCTCGCGCTCGAACCAGTTGGCCGCCGTCCACAGGTCGGTGACCGAGGCCACCACCGGGACGTCGTCGTCAGGTGCAAACACCTTCAGGCGCACTCGCCAATTCAGGCTCACCGACAGCAGGTGCGACACCACGCAATAGCGCAGGCCCTCCCAGGGCCGGTCTTGCCAGGTGCTGTAGTCGATGCCGCACAGGTCGATGAGCTGTTCGAACTTCAGTGCCGGGTCATCGCGCAGCGTGCGGGCCACCTCGAGGTAGTCGCCGGCAGCCACGGTAATGGTGATCTCGCCGCGTGCGCGCACCAGCGACCGAAGGCGGCCGCCCAGCACGTTCTCGAGCGCAGCCTGCAGGTTGTCGAGTCGTTGCGTCATGTTCAGGCCCGGGCTATCGTGTTCTCGCGGCGGATCTTGGCCTGCAGCTGGAGAATGCCGTACAGCAGCGCCTCCGCGGTGGGCGGGCAGCCGGGCACGTAGACATCGACCGGCACAATGCGATCGCAGCCGCGCACCACCGAATAGCTGTAGTGGTAGTAGCCGCCGCCGTTCGCGCAGGAGCCCATCGACAGCACCCAGCGCGGCTCGGCCATCTGGTCGTACACCTTGCGCAGGGCGGGCCCCATCTTGTTGCACAGCGTGCCGGCGACGATCATCAGATCGCTCTGCCGCGGGCTCGGACGAAACAGCATGCCGAAGCGGTCGATGTCGTAACGCGACGCGCCAGCGTGCATCATCTCGACCGCGCAACAGGCCAGACCGAAGGTCATGGGCCACAACGAACCGGTCTTGGACCAGTTGATCAGCTTGTCGACCGAAGTGGTGACGAAGCCTTCCTTGAGTACGCCTTCAATGCCCATCTTGCGGATCCAGTGTGTCGATGCGGACGGTGCGTGCCAGGTGTCGTTGCGTCACGACGTTCACTCCCAGTCGAGAGCACCCTTCTTCCACTCGTAGATGAAGCCCACCACGAGGATCGCGAGGAAGATCATCATGGCCCAGAAGCCGGCGGCGCCGATGTCGCGCAGCGCGACGGCCCACGGAAACAGGAACGCGATCTCGAGGTCGAACAGGATGAACAGGATGGCCACGAGGTAGTAGCGCACATCGAACTTCATGCGCGCATCCTCGAACGCCTCGAAGCCGCACTCGTAGGGGCTGTTCTTCTGGGCGTCGGGCCGATTGGGCCCGAAGATGAAGCCAATGACCTGCGGGGCAACGCCGACCGCCGCGCCCACCAGAATGAACAGGATGACGGGCAGGTACTGTTGAAGGTCCATGGTCGGCTTCGCGATGGGTGTCGGGTCCGATCCGGCCAAAAAATTGGCGCGCCGCCCGCCATCAGAAGATGGCTCACGGAGCGCCCCTGCCTGCTCCCTGCCTACAGGGCGCACGGCCCAGGCACCGGATCAGGACCTGGACCGCTTCAAGCCTGGTGCCGACGGCGAGACTCGAACTCGCACAGCTTTCGCCACTACCCCCTCAAGATAGCGTGTCTACCAATTTCACCACGTCGGCACTGCGTCGGACCGGGGTCCGCCGGATGTTCAGGTCGCATGAGGATCGCACCCCGAACAGCCTAAGATTCTAATCTGAAAAGATCGCTCATCCCCGGGTTTGTGCGGGTGTGTGGCGCGCTTCAATCACCTGCACCCGCAGTTGCATCAACTCAGGCGGTCAACGTGTCGGGATCGTCCCCGCCGGCACGGCGCTGGCCGCGCTTGCGGAGGGTGCCACAGCGGGCGCCGGCGCTGCGCCCGGTATCACCGCTGCCGGCGCAGCGGCCGAAGCCGCACTCGCAGCGGCGGGTCGGTCCAGTGCACTGCCGGCGGACTCGCCTGGCGCGCGAGCGCTGGTGTTGGTGAGAATCGCCATCAGCAGCGTGCATGCAAAGAAGATCGTCGCGCACACGGCGGTCGACCGCGACAGGAAGTTGGCGCTGCCGGTGGCGCCGAACAGGCTGCCCGACGCACCGCTGCCGAACGAGGCGCCCATGTCGGCACCTTTGCCGTGCTGCACCAGTACCAGGCCGATCATCGCCAAGGCGGCAACGAGCTGGACCACCAGCACGAAGTTCATCCAGATTTGCATGTTTCGATTTCTCCTTGGACGGGGCACGAACCGGTTTGCCCGGCCCCGATGACACGTTCGTTTCGGCTAGCGTGCTGCGCGACAGATGGCCACGAAGTCGCTTGCCTTCAGGCTGGCACCGCCAATGAGTCCGCCGTCGATGTCAGGCTGCGCAAAGAGCGCGGCCGCGTTGTCGGCCTTGACACTGCCGCCGTAGAGCAAGCGCATGTGGTCGGCCTGAGGTGTGGCCGCCCGCAGTTGCGCACGCAGCAGCGCATGCACCGCCTGAGCTTGCTCGGGCGTTGCCGTGCGCCCGGTGCCGATGGCCCACACAGGCTCGTAGGCCACCACCATCTCGCTGGCGCAGTGCCCCAGCGTATGGATCACGGCGGAAAGCTGGCGCTTGACCACGGCTTCGGTTTCCCCAGCCTCGCGCTGGGCCAGCGTCTCGCCCACGCACACGATGGGGGTTACCCCTCGTGCCAGCGCGACCTTGGCCTTGTCCGCTACGAGTTGGTCGCTCTCCGCGTGGTACTGCCTGCGCTCGGAGTGGCCGACGATGACGTAGCGGCAACCGAAGTCGGCCAACATCAGTACCGACACTTCGCCGGTGTAAGCACCCTGCTCGAAAGCCGAGCAGTCCTGCGCGCCCCAGCGCACATCGCTGCCGGCCAACGCCACGGCGGCTTCGGACAGGTACGGGAACGGCACGCACACGACTACATCGCAGTCGTAAGGGCGCGCCGCGGTGATGCCGGCGAGCAGTTCTGCGCTGGAGGCGCGGCTGCCGTGCATCTTCCAGTTGCCGGCCACGAGCTTGCGTCGCATGTTCAGTCTCCTGTGGATACGGTCCAGTCCAGCATGATCTTGCCCACGTGGTCGCCTGACTCCATCAGCGCGTGTGCCTGAGCAGCCTCCTGCGCCGGAAACACCCGGTGCACCACGGGCCGCACCGCACCCGACTCGAGCAGCGGCCAGACCCGTTCGCGCAGTGCCCGCGCAATCGCAGTCTTGAAGGCCACGGGACGGGGTCGCAGGGTCGAGCCGGTGATCGTGAGCCGGCGGCGCAGCACATCGGCCGCGTTGAGTTCGCAACGCGTGCCACCCTGCACCGCGATGATGACCAGCCGGCCATCATCAGCCAGGCAGCGCAGCTCGCGCGCCAGGTAGTCTCCGGCGACCATGTCGAGGATGACGTCGGCGCCACGGCCGCTGGTGGCGGCCAGCACTTCCTGCACAAAATCCTGCTCGCGGTAGAGGATGGCCCGGTCCGCACCGAGTTGGATGCAAGCAGCGGCCTTCTGCGGCGACCCCACGGTCACCAGCACGCGAGCGCCGAAAGCCCTGGCCAGCTGGATGGCGGTGACACCGATGCCGCTGGAGCCGCCCTGCACCAGCAGGGTCTGGCCGGGCAACAGCGCGCCGCGGTCGAATACGTTGGACCAGACGGTGAAGAAAGTCTCCGGCAGACTGGCCGCCTGGACGTCGTTCAGACCGGCCGGCACCGGCAGGCATTGCCCGATCGGTGCGACGCACAGCTGGGCATAGCCACCGCCAGCCACCAGGGCGCAGACCCGGTCACCCAGACCCAATCCAGCAGCAGCCAGCTCAGCGGCATCTCCGGCGACGATGCGACCGGCCACCTCCAGCCCCGGCAAATCGCTGGCCCCAGGCGGCGGCGGATAGGCACCCTTGCGCTGCAGGACATCGGGCCGGTTCACGCCGCTGGCTGCGACATGCACCAGCACCTCGCCCGACCCGGGCTGCGGGTCAGGGCGATCCATACGCACGAGCACCTCAGGCCCCCCTGGGGCAGTGATGGCGATGGCCTGCATGCCTACCGATCGGTGTCGAGTGCCTACTGCTGCTGGGAGCCCGCGTCCGACGCATCGCTCGCGGGCCCCGCCTCGCGCCCCTGCTCGGCGCGCTCGGGACGATCGCTGCGCTCACGCCGCGGCGGGCGCTCTCCGCGCTCGCGACGCTCGCCACGGTCACCGCGATCGCCTCGCGGCGCGCGCTCATAGCGCTCCTCTTCCATGCCCTCGGGTCGGTCGAGCAGCGCCTTCAGACTGAGCTTGATGCGCCCCTTGTCGTCGGTCTCGAGCACCTTGACCTTGACGACCTGACCTTCCTTGAGGAAGTCCTCGACCCGCTCGACGCGCTGATGCGCGATCTGGCTGATGTGCAGCAGGCCGTCCTTGCCCGGCAGGATGTTGACCAGAGCACCGAACTCGAGGATCTTGGTGATCGGGCCTTCGTAGATGGCGCCCACCTCGGCCTCGGCCGTGATGTCCTCGATGCGCTTGCGCGCCAGCGCAGCCTTGTCGCCATCGGTCGACGCGATGGTGATGGTGCCGTCCTCGGCGATGTCGATCGTCGTGCCGGTCTCCTCGGTCAGCGCGCGGATGGTCGCCCCACCCTTGCCGATCACGTCGCGGATCTTTTCGGGGTTGATCTTCATCGTGTAAAGGCGCGGCGCGAACTGCGACAACTCGGTCTTGGCGCCGCCCACAGCGTCCTGCATCTTGCCCAGGATGTGCATGCGCGCTTCCTTGGCCTGCGCCAGCGCCACCTGCATGATTTCCTGCGTGATGCCCTGGATCTTGATGTCCATCTGCAGGGCAGTGACGCCGCTGGTGGTGCCGGCGACCTTGAAATCCATGTCGCCGAGGTGATCCTCGTCGCCCAGGATGTCGGTCAGCACCGCGAAGCGGTTGCCTTCCTTGATAAGGCCCATCGCAATGCCGGCCACGTGGGCCTTCATGGGGACGCCCGCGTCCATCAGGGCCAGGCAGCCGCCGCACACCGAAGCCATCGAGGACGAGCCGTTGGACTCGGTGATCTCACTGACCACGCGCAGCGTGTAGGGGAACTCGTCACGGGCGGGCAGCAGGGGAACCAGTGCACGCTTGGCCAGGCGGCCGTGACCGATCTCGCGGCGCTTGGGGCTGCCCACGCGGCCGGTTTCGCCAGTGGCGAACGGCGGCATGTTGTAGTGGAACAGGAAGCGATCCTGGAACTCGCCGGCCAGGGCGTCGATCTTCTGCGCGTCCTGCTCGGTGCCGAGCGTGGAGATCACCAGCGCCTGGGTTTCGCCACGGGTGAACAGCGCCGAACCATGTGTGCGTGGCAGCACGCCGGTGCGGATCTCGATCGGGCGCACGGTGCGGGTGTCGCGTCCGTCGATGCGCGGCTCACCGGCCAGGATCTGGCCGCGCACGATGCGCGATTCGATCTCGAACAACAGGCCCTCGAGCTTGACTTCGTCGAAGGCTGCGCCTTCGCCGGCCAAGGCGGCCTTGACCGCTGCATAGGCCTCGCGGCAGGCCTGCGTGCGGGCCTGCTTGCTGCGGATCTGGTAAGCCGCGCGCAGCGGGCCTTCGGCCAGCGCGTTGACCTTGGCGATGAAAGCCTCGTCCTTTGCCGGCGCCTGCCAGTTCCACTCGGGCTTGCCGCCCTCGCGCACCAGATCGTTGATCGCCGCGATGGCCACCTTGCCCATGTCGTGGCCATAAACCACCGCGCCCAGCATCACTTCTTCGCTGAGCTGGTCGGCCTCGGACTCCACCATCAGGACGGCCGTCTCGGTGCCGGCCACCACAAGATCGAGCTTGCTGTCGGCCAACTGGATCTTGCCCGGGTTGAGGACGTACTCGCCATTGATGTAGCCCACGCGAGCGGCACCGATCGGGCCATTGAACGGCAGGCCGGACACGGCCAGCGCGGCGCTGGTACCGATCATGGCAGCGATGTCGGCCTGCACCTCGGGGTTCAGGCTCAGCACGTGAATGACCACCTGCACTTCGTTGAAGAAGCCATCGGGGAACAGCGGACGAATCGGGCGGTCGATCAGTCGGCTGGTCAGGGTCTCCAGTTCGCTGGGCCGGCCCTCGCGCTTGAAGAAGCTGCCGGGGATGCGGCCGGCTGCGTAAGTCTTCTCGATGTAGTCGACCGTCAGGGGGAAGAAGTCCTGCCCGGCCTTGGCCTCGGTCCGGGCCACGACGGTGGCCAGCACGACGGTGCCTTCGATATCGACCAGCACCGCACCGCTGGACTGGCGTGCGATTTCGCCGGTCTCGAGCGTGACCTGATGCGGACCCCACTGGAACGTCTTGGTAACCTTCTTGAACATGCTCATGGATGATGTCTCCGGTTTGCGCAGGGCGCGCTTGCGGTGGCGCCCTGACGGGATTTCACCGGGAGCCGGCTGGCCCCGTCCGGCGGCATGCCATTCCAGCGGCACCGGCTGGGCCGGCGCCGGTGGAATGACACAGCAGCGACTGGATCGGGAGGCTCCAAAGACGAAAGAGCCTGTGCTGGTCGGTCCAGACAGGCTCTTTCGGTCATGGGTTGCTTACTTGCGCAGACCCAGTTTCTGGATCAGGGCTGTGTAGCGGCTGGCATCGCGGTCCTTCAGATAGTCGAGCAGCTTGCGACGGCGGCTCACCATCTTCAGCAGGCCGCGGCGGCCGTGATGGTCCTTCTGGTGGGTCTTGAAGTGCGGCATGAGTTCGTTGATGCGCGCGGTGAGCAGCGCAACCTGCACTTCGGGAGAGCCGGTGTCGTTGGCCGCACGGGCGTGCGTCTTGAGGATCTCGGCGCGGTTGATGTCAGCGTTGGACATGTCGATTTCCTGATTGGAGAAACCGCGCGACGCTGCCGGGCAGACTGCCCATGCAGACGTAACGGTTTCGGTTGCCACTTGCGGACGCGGGTGAAACCGACCCGCGCCGTGCCTAGGCTCTGCCCTCGACGCGCGCGACAATCCGCGTGGCCAAGGGCAAAGCCCGTCGATTATAGCCGCATCCGTCGTCCCAGGCGCCGCCGCACTGCCACCGCCGGCTGGGCCGGCGGTGGCAGCTACTGGGGCCGCACCATCCGGCAGGTGTGAGCCATTGCCATCTGGCCAGCGTCGTAGCGTCGCAGGGTGCGGAATCCATAGCCCGAGCCCTCGACGTCGAAAACAACACCCGGCGAGCCCACCCGATCCATCTGCATCACTACCAGCGGTTGCTGGAACTGGTGGTCATCGGCCCGCATCAGCCCTTCGTGCACGCCGCCCAAAGCGGCGGCGTCCAGTCGGGCGCCCTCGAGCGCATGCGCCACCGCGACGGGATCGACGCTGCGCGCACGTTCCATGGCCTGAACCACCATCTCGATCATGGATTGCATCCGGGCATGCAGGTAGTCGTCGCGAGGATCCGGGTAGCGCTTGCGAAAGGCCGAAACCAACGAGCGCGAGGGCTCGCCAGCCACGTTGGCATGCCACTCGGCAACCGCCAGCACCGAACCCACGCCGGCTTCGCCCAGCGCGGCTGGCACCCCCAGCGCGTTGCCGTAGAAGGTATAGAACTTCACCGGCACGCCCAGGTCGCGCACGGCCTTGACCAGCAGCGTGAGGTCATTGCCCCAGTTGCCCGTGACCACCGCCTGGGCCCCGCTCGCGCGGATCTTGCTGGCGTAAGGCAGGAAGTCCTTGACCCGAGCCATGGGATGCAGTTCCTCACCCACGATCTCGACATCGGGCCTGCGCGCCTGGATCAATGAACGCGCCTGCTTGACCACGTATTGCCCGAAGCTGTAGTCCTGCCCTATCAGGTAGACCTTGCGCAGCGCGGCGTCATCCTTGAGCACATCCATCAGCGCCGCCAGCCGCATGTCGGCGTGCGCGTCGAATCGGAAGTGCCAGAAGCTGCACCGCTCGTTGGTCAGCGCCGGCTCGACCGCCGAATAGTTGAGGAACAGCGCCCGGCGCGCCGGGTCGCGCTCGTTGTGTTTGTTCAGTGCATCGATGATCGCCGATGCGACCGCAGAGCTGTTGCCCTGGAGCACGAAGCCGATGCGCTGGTCGACGGCACTGCGCAACATCGACAAGGCCTCGTCAGCGTTGCCCTTGCTGTCCATGCGAACCAGTTCAAGCTTCCTGGCCCCGCCGGGCATCCTGACACCACCGCGCTGATTGACCCGCTCGATGGCCCAGTGCAGATTGCGGAACACGGCCTCGCCGGCATTGGCAAACGGGCCGGACAGCCCTTCGATCATGGCCAGGCGCACCGGCTCGGTGACCGGTTCGGTTTGCTGCGCCTGCGCACGGAACCAGGCAACGGAAAGACAGGCGACCAGGACGCCCGCGCGGGCAATGCGACGAAATACTGCTTGCGTCATCTCAGGAATCGGGACCTTGAAAACATGAACAGAGCCGCTGCCGGTTCAGCGGCATCGGTGGTGCGTTATTGCAGCGGCAGATGGCTTTGCCACGCCGGTTGCAGAGTCGCGCATTCTAGGATGCCTGCACGCGTCCGGCCGCACCGGGTGGTGCCCGCGCTGCGGGCCCGCATCCAGCTTGACATCAGCCGATGTCTTGCAGCGGCCAGCGCGGCCGAACCGCGAAGCCGTAGTCGGGCGTCGCCCGGCTGCGCCCAGCCTGCAACCGCATGGCTGCGGCCAGCGCGATCATGGCGCCGTTGTCGGTGCACAGCGCCAACTCCGGGTAGTGCACCCGAACACGCCGGCGTGCGCATGCCGCGTCGAGTTGCCGGCGCAACTCGCGGTTCGCACCCACTCCACCCGAGACCACCAGCCGTGCCAGGCCTGTGGTCTTCAGCGCCGCCAGCGACTTCTTCACCAGCACTTCGACGATGGCCGCCTGCGTGCTGGCCGCCAGGTTGGCCCGCTGCGTGTCCGTGGGAGCATCACCCAGGCGGCGCACCTGCGTGAGCACCGCCGTCTTCAGGCCCGCGAAGGAGAAGTCGAGATCGCCGCTGTGCAGCAAGGGTCTGGGCAGCGCGTAGGCCGCCGGGTCTCCCTGAGCCGCCAGCGCCGCGAGGGCCGGCCCGCCCGGATAGCCCAGGCCGAGCAGCTTGGCGCTCTTGTCGAAGGCCTCACCTGCCGCATCATCGATGGTCTCACCGAGCAACTCATAGTCACCGACGCACTGCACCCGCATCAGCTGGGTGTGACCGCCGGACACCAGCAGCGCGACGAACGGGAACTCGGGCGGATCGGCCGAAAGGAACGGCGACAGCAGGTGGCCTTCGAGGTGATGCACGCCGAGTGTGGGCAGCCCCAGCGCCGCAGCCAGCGCGCAGGCCACGCCGGCGCCGACGAGCAGCGCGCCCGCCAGCCCGGGGCCGCGGGTGTAGGCCACCACATCGACGTCGCGCAGTGTGCAACCCGCTTGCTCCAGCACCTGAGCAGTCAACGGCAATACGCGCCGGATGTGGTCGCGCGAAGCCAACTCGGGCACGACGCCGCCGTAGGCCTCGTGCAGTTGCACCTGGCTGTGCAGGGCGTGGGCGCGCAGGATCGGTACGCCGGCATCGGCGGTCTCCACCAGCGCCACCCCGGTTTCGTCACACGACGACTCGATACCCAGCACCTTCATGATGCGGTCAGTGTAGTGGCCTGCCACCCGGCTATCGCCCGCCGAGCACGCGGTTGCGTCAGCACGGTGACGCCGGCGCGACAGGCGTGCAACGGACCCACCGCACACAATGCAGGCGATGGGACGACTGCTGCTCGTGCGACATGGCCAGGCCTCGTTCGGGGCCGACGACTACGACCGCCTCAGCGAACTCGGTCACCGCCAGTGCCGTCGGCTGGGCGACTATCTTCGCCAGCGCCATTGGGCCTTCGAGGCGGTGCTCACGGGAACGCTGCGCCGACACCGCCAGTCCTGGGATACGATCGCGCAGGGACTGGGCAGCACCCAGGCCGCTCTGGCCCTGCCGGGGCTCGACGAGTACGACAGTCTGGCGGTGATTTCCACCGTCCACCCGCAGCCCCTGGCCCGACCAGCCAACGACGACGAATACCGCCACCACTTCCGCCTGTTGCGCGAGGGGCTGCGGCTCTGGATGGACGCGCAGGCGCAACCCAAGGGCATGCCCACCTACCGCGCCTTCGTTGACGGCGTGGCCGCCGCGCTGGACCTGGTTCGCGAGCGCTATCAGGGCGATGTGCTGATGGTGTCCAGTGGCGGACCGATCTCCACCGCCGTGGGCCTGCTGCTCTCGACACCACCGCAGGTCACGATCGACCTGAACATGCGCATCCGCAACAGTGCGGTGACCGAACTCATGTTCAACCCGAAGCGCCACACCCTGGTGACCTACAACACCCTGCCCCACCTCGACGGGCCCGATTGGCAGGACTGGATCACGCACGCCTGACTCAAGGCCAGTACGCTTGTATCGCGGCCCGTCCTCAGTGGTTTTCCTTGGCGTGGTTGATCGAGTAGCGCGGAATCTCGATGGTCACATCGGCATCGCCGAGGATGGCCTGGCAGCTCAAGCGCGAGTGGGGTTCGAGGCCCCATGCCCGATCGAGCATGTCCTCTTCGCTTTCGTCAGGCTCATTGAGGGTGTCAAAGCCCTCGCGAACCACCACATGGCAGGTGGTGCAGGCGCAGCTCATCTCGCAGGCATGCTCGATCGCAATACCGTTGTCGAGCAGAGCCTCGCAGATCGAGGTGCCGCTGGGTGCTTCAATCGCATCGCCTTGCGGGCAGTACTCGGCGTTGGGCAGTATCTTGATGACCGGCATGGCGCGTATGGGACGTAGAGCTGTCAGATGTCGTCGACCTTGCGGCCGGTGAGCGCGGCCTGGATACCGCGATTCATGCGGGCGGCGGCAAAGGCCTCGGTGCCCTTGGCCAGCGCCTCCAGAGCCTGGTGGATGAGTTCGGGCAGTTCACCACGCGCGCGGGAGGCCAGCGTGTTCATCAGCGCATCGATCGAATCGCGCTCGTCGATGTCGAGCAGCTCGCCGTCGGCATCGAGCGCCGAGCGCGTGGCCAGCAGCATGCGCTCGGCCTCCACGCGGGCCTCGCGCAGTGCGCGCGCGGCCATGTCGGCCTCGGCGCTGGCGTTGCCCTCGCGCAGCATGCGGGCGATGTCGTCGTCGGCCAGGCCGTAGCTGGGCTTGACCACCACCGACGCCTCCACGCCGGACGTGAGTTCACGCGCGGCCACGCTGAGCAGGCCATCGGCATCGACCTGGAACGTCACGCGGATGCGCGCGGCACCGGCCACCATGGGCGGTATGCCCCGCAACTCGAAACGGGCAAGCGAGCGGCAATCGCTCACCAACTCGCGCTCGCCCTGCACCACGTGGATGGCCATCGCGCTCTGGCCATCCTTGAAGGTGGTGAAGTCCTGGCCCTTGGCCACCGGGATCGTGGTGTTGCGCTCGATCACCCGCTCGACCAGTCCGCCCATGGTCTCGAGTCCCAGCGACAGCGGAATCACGTCCAGCAGCAGCAACTCTCCGTCGCGAGTGTTGCCGGCCAGGGCATGCGCCTGCACGGCCGCGCCGAGCGCCACCACCTGATCGGGGTCGAGGTTGATCAAGGGCTCGCGCCCGAACAATTCGCCCACCGCCGTGCGTACGGCGGGCATGCGGGTCGAGCCCCCGACCATCACCACGCCCTGGACCTCGTCGCGCCGCAGCCGGGCGTCACGCAGCACCTTGCGCACCGCCGCCAGCGTGCGATCGACCAACGGACGGGTGATCGACTCGAGGGTGGCACGCTCGACTTCCACCTCCATCGCCCGCCCGTCGACATCGCAGCGCAACGTGGCCCGATCGGTGTCGCTGAGCTGCTCCTTGGTCGCCCGTGCCGCCACCAGCACGGTGCGCTTGTCCTGCGGCGTGACCGCGACCAGGCCGCAACGGTGCAGCGCCCAGTCGGCCAGCGCGCGGTCGAAGTCGTCACCGCCCAAGGCGGCATCACCGCCGGTGGCGACCACTTCGAACACGCCGCGAGACAGACGCAGCAGGGAGATGTCGAAAGTGCCACCACCCAGGTCGTAGACAGCGTACAGCCCTTCGCTGCCGTTCTCGAGCCCGTAAGCCACCGCAGCAGCCGTGGGTTCGTTGATCAGTCGAAGCACGTTCAGGCCAGCCAGCTGGGCCGCGTCTTTCGTGGCCTGGCGCTGGGCGTCGTCGAAGTAGGCCGGCACCGTGATCACAGCGCCGAACAGCTCGCAGCCGAAGGTATCTTCGGCGCGATAGCGCAACGTGGCCAGGATTTCGGCAGACACCTCCACCGGTGACTTGCGCCCGTCACAGGTGTCCAGCGCCACCATGCCCGGCTGGTCGACAAAGCGGTACGGCAGGCGCTCATGTCCCGCGATGTCGGCCAGACCGCGGCCCATGAAACGCTTGACCGAGACGATCGTGTTTTCAGGATCGCGTGCCTGTTCGGCCTGTGCGTCGTGGCCGATCTGCCGGCGACCCTCGCCCATGTAGCGCACGATGGAAGGCAGGATCACCCTGCCCTGACCGTCAGGCAGGCACTCGGGCAGGCCATGACGGACCGCTGCCACCAGTGAGTGTGTCGTGCCCAGGTCGATGCCCACCGCGATGCGCCTGGCGTGTGGGTCCGGCGACTGGCCGGGTTCTGAGATCTGCAGCAGGGCCATTTGAGACGGCGCAGTTCGGTGCGTGCGGTCAGGTTGCGTGGCCGGCGGTCAGGCGTCGAGCGCCTCGAGCCGATGGTGGATGTCGTCGCGCAGGCGGGCCAGGAACATCAGCGCGCGCACCTGGGCTGCCGCCGCGGGCAAATCAGCGTCGCGGTCGATCAGCTCGGCAAGTCGACCCAACTGTTCGCACTGATGGCGGGCGACCAGCTCGTCCAGTTGCTCGACTTCGGCGACGCCCCGGGCATCCTCGAGGGCTTCGCGCCACAGCATGTGTTGATGCAGCAGTGCCGCAGGCATGGCCGTGTTGCTGTGCGCATCGATCGACGCACCGCCCAGCTCGCACAGATAGGCGCCGCGGCGCAGGGGGTCCTTCAGGCGACGATAGGCCTCGTTGACCCGGACGGCCCATTGCATGGCCACCCGCTGCGCGGCCACACCCCCGCTGGCATGCCGGTCGGGGTGGACCTGCGCCTGCAGCGCACGCCAATGCGCATCCAGTTCAGCCGGATCGAGCGCGTAGCGCCGCGGCAGGCCGAACAGGGTGAAGTCGTCGTCGTCGATCTTCAAGTTCAGATCCGGAACGACTCGCCGCAGCCGCAACGGTCCTTCTCGCGCGGATTGTGGAACTTGAAGCCTTCGTTCAGACCTTCGCGCACGAAGTCGAGCTCGGTGCCGTCGATGTAGGGCAGGCTCTTCGGGTCGACCAGGACCTTCACGCCGTGCTCCTCGAAGACGTGATCCTCGGGACCGACCTCGTCGGCGTACTCGAGCTTGTAGGCCATGCCCGAGCAGCCGGTGGTCTTCACACCGAGCCGAACGCCCACGCCCTTGCCGCGACGGCTCAGGTAGCGCGTGACATGCCGTGCTGCGGCTTCCGTGAGAGTGACAGCCATCGTGATCAGCCCGCCTGTGCCGGCGTCTGTTCGGCGGCGGCCGGCTCGCCGTGCTTGGCTTGGTAGTCGCTGACGGCCGCCTTGATCGCGTCCTCGGCCAGGATCGAGCAATGAATCTTGACCGGTGGCAGTGCCAGTTCCTCGGCAATGTCGGTGTTCTTGATCTCGAGCGCCTGGCTCAGCGTCTTGCCCTTGACCCACTCGGTCACCAGGGAGCTCGATGCTATGGCCGAGCCGCAGCCGTAGGTCTTGAATCGCGCATCCTCGATCAGTCCGGTGGACGGATTGACCTTGATCTGCAGCTTCATCACGTCGCCGCAGGCGGGCGCGCCCACCATGCCGGTTCCCACGGTGTCGTCGCCCTTCTCAAAGGCGCCGACGTTGCGCGGGTTCTCGTAGTGCTCGATGACTTTGTTGCTGTACGACATGTTGTGACTCCAGGCGATGGGGGCCGGCTCAGTGCGCCGCCCACTGGATGGTGCTGAGATCCACGCCGTCGCGGTACATCTCCCAAAGCGGCGAGAGCTCGCGCAAGCGAGCCACGCGATCCTTGAGCACGTTGACGGCGTAGTCGATGTCCGACTCGGTGGTGAAGCGGCCGATCGTCATGCGCAGGCTCGAGTGAGCCAGCTCGTCGCTGCGACCCAGCGCACGCAGCACGTAGCTCGGCTCCAGGCTGGCCGACGTACAGGCTGAGCCGGACGACACCGCGATGCCCTTGACGCCCATGATGAGCGACTCGCCCTCCACGAAGTTGAAGGACATGTTGAGGTTGTGCGGCACACGCGCGACCAGATCGCCGTTGACGAACACCTGCTCGATATCGGACAGGCCACGCAGCATCTTGTCGTGCAGCATGCGGATGCGTTCGAGCTCGGTGCCCATCTCCTCGCGGGCGATCCGGAATGCTTCGCCCATGCCGACGATCTGGTGGGTGGGCAAGGTGCCCGAGCGCATGCCGCGCTCATGACCGCCACCGTGCATCTGGGCCTCGATCCGCACCCGCGGCTTGCGGCGCACGTACAGCGCGCCAATGCCTTTGGGCCCATAGGTCTTGTGCGAGGCCAGGCTCATCAGGTCCACCGGCAGCCGGGCGAGGTCGATGGCCACCTTGCCGGTCGCCTGCGCGGCGTCGACGTGGAAGACGATGCCGCGCTCGCGGCACATCGCACCGATGGCCGGAATGTCCTGGATGACACCGATCTCGTTGTTGACCAGCATCACCGACGCGAGGATGGTGTCCGGGCGCAGCGCGGCCTTGAACCGATCCAGGTCGAGCAGGCCGTTCTCCTTGACCTCGAGATAGGTGACCTCGAAGCCCTGGCGTTCGAGCTCGCGAGTTGTGTCGAGCACGGCCTTGTGCTCGGTCTTGACGGTGACCAGGTGCTTGCCCCGCGTCTTGTAGAACTGCGCGGCGCCCTTGATGGCGAGGTTGTTCGACTCGGTGGCGCCGCTGGTCCAGATGATCTCCCGCGGGTCGGCGCCGACGAGCTCGGCCACCTGCACCCGCGCCTTCTCGACGGCCTCCTCGGCCTCCCAGCCCCAGGCGTGGCTGCGCGAGGCCGGGTTGCCGAAGTGCTCGCGCAACCACGGAATCATGGCGTCGACGACGCGGGGGTCCACTGGCGTCGTTGCGCCATAGTCGAGGTAGATGGGCAAATGCGGGGTCATGGTTGGGCCTGGCAGGATGCTGGGATCGACACAGACGGCGTTAGGGGGCGAGTGGCGCCGCGCTCACTTGGTGAGTGCGCCACCCAGGGCGAAGACCGAGTTCGGCGCGGTCACCTTGATGGGCTTGACCACCGGCACGCTGGAGATCGCACGCTTGATCGGCGCCTCTTCGATCGACACGCCCTTGGCGAGTTGATCGTCGACGAGCTTGCGCAGCGAGATCGAGTCGAGGTACTCGATCATCTTCTGGTTCAGGCTGGACCACAGGTCGTGGGTCATGCACCGACCGGCGTCCTCGCCCATGCAGTTCTCCTTGCCACCGCAGCCCGTGGCATCGAGCGGCTCGTCGACTGCCACGATGATGTCGGCCACGGTGATCTCATCGGCCCGCCGGCCCAGCGAGTAGCCACCGCCGGGCCCCCGGGTGCTCTCCACGAGATCGTGGCGGCGCAGCTTGCCGAACAGCTGCTCCAGGTACGACAACGAGATCTGCTGGCGCTGGCTGATCGCTGCCAGCGCCACGGGCCCATTGTTCGATCGCAGGGCCAGATCGATCATGGCGGTCACGGCGAAACGGCCTTTGGTGGTCAGACGCATGGGGAGTTCTCCTGAATATCCCGAACAACCGGTTTACCCGAGTGCTGTTGTCAAGTATATCAGATCCCGACTAATTTTGTCGACATTGGCTCAGCCTTGTTCCGAACAGGGGATGGACAAACGCCCCGCGTCCAGCTCCACGATCAGCCCACGGCAGGCCTGCTCGATCAGGTCGAGCGTGCACTCGAATCCGTCGGGACCTCCGTAATAGGGGTCCGGAATCTCATGCATGTCCTGGCCGGGCAAGCCCACCGCCAGCAACAGCCGCAGTCTATGCCGCAAGGGCGGCGGACAGCGGCGCTGCAGCCACTCGAGGTTGTCCTGATCCATCGCAAGGACAAGCTCGAAGCGTTCGAAGTCATCGCGTGCCATGGGGCGCGAGCGCAGTGCCGACAGGTCATAGCCACGTCGGGCTGCAGCGGCCTGCGCCCGTGGATCCGGAGGATGGCCACGATCGGCATGGGTGCCGGCCGAGTCGACCGCGATGCGTGCACCCCACCCCGCCGCGTGCAGCCGGGCCCGCAACACGGCTTCGGCCGTCGGCGAGCGACAGATGTTGCCCAGGCACACCATCAGCACCCGGGCCTGCGCCGGCTCGGTGCGGCGCGACAAGGAGTTCCAGGCTCGAATCATGGGTGGTGACTGTTGCACAGGGCGACGATCCATGTCGTCGATGGCGCCGGCACCTCAGGACCGGCCGGAGCGCCCGGGCAGCGGCACCACTTGGGCGTCGTGCTCCGCACCGGCACCAAATGCCAGCTCGCGCAGGTGTGCCAACTGGTCTCGCACGCGGGCCGCCTTCTCGAACTCGAGGTTGCGGGCATGTTCGAGCATCTGCTTCTCGAGCAGCCGGATGCGGCGCGACAGGTCCTTCTCGGACAGGGCCTCGACCTCGGTCGCTTCGACCAGCGCTTGCACCTTGCCTTTGTCGTCCTGGGCGTTGACCACGCCGTCGATCATCTCGCGCACCTGCTTGACGACGCTGCGCGGCGTGATGCCGTGAGCCAGGTTGTGGGCAATCTGGCGTTGCCGGCGGCGCTCGGTCTCGTCCATGGCGCGCCGCATCGAGTCGGTGATCCGATCGGCGTAGAGGATGGCGCGGCCCGCCGCGTTGCGCGCCGCGCGCCCGATGGTCTGGATCAGGCTGCGTTCGGCACGCAGGAAGCCTTCCTTGTCGGCGTCGAGGATGGCCACCAGCGCCACCTCGGGGATATCCAGGCCTTCGCGCAGCAGGTTGATCCCCACCAGCACGTCGAACGCACCCAGCCGCAGATCACGGATGATCTCGACGCGCTCGACGGTGTCGACATCCGAGTGCAGGTAGCGCACCTTCACGCCGTTGTCGGTGAGGTAGTCGGTGAGCTGCTCGGCCATGCGCTTGGTCAGCGTCGTGATGAGGACACGCTGGCCGAGCTGCACGCACTCGCGGATCTCCTGCAGCACATCGTCGACCTGCGTGCCGGCGGGCCGCACCTCGACGACCGGATCGATCAACCCGGTCGGGCGCACCAGTTGCTCCACCACCTGCCCAGCATGGCGCTTCTCGTAGTCGGCAGGCGTGGCGGAAACGAACACCGCCTGTCGCATCTTGCGCTCGAACTCCTCGAATCGCAGCGGCCGGTTGTCCAGCGCACTGGGCAGGCGAAAGCCGTACTCCACCAGCACCTGCTTGCGCGAGCGGTCACCGTTGTACATGCCGCCCAGCTGCCCGATCAGCACGTGGCTTTCGTCGAGGAACATGATCGCGTCGTCGGGCAGGTAGTCCACCAGCGTAGGGGGCGGCTCGCCCGGGCGCGCGCCCGACAGGTGCCGCGTGTAGTTTTCGATGCCTTTGCAGTGCCCCACTTCCTGCATCATCTCCAGGTCGAAGCGCGTACGCTGCTCCAGCCGCTGGGCCTCGACAAGCTTGCCAGCAGCGGTGAGCTCGGTCAGCCGCTCGCGCAGCTCCGCCTTGATCGTTTCGATCGCCGAGAGGATGCGTTCGCGCGGCGTCACGTAGTGGCTGGACGGATAGATCACGAAGCGCGGGATCTTCTGCCGCACCCGGCCGGTCAGCGGATCGAGCAGCGACAGGGTCTCGATCTCGTCGTCGAACAACTCGATGCGAACCGCCAGCTCGCTGTGCTCGGCCGGAAACACGTCGATGGTGTCGCCGCGCACGCGGAAGCTGCCGCGCGCGAAGTCGATGTCGTTGCGGCTGTACTGCATGCGCACCAGCTGCGCGATCACGTCGCGCTGGCCGATGCGGTCGCCCACCCGCACGATGAAGCGCATCTGCGTGTAGTCCTCGGGCTTGCCGATGCCGTAGATCGCGCTCACGGTGGCCACGATCACCGTATCGCGCCGCTCCAGCACGCTCTTGGTGGCCGACAGGCGCATCTGCTCGATGTGTTCGTTGATGGACGAGTCCTTCTCGATGAACAGGTCGCGCTGCGGCACGTAGGCCTCGGGCTGGTAGTAGTCGTAGTAGCTGACGAAATACTCGACCGCGTTGCGGGGGAAGAACTCGCGGAACTCGCTGTAGAGCTGCGCCGCCAGCGTCTTGTTGGGCGCAAACACAATGGCGGGCCGCCCCAGACGCGCAATCACATTGGCCATGGTGAAGGTCTTGCCCGAGCCGGTCACTCCCAGCAGCGTCTGAAACACCTCGCCCGCATTCACCCCTTCCACCAGCTGATCGATGGCAGTGGGCTGGTCACCCGCAGGTGGGTAGGGCTGGTACAGCTCAAACGGTGAGCCGGGAAAATGGACAAATTGCCCCTGGGCGGGATCGGCAACGGCTGTGGGCATGGACATGGTGTGCGACACGGCCTGCGCAGGCCGCTAAAATCTGGGGTTAACCCGAAAGCCTACCGCAGCTTGGGGTTGCCTGCCACTACCCTACCCTCCAAGGACGATCCATGTCTCTGTTCTCCGCCGTCGAAATGGCCCCCCGCGACCCCATCCTGGGTCTCAACGAGCAATTCAACGCTGACACCAAC
>JABWBN010000166.1 GCA_013360485.1 Burkholderiaceae bacterium | reverse complement strand
GCCAGTCGGGCATGCGCGCGGCCGGTTGGAGGCCGGCGCCCCGGATAATCCGCGCCCATGGCCGACGCGTTCGATGTTGCCGTCATCGGTGCCGGCGCAGCCGGCCTGCACTGTGCCGCCCGCGCCGGGCAGAAAGGCCTGCGCGTGCTGCTGCTGGACCACGCCACCCGCGTGGCCGAGAAGATCCGCATCTCGGGCGGCGGACGCTGCAACTTCACCAATCGCGATGCGGCACCTGCGCACTACTTCAGCGCCAACCCCGACTTCTGCCGCTCGGCCCTGGCGCGCCACCCGGCTGCGGATTTCATCGCACTGGTTCAGACCCACGGCATCGGCTACCACGAAAAGCACCGCGGCCAGCTGTTCTGCGACGACACCAGTCAGCGCATCATCGACATGCTGCTGGCCGAGTGCCGTGCCGGCCGGGTCGAGCACCGCCAACCCTGCGCCGTGCACGAGGTGCGCCATGGACCTGCCGGATTCGAGCTCGACACCGCCCGCGGGCCCGTGCGCACGGCCCAGCTGGTGGTGGCCACCGGCGGGTTGTCGCTGCCGCAGGTCGGCGCCAGTGACTTCGGGCACCGGCTGGCACGCCAATTCGGCCATCGCATCGTCGAGCCGCGCCCGGCACTGGTGCCGCTGACCTTCGACGCCCAAGCCTGGGCGCCTTTCGCAGCGCTGGCCGGGGTCTCGCTCGAAGTGGCCATCGAGACTGGCCAGGGTCACGCGCGCACCCGCTTCGTCGAAGACCTGCTGTTCACCCACCGCGGGCTCAGCGGCCCGGCGGTACTGCAGATTTCCACCGCCTGGCGGCCCGGACAGCCGCTGCACATCGACTTCAGCGCAGCCCGGGACCTGGCGAGCGAGCTGCGCCATGCCAAATCCATCTCTCGACGCCAGCTTGGCAGCGAACTCGCCCAATGGCTACCCCAGCGACTGGCCTCGACCTGGGTGCAGCAGCAAGGGCTGGACGGGCAACGACCTGTGGCCGAAATGCGTGACCGCGACCTCGATCGGCTGGCCACCAGCCTGGCGCGCTGGTCGCTGGTGCCCACCGGCACCGAAGGCTTTCGCAAGGCAGAGGTCACCGCCGGTGGCGTGGATACCCGCGACCTGGACTCGCGCCACATGAGCAGCCGGCGCCAGCCCGGGCTGCACTTCATCGGCGAGGTGGTCGACGTGACCGGATGGCTGGGTGGCTACAACTTCCAGTGGGCGTGGTCCAGCGCGGCAGCATGTGCCGACGGATTGGCAAAGCCCTTGCATTCGCAGTAGAATCGCAGTCTTTGCTGGCAAACCGCGTGTCGATTCCCCGGCCTGGCAAGTCCGGAATTGCTGATGCTGCGTGATGTGTCGGCCCACCTGTGCGGGTGGCGTGCCTGGGTAGCACCCAGGGCGACATCCTTTACGCACCCGGGGCGTCCTCGCCCCAGGCGTGCGCCGGATGGGCCCGGCGCATCCGCGTGGCAAGGCCGAGACAGGAACACCGAGCGCAAACCTTAGGATCCAACCGTTAAATGACCACCATTCGCGTCAAGGAAAACGAGCCGTTCGATGTGGCCCTGCGCCGCTTCAAGCGCACGATCGAAAAGCTGGGCCTGCTGACCGAACTGCGCGCACGCGAGTTCTACGAAAAGCCCACGTCCGAGCGCAAGCGCAAGAAGGCCGCGGCCGTCAAGCGCCACTACAAGCGCGTTCGCAGCATGCAGCTGCCCAAGAAGCTGTACTGAAAGCGCCGTGCCGCGGCCTGCGCCGCCCTCGCCGCCCTCGCCGCCCTCGCCGCGATTGACCCCGAGTTCACCACGCCCGCACGGGACGCCGCTGCGGGCGTTGTGCTTTTCACGTACCCTTCGTTGCCTACCATGAGCCTCAAAGACCAGATCACCGAGCACATGAAGGACGCCATGCGCGCCCGCCAGGCCGATCGCCTGTCCACCATCCGCATGCTGCTGGCAGCCATCAAGCAGCGCGAGGTGGACGAGCGCATCGTGCTCGATGATGCCGCCGTGGTGGGGGTGGTCGACAAGCTGGTGAAGCAGCGCAAGGACTCGATCGCTGCGTTCCAGGCCGCCGGCCGCACCGATCTGGTCGACAAGGAGTCGGCCGAACTCGCGGTGCTGCAAGGCTACCTGCCGCAGCGCCTGTCGAATGATGCGATCGCCGAGGCCATTGCCGCCATCGTGGCTGAACTCGGTGCCAGCGGCCCCGGCGACATGGGCAAGGTGATGGGGCTGGCCAAGACGCGCCTGGCCGGTCAGGCCGACATGGCTGCCGTATCGGCCGCCGTCAAGGCAGCCCTGGCCCCGCGCTGAGGACGGGCCTTCATGAACACGTCGTTGCCGTTGCGACCGGTGGATGCCGGCTTCTTCGTCGCCGCCCAGCTCGGGCCCGAACACATGGCCGAGGTGGCGGCGCTGGGCTTTCGCAGCGTGGTGAACAACCGGCCCGACTACGAGGCCGGACCCGACCAACCCACCGATGCCGCCGTGCGTGCTGCAGCCGAAGCTGCCGGGCTCGCCTATCGCTACCTGCCGGTGCCACCGGGCTACCACTCGCCCGACGAAGTCGCGGCCATGGCCGCTCTGCTCGATGAACTGCCGGGCCCGGTACTGGCGTATTGCCGCAGCGGCGCCCGCTCCACCCGGCTTTACGTGGCCGCGCTCCAACTGCGCGACTGATCTCGCCGCGCTCGCCCGGGTGCAAACGGCATCAGGGGTTACCCGAGGTTCGGCCCCACTTTCAGAGGGCTTTCAGGCACCCCTCCTTACAGTAGAGCTCCTACTCGAGGCGACGCTGCCCCATCCGCAGGCGGCATCGCGTCGGGATTCGGAACCCCACTCGATCGGAGACAAGGTGACAGCCCTTTTGCAACTCTCCCGCCTGATCGACCGCGTCAACGAGCTGCTGGGCCACGCGATGTCGTGGTTCGTGCTCGCCGCGGTGATCATCAGTGCCGGCAATGCCATCGTCCGCAAGCTCTTCAACATCGGCTCGAACGCCTGGCTCGAGGTGCAGTGGTATCTGTTCGCCGCGGTGTTCATGCTGGGCGTGGGCTACGTGATGCTGAAGAACGCGCATGTGCGCATCGACTTCATCTCCAGCCGCCTGAGCAAGCGCACCAACGCCGTGATCGATGCCGTGGGCATCGTCGTGTTCACGATTCCGCTGTCCATCATCATGGTCAAGCTGGGCTGGCCGCTGGCCGAGCAGGCATGGTCCACCGGCGAGATGAGCCAGAACGCCGGCGGCTTGATCCGCTGGCCGGTGCTGATGCTGGTGCCGCTGGGCTTTGCGATCCTGCTGGCGCAGGCGTCATCCGAGCTGATCAAGCGCCTGGCCTTCCTCACGGGACACCGCAGCGAACCGTTCAGCGTGGAGCATGAGAAGTCGGCCGAGGAACTGCTCGCCGAAGAACTGGCCGCAGAGGCCGAGAAACACGCACTCGCGAGCAAGTGACCATGACCGCCTTCATCGTCGAAAACTTCGTACCGCTGCTCTTCGCCGGGCTGCTGGTCTTCCTGCTCACCGGCATACCGGTGGCCTTCGGGCTTGCAGCCACCGGCCTGCTGTTCGGCTACATCGGCATGTCGGTCGACCTGTTCCAGTCCACGCTGTTCCAGGCCCTGCCGCAACGCGTGTTCGCGATCATGTCGAACGAGACGCTGCTGGCCATCCCGTTCTTTACCTTCATGGGCATCATCCTCGAGCGATCGGGCATGGCCGAGGACCTGCTCGAAACCGTGGGCCAGGTGTTCGGCCCGGTGCGCGGCGGCCTGGCCATCGCGGTGATCCTGGTCGGCGCGCTGCTGGCCGCCACCACAGGCGTGGTGGCCGCTGCGGTCATCTCGATGGGCCTGATCTCGTTGCCCATCATGCTGCGCTACGGCTACAACCGCACCATCGCCACCGGCACCATCACGGCATCGGGAACCCTGGCGCAGGCCATACCACCCAGCCTGGTGCTCATCGTGCTGGCCGACCAGCTCGGCCGTTCGGTGGGCGACATGTATGCCGGCGCACTGGTGCCCGGTTTGCTGCTGGTGGGCCTGTACCTGCTGTTCGTCGTGGTGGTGGCCATCGTGCGCCCGGGATGGGTGCCGGCGCTCCCCGCCGAGGCGCGCATCTACCGCGAGACCAACGGCAGCAGCGGTCATACCTCGCTGCTGGTTCTGCTGGCCATCTGCGGCGCGGCCGGCTGGGCCTGGTCCCAGGTACACGACGGCATGATGAAGTCGTGGACCGGCCGCACCAGTGCGGCGCCCGGCGACGAAGTGGTGATCATGTCGATGACCGTGTCGTCGCTGCTGGCACTCGCCCTGGCGCTGGTGAACAAGTTCACCGGCATGGGCCTGCTGTCGCGGCTGTCCGAGCGCGTCACCTTCGTGCTGATTCCGCCGCTGGTACTCATCTTCCTCGTCCTGGGCACCATCTTCCTGGGCGTGGCCACACCCACTGAGGGCGGCGCCATGGGCGCAACCGGAGCGCTCATCATGGCCGGCGGCCGGCGCAAGCTGAGCCTGAAGCTGATGCGGCAGGCACTGGACAGCACCACTCGCCTCGCGACGTTCGTGCTGTTCATCCTGATTGGCTCCACGGTGTTCAGCTTCACCTTCAACGCTGCTGACGGCCATGTGTGGGTCGAACACCTGTTCTCGCAGTTGCCCGGGGGCGCACTGGGCTTCCTGATCGTGGTGAACCTGCTGGTGTTCATCCTGGGGATGTTCATCGACTTCTTCGAGATCGCCTTCATCGTGATACCGATGCTGGCGCCGGTGGCCGAGAAGCTGCTGCCCGGCATGTTCCCACCCGGTACACCGGTGGACGGCATCATGATCTGGTTCGGCGTCATCATCGCGATGAACCTGCAGACCTCGTTCCTCACGCCGCCGTTCGGCTTCGCGCTGTTCTACCTGCGCAGCGTGGCGGCCAAGTCCGACTACAAAGACCGCATCACCGGCGACACGATACCTGCCGTGACCACCGGCCAGATCTACAAGGGCTCGATCGCCTTCATCGTGCTGCAGGTCATCATGGTCGCGGTGATCATCGCCTGGCCCAAGCTCGTGATCGATGGCATGGACAGCGGCCAGAAGATCGACCTGGACAAGGCCATCGAGCAGTTGTCCATTCCACTTCCCAGCGAACCCGAGCCGGCCGCGATGCCCGACATCCCCGGCGCACCCGCGTCAGGTGCTTCAGGTGCTTCAGGTGCTTCGGGGGCCACCACCCCCGTTGCCGACAAGGAAGAAGACCCGATGAAGGCGTTGCTCGAGGCGGTGAAGGAAGACCGCGCCAAAGGCCAGAAGTGATCGACCGCACGGCCGGCAGCACCGAACGCTGCGGTCGTTGATCGCACCGCCCCAAGAAGGTTCGGGGCCCCGCACGGCAATCGTGTCGGGGCCCCGCTGTTTGCAGTGGGCATCGCAATTCGCGACGCCCCAGGCCGCCGGCCCCGAAAGGCCGAGCGGCCAGTCTCACGTCACAGCTTCTGGCGCTGCATGAAGCTGTCGAAGTTGGCCTCGGTGAAGCGGAACCAGAGGTTGGCGTCTCGGCGGAACGCCGAGTAGTCGTCGTAGACCTTCTTCCAGTTCGGGTTCTTGCCGGCGATGTCGCTGTACAGCGCCATGGCCTCCTTGAACGCCGCATCCATGAAGTCCTTCGGGAACGGGAACAACTTGGCGCCACCGGCCACCAGTTGCTTCAATGACTGGGCGTTCTTGCCGTCGTACTTGGCCTGCATGTCGACGTGGCCGTAGGTCGCGGCCGCCTCGATGATGGCTTTGTACTCGGCCGAAAGACCGTCGTAGGCCTTGCTGTTGACGTGCAGCTCGAGCTGCGGGCCGCCTTCCCACCAACCCGGATAGGCATAGTTCTGGGCCACCTTGAAGAAGCCCAGCTTCAGGTCGTCGTACGGGCCCACCCACTCGGCCGCGTCGATGGTGCCCTTCTCCAGCGCCTGGTAGATCTCGCCACCGGGGATGTTCTGCGGCACGCCGCCCACGCGCTCGAGCACCTTGCCGGCGAACCCGCCGATGCGCATCTTGAGGCCTTTGACGTCCTCGAGCGACCTAATCTCCTTGCGGAACCAGCCACCCATCTGCGCGCCGGTGTTGCCCATCGCGAAGTTGACGATGTTGTACTGGCGGTAGAACTCACGCATCAGCTTCAGGCCGTTGCCTTCGAAGTACCAGGCCGTCATCTGCCGGCTGTTCAGGCCGAAGGGGATGGCGCACGACAACGCGAAGGTCTCGTCCTTGCCGAAGTAGTAGTAAGGCGCCGTGTTCGCCATCTCGACGGTGCCGTCCTTGACAGCGTCGATGGTGCCGAACGCCGGAACCAACTCGCCCGGTGCATGCACGGTGATCTGGAACTTGCCACCTGAGAGCTCCTTGACCTTCTGGGCGAAGGTCTCGTTCACGCCGAACAGCGTGTCCAGGGCCTTCGGGAAGCTCGAGGTCAGACGCCAGCGCAGCGTCTGCTGGGCGTGCACCGCAGGTGCGACACCGGCTGCCAACACGCCGGCCAAGCCGGCGCCACGTACAAAGGAACGACGTTCCATGCAGGTCTCCTATGCAAAAACGCAATGAGGTGCGCGGCATTCTAGGTGCCGCCCCTGTTCGGGAGCGCAGGTAAAACCCCGTCCCGTGCAGGGCCGGCTCCTGGCTTGCCACGCGGCCGCCGGCCAGCGTAGGGCCCCGACCTTGAAAGCCGCTGAAATTCGGGTAAGTCCTGGGGTACGGCGCGGCGTTGCCCGGCGCGGACAGCAGACCCCGTCAGTCGCCGGCAACCTTCATGTCGGCGATGAGCACCGAACCCACCGACTTGCCGCCCAGGGTGTAGACGTCGGCACCCACGGCGACGATGCGCCGCAGCATGTCGCGCAGGTTGCCGGCGATCGTGACCTCATGCACCGGGTGCACGATGCGGCCGCCCTCCACCCAATACCCGGCCGCACCACGGGAGTAGTCGCCGGTGACGGAGTTGACGCCCTGCCCCATCAGCTCGGTGACGAACAGGCCCCGGCCGAGCGTGCGCAGCATCTGCTCGAGATGGTCGCCTGGCCGCGTGAGCCGGCTGCGCAGGCGCAGGTTCTGCGAGCCGCCCGCATGGCCCGTGGTCTTCATGCCGAGCTTGCGCGCCGAGTAGCTGGACAGGAAGTAGCCTTGCACCACGCCGGCCGACACCACGCGGCGCCGGCGGGTACGCACGCCCTCGTCGTCGAACGGCGCACTGGCCTTGCCGCGCGGCTCGTGGGGGTCTTCGTCCACGTCCAGATGCTCGGCCATGGCCGTCTGGCCCAGGCTGTCGAGCAGAAAGCTGGCCCGCCGGTAGAGTGCGCCGCCACTGGTGGCCTGTACGTAGGCGCCCAGCAGCCCGGCTGCCAGCGGTGCTTCGAAAAGCACGGGCACCTCGCAGGTGGCAACTTTGCGCCCGTGCAGGCGCGCCAGTGCACGTTCGGCGGCATAGCGACCCACCGACTCGGGCGAGGCCAGTGCCATCGGGTCGCGCATCGAGGTGTACCAGGCATCGCGCTCCATGTGCGCACCGCGCCCGGCGATGGGTGCCACCGAGATCGAGTGGCGCGAGCTGGCATAGCCGCCGCGAAAGCCCCGCGTGTTGCCGGCCCAGAAGTGCGACTGCTGGGCCGAAACCGCTGCGCCCTCGCTGTTGGTGATGCGCCGGTCCGTTGCGAAGGCCGCGTCCTCGCAGCGTTGCGCCAGTGCAGCGGCCTGGGCCGCATCGACCGCCCAGGGGTGAAAGAGGTCGAGGTCGAGCGCGGCTTCGTCGGGGCCGGCGAGATCCGCCTCGTCGGGCAGGCCGGCGGCCGGGTCTTCGGCTGTGAAGCGGGCAATGTCATAGGCCGCCCGCACCGTCTGCTCCAGCGCCTGGCGCGAGAAGTCGGACGTGCTGGCATTGCCGCGGCGCTGCCCCAGGTAGACCGTGACGCCGACCGACTTGTCGCGGTTGCGCTCCACGTTCTCGAGTTCGCCCTTGCGCACCGATACCGAAAGTCCGGCTCCTTCCGAGACCTCGGCTGCGGCGTCGCTGGCGCCCAGCCCGCGCGCGATGGCCAGCGTGTCCTCGATGATCTGCTGGAACTGCTCGCGCGCGTAGGCGAAGCCTTGCGGTGTGGTCGTTGGGGTCATGGATCGGGAGCCGGCTCAGGGTGGGCGACAATCATAGCCATGCGCACGCGACCCGCATCCGCCGCTGCGGACACCGAAGAATATGGCGGCGAACGCCCCAGCAAGACCCAGCTCAAGCAACAGGCCCACGAGCTGCAAACCCTGGGATTGGCACTGGCTGCCCTGCCAGAGGACCGGTTCGCCGCCATCGTCATGCCCGAACGCCTGCGCGAAGCCATCGCCGAGTACCGACGCACCCGCTCGCACGAAGGCCGCCGGCGCCAGATGCAGTACGTGGGCAAGTGCATGCGCCTGGCCGACCCGGCGCCGCTGCGCGAGGCGGTGGCGGCCTACCAGCTTGGTTCGGCCCGCGAGACCCTGGCGCTGCACGAGGTGGAACGCTGGCGCGACGAGTTGATCGCCGACGACGGCGCGCTCGACCGCTGGGTGCAGGCCCACCCCGACACCGACCTGCAGCGCCTGCGCAGC